>NZ_FXWU01000003.1:203373-649771 GCF_900184205.1 Pseudomonas sp. LAIL14HWK12:I10 | reverse complement strand
CTCATCACTGCTGTCGTGATGGATAACCAGCTCAGCTTTTGCAACGTCCGCACCCACGATCAATCTACCTGCCTGCATTGCCATGGGCCGTACTCCACGTTAAGGTTTTTAGGCTTGAAGGGGTTTCACCAAGAGGCGCTGGCTTGCTTCTATCGTCGCTTGCAAACGATGCATTCTTTATCGGCGCTTTGGTGGAAGGGGTGGGGCGATGTCTCCCACGGTCTGTACTGCTGCGAACAGTCAGAATCGGGCATTTAGTCCCACCACCCCTTCAAGTCTAACCATACAAGCGGGCTTGCCCCGCGAAGGGCTGCGCAGCGGCCCCGGCTTTTTCAGCCTCAGCTCGCCTCGCGATAGGGGTTACGCGGATCCTGTGTCCAGTTCAGGTAAGGCTTGCCGGTATCCTGCGCCACCATGTCGATGCAGTTTTCCACCGGACAAGTGATCTGGCACAGGTTGCAGCCCACGCATTCCTCCTCGATCACGCTGTAGACGTGGGTGCCGTCGGCCTTGGCCGTGCTGGCAATGGCCTGGTGCGAGGTATCTTCACAGGCGATATGGCAGCGACCGCACCCAATGCAGGCGTCCTGGTCAATGTGCGCCACTGACTTGTAGTTGATGTCCAGGTACTTCCAGTCGGTGGTGTGCCCCACCGCCTGGCCTCTGAACGCTTCCAGGTTGCGGTGCCCATGCTGGTCCATCCAGCGCGCCAGGCCATCTTTCATGTCTTCGACAATGCGGAAGCCGTGCAGCATCGCTGCCGTGCATACCTGCACGGCGCCACTGCCCAGGGCAATGAACTCGGCAGCGTCTCGCCAGTTGCCGATGCCGCCGATGCCACAGATGGGCAAGCCGCGTGTTTCCGGGTCGCGGGCGATTTCCGCGACCATGTTCAGCGCGATCGGCTTGACCGCCGAACCGCAATAGCCGCCGTGGGTGCTCTGGTCGCCGACAATGGGGTGGGCCACCATGCGGTCCAGGTCCACGCTGGTGATCGAGTTGATGGTGTTGATCAACGACACCGCATCCGCCCCGCCACGGTGCGCGGCGCGGGCCGACTGGCGAATGTCGGTGATGTTGGGTGTGAGCTTTACGATCACCGGCAGGGCGCAATAGGTCTTGCACCAGCGGGTGACCATTTCCACATACTCCGGCACCTGGCCGACTGCCGCGCCCATGCCGCGCTCAGGCATGCCGTGGGGGCAGCCGAAGTTCAGCTCGATACCGTCCGCGCCCGTGGCCTCCACCAGGGGCAAGATGAACTTCCAGGATTCTTCCTCGCACGGCACCATCAACGACACGATTAGCGCACGGTCGGGCCAGTCCTTCTTCACCTGGGTGATCTCGCGCAGGTTGATCTCCAGCGAGCGGTCGGTGATCAGTTCGATGTTGTTGATCCCCTGCACCTGGCGGTTAGGGCCGTAGTGCGCCGAGTAGCGCGACGACACGTTGACCGCCGCCGGGTCTTCGCCCAGGGTTTTCCAGACCACACCGCCCCAGCCAGCCTCGAAGGCGCGGACCACGTTGTAGGCCTTGTCAGTGGGGGGCGCCGAGGCGAGCCAGAACGGGTTGGGTGCCTTGATGCCGGCAAATTCGATAGACAAGTCGGCCATTTACGCTGCCTCCACGTTGAGCATGAGTTGGGCATGGATGGCTTCAGCGGCCAGCTTGCCGTGCTGCACAGCCTGGACGGTGAGGTCCTGGCCCAGGGCGGTACAGTCGCCGCCCGCGTAGACGCCCGCCAGGCTGGTGCGCATGTGCGCATCGACGCGAATGCGTTCACCCTCGCGGGCCAGTTGCGCCGCCACGGGGTCGGCGAGGCTGGCGTCATCGAAGCGTTGGCCGATGGCCTTGAAGATCGCATCGGCGGCCAGCTCGAAGGTTTCGCCGGTGTCGCGCAGGCGCCCGTCGGCAAGCTCGGTGCGGGCAAAGCGCATGCCGCGCACCTGGCCGGCATCGTCCAGCAGTACCGCTTCGGGGCGTGCCCAGGTGTGCAGGCGCACTTGGTTGGCCTTGGCGATGTCTTGCTCGTGATCGGTGGCGCCCATGTCGGCGTGGCCGCGGCGGTACACCAGGTTGACGTCACGGGCGCCCAGGCGGCTCATCTGCACGGCCATGTCGATGGCGGTGTTGCCGGCGCCGATCACCAGGCAGCGGTCGGCCAGCGGCAGTTGGCTCAGGTCATCGGCCTGGCGCAGTTCGCGGATGTATTGCGTGGCGGCGAGCACCCCAGGAGCCTCTTCATCGGCCAAGCCGAGCTGGCGCACCGCATTCAGGCCCAGGCCCAGGAACACCGCGTCGTATTGATCGCGCAGCTCGCCCAGGCCAAGGTTGTCCCCCAGGCGTTGGCCGTGGCGGATTTCGATGCCACCGATGCCCAGCAGGAATTCCACTTCGCGCTGGGCGTAGTCGTCTACCAGTTTATAGCGGGCGATACCGTATTCGTTGAGGCCACCGGCTTTTTCGCAGGCTTCGAACACCACCACGTCATGCCCATGCATGGCCAGGCGATGCGCGCAGGACAACCCCGCAGGGCCGGCGCCGACCACGGCGATGCGCTTGCCGGTAGCGGGGGACCGGGTGAAGGGGTGCTCGGTGAAGTGCGCGTTGTCCAGCGCATAGCGTTGCAACTGGCCAATCAGCACCGGTGCGCATTCTTGGGCGTTGTTGCGTACGCAGGCCTGTTGGCAGAGGATTTCGGTCGGGCAGACACGGGCGCAACTGCCGCCGAGAATATTGGCCGAGAGAATGCGTTCGGCGGCGCCTTGCAGGTTCTCGTCACTGATGCGGTGGATGAACGAGGGAATGTCGATTTCGCTGGGGCACGCATTGACGCAGGGCGCGTCGTAGCAATACAGGCAGCGTGCGCTCTCCACGGCGGCCTGGCGGGCGGTGAGGGGAGGGGCGAGATCGCCGAAGCGCTCGGCCAGCTGGTCGGCGCCGGCCCGGGGGCGCGGCAAGTGGTTCAGGGCATCGATCACGGTTGTAGCCTCTCTTTTCTTTTTTGGATGTGGCAGTCAACGGCAATACGGCGCCGCCCGGCCTCTTCAGGGCCGGTACGGCAGTGCAGGTGCAGTGCGGGTAATGCTCAGCGCTGAACGGGGGTCGGGCGCTGTTGCTCGGCGCGGCGGCCCAACACCTCGTACACCGAGGGGTAGGCCGGGCGCTCCACGTAACGACCGGCGCCAGGTTCGGCGCGCAAATCGCCATCGGCCCACAGCACACGGCCCTGGCTGATGGTGTGGCTGGGGATGCCGCGAACGGTGCGGCCTTCGAAAATGTTGAAGTCCACGCGCTGGTGGTGGGTTTGCGCCGAAATCGTCCGCGTGCCCTGCGGGTCCCACAGCACCAGGTCAGCGTCGGCACCGACGCGAATCGCGCCCTTGCGCGGGAACAGGTTGAAGATCTTGGCCGTGTTGGTGGAGGTCAGCGCGACGAATTCCTGCATCGACAAGCGCCCACTGTTGACTCCGGCATCCCACAGCACCGCCATGCGGTCTTCGATACCGGCGGTGCCATTGGGGATGCGGCTGAAGTCATCGCGGCCCATGGCCTTTTGTTCGGCGCAGAAGCAGCAGTGGTCGGTGGCGGTGGTGTGCAGGTTGCCCGACTGCAGGCCGCGCCACAGGGCTTCCTGGTGTTCCCGCGGGCGGAAGGGCGGGCTCATTACATAGCCTGCGGCCGTGGCCCAATCCGGATTGCGGTAGACGCTGTCGTCGAGCAGCAGGTGGCCTGGCAGTACCTCACCATACACCGGCTGGCCTTTGGCCCGAGCGTAGGTGATCTCGTCCAGGGCTTCGCGGCTCGAGATGTGCACCACATACAGCGGCGTACCGATGGTTTCGGCAATACGGATAGCACGGCTGGCCGCCTCGCCTTCGACCTGCGAAGGGCGCGACAGCGGGTGTGCCTCTGGCCCGGTCAGGCCTTGGGCCAGCAGCTTGTTCTGCAGGTGGTAGACCAGCTCGCCGTTCTCGGCATGCACGGTAGGCACCGCGCCCAGTTGCAGGCAGCGCTCGAAGCTGGCGACCAAGGTATCGTCGGCCGCCATGATGGCGTTCTTGTACGCCATGAAGTGCTTGAAGCTGTTCACCCCGTGGTTGGCCACCAGCTCGCCCATCTCTTCTGCGACCTGCTCGCTCCACCAGGTGATGGCGACGTGGAAGCCGTAGTCGCAGGCACTCTTTTGCGCCCAGCCACGCCAGGTGTGAAAGGCCTCCAGCAATGATTGCTGCGGGTTGGGGATGACGAAGTCGATGATGGAGGTGGTACCACCGGCCAGGCCGGCAGCGGTGCCGCTGAAGAAGTCTTCGCTGGCCACGGTGCCCATGAAGGGCAGCTGCATGTGGGTGTGCGGGTCGATGCCGCCGGGCATCAGGTACTGGCCACTGCCGTCGAGGATTTCGCAGTCGGTGGGCGGTTCGAGGTTTGCGCCTATGGCCGCTATCAGGCCATCGACACACAGTACATCGGCGGTGTAACGCTCTTCGTGGGTGATCACGGTGGCACCACGGATCAACAGGGACATGCCGTCTTCCTCGCAGGCTGACCGGTCTGGGCCGGTTCTTGAATTGTTATACGCCAGTGACTGCCGGTGATCGAAGGGTAGCCTACAATCCTGTCAGACCTGACAAGAATGGAATCTAGATGGTGATTTGGGATTGTTCAAGAAAATAATTTATGAGCTTATAACTTTCGTAACTTATTGATATTTAGATAATTATTGTTTGAATCACCAAAATGGTGAGGCCTTTCACCATTTTGACGCACTTGACAAGAAGCCAAATTGGTCAAGATTTTCCATGCAAAATCAGCTGCTTGATAGCGGGCCAGAAGACGCCTGCCGCGCGGTTGAAAAAACAGGCTGCACCGGTTTGAAACACGCGCCGGGCGCAAGCCTGGCTTGAGCGGGCGCAACAGGCAGGCGAAGGGATAACCGTGCTTTCGCCTTGCGTCGATAAATGCCTTGCAGTTCAGTTGATTACCTCCGGTCGGCGGCGGCCACCCGGGACGGCTCAGGCCAACCCGGCACGTAATTTGAGTACGGCCACAACCGCCAGGCCGGACCGGAGGAGCAGTACTGGTGGTGTGTGTACTCCGGCCATCGCTTTAGCCCGATGAGCAAACAATTAGAAAAACCTGGAGAAGGCCCCATGCAACAGAGCAGATCGCAAGTGATCGAGCAGGATGGCCTGTTCGAGCTGGACGCAGGCACTGACGTGCTCGACAGCTCGCGCTACAACCACGACATCGCACCCACCAAGGTGCACCAACGCACCTGGAACAAATGGCACATCACCGCCCTGTGGGTGGGTATGTCCATCTGCGTGCCCACCTACACCCTCGGCGGCGTGCTCACGGCCTACTTTGGCCTGAGCGTGGGCGAGGCGCTGCTGGCGATCCTGCTGGCCAACCTCATCGTGCTGATCCCGCTGACCCTCAACGCGTTCCCTGGCACCAAGTACGGCATCCCGTTTCCGGTGCTGTTGCGTTCCTCGTTTGGCATCCTCGGCTCGAACGTGCCGTGCTTGATTCGCGCGGTGGTGGCCTGCGGCTGGTTCGGTATCCAGACGATGTTCGGCGGCCTGGCCATTCACCTGTTCCTCGGCTCGATGTTCGATGGCTGGAACGCCCTGGAGGGCACCGGGGAGGTGATCGGCTTCATGATTTTCTGGGCCCTCAACCTGTGGGTGGTATTGCGCGGGGCGGAGTCGATCAAGTGGCTCGAAACGCTTTCGGCGCCGTTGCTGGTGGCGGTGGGCGTGGGCTTGCTGTTCTGGGCACTGCCGCACATGTCGATGACCGAGTTGCTGGCGCAGCCGCCCAAGCGGCCAGAGGGCGCCAGTGTGGTCAGCTACTTCTGTGCCGGGCTCACCGCCATGGTCGGTTTTTGGGCCACGCTCTCGCTGAACATTCCCGACTTCAGCCGGTACGCCAAAAGCCAGAAGGACCAGATACTGGGGCAGATCTTCGGCCTGCCGCTGACCATGTTCCTGTTCGCGGCATTGGGCGTGGTGCTGACTGCAGCCTCCGCGTCGCTGGTGGGTGAAACGGTGTCTGACCCGGTCAGCCTGATCGGCAAGATCCAAAGCCCGGGCTGGGTGGCGCTGGCCATGGCGTTGATCGTGATCGCCACGTTGTCGACCAACACGGCGGCGAACATCGTCTCGCCCACCAACGACTTCCAGAACATCGCGCCGCGCCTGATCGGGCGTAGCCGCGCGGTGTGGCTGACCGGGTTTATCGGCTTGGCGCTGATGGGCCATGAACTGCTCAAGAAGCTGGGCTGGATTGTCTCGGACCTGAGCCTGGAAAGCGTTTATTCGAACTGGTTGCTGGGTTACTCGAGCCTGCTCGGGCCGATTGCCGGGATCATGGTGGTGGACTACTTCCTGATCCGTCGCCAGCGCCTGGACTTGGCCGGGTTGTACCGCGATGACGTGTATCCGGCCTGGAACTGGGCTGGGTTTGCCGCCTTCGGCGTCCCGGTGGCGCTGACCGTGATGTCGATCGGCAACAGCAGCTTCAGCTGGTTCTACGACTATGGCTGGTTCACCGGCTCGCTGCTGGGTGGGGCGTTGTACTACGTCCTGGGTGGCTTGGCGGCGCGCAGCCCGGCGCGGGTGGCCAAGCCGTTGCCTTGATAAACAACAAAAAAGCCTGAGGGAAAACCCATGACTCCAGTCCACGATATCCTCAAGACCACCGCCCGCCACGTTGACAGCGCACGCCTGTGGCAATCGCTGATGGACCTTGCCCGCCTCGGCGCCACAGCCAAAGGCGGTGTCTGCCGGCTGGCGCTGACCGACCTCGACCGTCAGGCCCGCGACCTCTTCGTCGAGTGGTGCGAGGCAGCCGGTTGCACTGTGAGTGTCGATGCGGTCGGCAATATTTTCGCCCGCCGCCCAGGGCGCAACCCTAAGCTGCCACCGGTGATGACCGGCAGCCATATTGATACCCAGCCCACCGGCGGCAAGTTCGATGGCTGTTATGGGGTGATGGCCGGGCTGGAGGTGATCCGCACCCTCAACGACCTCTGCGTTGAAACCGAAGCGCCGCTGGAAGTGGTGGTGTGGACCAACGAGGAGGGCTCGCGCTTTGCCCCTTGCATGATGGGCTCTGGGGTGTTCGCCGGTAAGTTCACGCTGGAAGAGACGCTGGCCAAGCGTGATGCACAAGGGGTGAGTGTTGGCGAGGCGCTCGATGCTATCGGCTACGCCGGCCAGCGCGCGGTACTCGGCCACCCAGTGGGGGCTTATTTCGAAGCGCATATTGAGCAGGGGCCGATCCTTGAAGACCAGGCCAAGACCATCGGCGTGGTGTTGGGTGCGCTGGGCCAGAAGTGGTTCGACCTGACCTTGCGCGGGGTCGAAGCCCATGCCGGCCCAACGCCCATGCACTTGCGCAAGGATGCCTTGGTGGGCGCTGCCGCCGTGGTCGAGGCAGTCAACCGTACGGCCCTTGGGCACCAGCCACATGCCTGTGGCACGGTGGGTTGCCTGCAGGCCTACCCGGGGTCACGCAACGTGATCCCGGGTGAGGTGCGCATGACCCTGGACTTCCGTCACCTTGAAGGCGAGCAACTGGACGCGATGATTGCCGAAGTGCGCGGGGTGATCGAAAGCACCTGCGCCAAGCATGGCCTGGCGCATGAGCTGATCCCTACGGCGGATTTCCCGGCGCTGTATTTCGACAAGGCCTGCGTCGATGCCGTGCGCGATTCCGCAGGTGCGCTGGGCCTGCCGCACATGGATATCGTCAGTGGAGCCGGGCATGACGCGATCTTCCTGGCCGAATTGGGGCCAGCGGGGATGATCTTCGTGCCTTGCGAGAATGGCATCAGCCACAACGAAATCGAGAACGCCACACCGGAGGACCTGGCGGCGGGGTGTGCGGTGTTGTTGCGGGCGATGCTGGCGGCGTCGGAGGCGATTGCCAGTGGGCGGTTGGCGGCGTAGGGGCGGTATGTCTTGAGGGATGGGGGGCGGCTGACAGGTGCCTGGCGGGAGGTTTTCATCGCCTATGAGATCGAGCGCCGCCCGCGCGGCGCTTCGCAGCACAAGGCTGCTCCCACATTTGTTTCGGGCCAGTGAGGCCTGTGAAGTCTGCGCGCGACCGCCTTGTTGGTCCGACTCGATATCAAGGTGGGCACCAAGGGGCCGCGCGCCCATGCCTCAGGAATAACTGGCCCGAAACAGATGTGGGAGCAGCCTTGTGCTGCGAAGCGCCGCGCGGGCGGCGCTCGATCTCATAGGCGCCACAGCCCTAACGGCATGCACCTATCAGCCGCAACCCTATCTACCCCACCACCACAAGACACCCATCCCGCCCAATGTGATACCGCTGCAGGTCCTGCGCCAAGGTCAGATGCCCGCTGTAATGCGCCAGGGCCTCCACACGTATATCGTCGATGCACGGGCTGCGCCGCGGATCGCCCTGGTAGCGTGCACTGAAATGCGTGAGCACCAGGTTGCGCACACCCGCCGCCTCGGCAAACCGTGCCACTTGCGCCGCTGTACTGTGGCCGAAGGTAGTCCCCGTGCGCTCGACGACCGCCTGGGTAAAGGTCGCTTCGTGCACCATCACATCCGCGCCCTTGGCCGCCTCCGCCAACAGCTCGGGGTTGTCGTTGTCACCGCACACGATCACCCGTCGCGCCGGCCGCGATGCGCGCAGGTAGTCCTGGCCGTGCAGGGTCCGCCCCTCATGCTCGACCGACAGCCCTTTGGCCAGGTCGCCCCACAACGGCCCGCGTGGAATGCCTTCGGCATCCAGGCGCTGCACGTCCAGGCGCGGTTCGGGGTTGAGCTCGGTGAACACGAAGCCCACGCTCGGCACCCGGTGCGACAGCTGCACAGTACTGACCTGCAGCGTCTCGCTACGCCAGTCAGTCAGGCTTTCAACGGCGAGCAGGCGCACCTCGAAAGGCAGGTAAGTGTCGCTGGCGGTCAAGCCCAGGCGCACCCAGTCATGCAGGGCGGCGGGCAGGATGATATCCAGCGGCTGGGTACGCCCGCTCATCCCGGCGCTGGCCAGCAGGCCGGGCAGGCCGAAGCAATGGTCGCCGTGTACATGGGTGATGAAGATGCCGCGCAGGTCGCGTATCGACAGCGGCGTCTGCAGCAGCCGATGCTGCGTGCCTTCGCCGCAATCGATCAGGTACCAGTGGCTGCCGCTGGCCTCGATGAGGGCCGTGGCACTGACGTTGCGGGCCTTGGTCGGCACCCCGGCACTGGTGCCTAGAAACAGCAGGTCCATGATCAGGCTCCTTTGCTTCAGCCCAGCAGCGACAGGTCGCGCAACAACGCTTGCAGGCCCTGCGGCACAAGCGGGCCGATGCGCTCGAAGTCGGCGCTATCGCACCACCGGGCGCGGAAGGGGCTGCCGTCGGACTCGCGGCCTTCTACCCAGGGCTGCTGGTAAAGGCTGGCGTCGTCCAAGCGTGCATCGAATACCTGCACAATCTCATGCCCCGGCGTATCGGCATAGTGGAACAGGCTCTCCAGCGTGCCGAGCAACCGCACATCGCTGATCGACTGCCCCAATTCTTCTTCGATTTCCCGGGCGATGGCGTCACGGCCCCGCTCACCAAACTCGATACCACCCCCGAGTGGGCGGCACAGCGTCTGCTGCGTCACCGGGTCGTCGAAGACGTTGACCAGAATCTTCCCTTGGTGATGGAAAACGCACAGCGCCAGCGAGCGAATGCGCGGTTCGAGCAGCGGCTTGAGGAAGCTGCGTTCATAGCTGAGGATGAACCGTTGCTCAGTGGCCAGGGCGACTGCAGCGATGCATTCCGGGTCGGTCTCTGCCTGCTTGCGGTACTGCTCGTAGGCGGCCAGGCTTGAAAAACTGAACAGGCAGTAGGCGATGTTGTTGGCACCTTCGGCAGGCAGGAAATAGCCATGGTGCTTGCCGCCCATGCGCGTGACCAGGCGCATCCACAGGCGCGAATAGGCTTCGAAGGCCGGCAGCTGGTAAGGGTCGACGGTGTATTTGACGTGGCAGGTGATCAACGGCTCGTTCCTTCGAGGGGAGGCGGGGCGCACACCTTAGCCTGATTGCCCCGCGTCGTCGACGTGCCAGCCGTGCAGCGGGCTAGCCTTCCTGGCGCCAGATCAGCTTGCTGGTGTCGTAGCCTTGCTTGCGGGCAATCGACAGCAGTTGCTCGCGTTCCTGGTCGGTGATTGCCGGCGTGCGCGAGAGCAACCACAGGTACTCGCGGTTGGGGTGCCCGACCAGGGCCACGCGGTAGTCCTTGTCGTGGTAAAGCACCCAGTACTCACCCTTGGTCAGGCCCGGAGCCAGCCGGCTGAACCAGTTGTCGAACTGCACCCAGAGCTTGTCGGTCTTGCCCGGTTGCTGGGCTTCGGCGATGCCCTTGGCCTCGTTCCACTGGCCGTCCTTTTCCTTGCAGCGGTTGTTGACGTCAATGCGCCCGTCCTCACGCAGGCCGTAACGCGCTTCGGATTGCACGCAGTTGCGCTGGAAGAACATCGGCAGGCGCGCCAGCTCATACCAGGTGCCCTGGTAGCGTTGCAGGTCGACCTGCTGGGTGGTCGGCGGCGTGCGGTGTTCATCGTTCGAACCCGCGCAGCCGAGCAGGGCAAGGGTTATGCAGGAAAGCATCAGTGCCGTGCGCATCGCCATAGCGAACCTCCTTGAAGCGAATGGGGACTTACCTTTGCTTCGATGCGGGCGTGCGGGAAAAGTTGTATCGAATATCCCCACGCCGCCAGGTTTTACAGCCAGTAAGTCACCGCCCACCAGCCCAGCCCACCCATGACCACGGTATAGGGCAGCGCCATCCACACCATGCGCCCATACGACAGGCGAATCAGCGGTGCAATCGCCGAGGTCAGCAAGAACAAGAACGCCGCCTGCCCATTCGGCGTCGCCACGCTTGGCAGGTTGGTGCCGGTATTGATCGCCACCGCCAGCGTCTCGAAATGCTCGCGGCTCATGCCGCCGTTCATGAAGGCCTGCTTGACCTCGGTAATGTAGATGGTGGCGACGAACACGTTGTCGCTGATCGCCGACAGCAAACCGTTGGCCAGGTACAGCATGCCCGGTTGTTGTTCGGCAGGCAGTGCCAGTACCCAGGCAATCAGCGGGCTGAACAACTGCTGCTGATGGATCACCGCGACCACGGCGAAGAACACCACCAACAGCGCGGTGAACGGCATGGCATCCTGGAAGGCGCGGCCCAGGCGGTGTTCGTCGGTGATGCCGGTGAACGCAGTGATCAACACGATCACCAGCAGGCCGATCAGGCCCACTTCGGCAATGTGCAGCCCCAGGCAGATGATCAGGATCAGCGCGGCGCTGCCTTGTACCCACAGCGCGGCACGCTGGGCCGGCGTACGGGCGGCGTCATCTTCGGCGGCGTAGGCAGCCAGCACCTGGCGCACGCGTTCAGGCATCAGTGTGCCGTAGCCGAACAGGCGTAGTTTTTCCAGCGCTACGCAGGTCAGCAGCCCGGCGCCGAGCACCGGCAACGACACCGGGGCGACCTTGAGGAAGAAGTCGGCGAAGTGCCAGCCCATCTCATGGCCGATCAGCAGGTTCTGTGGTTCGCCCACCAGCGTGCACACGCCGCCCAATGCAGTGCCGACCGCACCGTGCATCAACAGGCTGCGCAGGAAGGCGCGGAACTGGTCGAGGTCTTCGCGGTGCAGTTGCGGGATATGTTGGTCGCTGTCGAGCGCGCTTTCTTCACGCGGGTTGGCGCCCGAGGCAACGCGGTGAAAGACCGCGTAGAAGCCCACGGCAGCGCTGATGATCACCGCCGTGACTGTCAGCGCATCCAGAAAGGCCGAGAGGAACGCTGACAGCACGCAGAACAGCAGCGACAGGGCCGCCTTCGAGCGCACACCGAGCAAGATCCGCGAGAACAGGAACAGCAGCAGCTCTTTCATGAAGTGAATGCCGGCGACCATGAACATCAACAGCAGAATCACCGGAAAGTTGTGCAGCAGCTCCTCGTACAGGGCCTGCGGGGTGGTCATCTCGAGCAGCAGTGCTTCGACCAGCAACAAGCCGCCAGGCATCAACGGGTAGCACTTCAGCGCCATGCCCAAGGTAAAGATGAATTCGATCACCAGCACCCAGCCCGCCGTGACCGGGCCTGCAGTCAGCAGCAGCAAGGGGTTGAGCACCAAGAACAGGCCGATGACAGCCTTGTACCAAAGCGGTGACTGGCCCAGGAAGTTGTGGGCGAGCGCACCGGGCAGGGAGCGGGGCATGAATATGTATCCTTATGATTCAGCGATGGCGCACGGTGCCGGATCGTGCCGACTTAGGCAAGATTTGCCGTCCTGCTTTTGGCACAAGTGCGGCCTCCTGGCTGGGTTAACATCCTGCGTTATGACCCTTTCCCAGTAGGAGTGCCGCCCGTGACCGAGTACAGCGCGTTCAAGGTTGAACTGACTGAAAGCATTGCCCACGTCCAGATCAACCGCCCCGAGAAAGTCAACGCGATGAATGCTGCCTTCTGGGAGGAGATCATCGACATCTTCCAGTGGGTCGACGACACCGATGCGGTGCGCGCCGTCGTCATCAGCGGTGCGGGCAAGCATTTCTCTGCCGGCATCGACCTGATGATGCTGGCCTCGCTGGCCGGCCAGTTGGGCAAGGACGTTGGCCGTAATGCGCGCTTGCTGCGCAGCACCATCCTGCGCCTGCAGGCGTCGTTCAACGCCGTCGACAAATGCCGCAAGCCGGTGCTGGCGGCCGTCCAGGGCTACTGCATTGGGGGCGCCATCGACCTCATCTCGGCGTGCGACATGCGTTACTGCAGCCAAAATGCGCAGTTCTCGATCAAGGAAATCGACATGGGCATGGCCGCCGATGTCGGCACGCTGCAACGTTTGCCACGTATCATTGGCGACGGCATCATGCGCGAGCTGGCATTCACCGGGCGCAACGTCGAGGCCGATGAGGCGCTGCGCATCGGCCTGGTCAACCGGGTCTATGATGATCAGGCCGCGCTGCTTGACGGGGTCTTTGCCATCGCCCGTGAGATTGCCGCAAAATCGCCGATCGCCGTGGCCGGCACCAAGGAAATGCTCAGCTACATGCGTGACCATCGCATTGACGATGGCCTTGAATACATCGCCACCTGGAACGCCGCGATGCTGCAGTCCGAAGACCTGCGCGTGGCCGTGGCGGCGCACATGAGCAAACAGAAACCGACGTTCGCCGACTGACTGGGTCGGGGGGCGCGCAGCAAGGAACCCCGACATGTCAGCACGCTGGACTACCGCAGTACTCGACCCGCAGATCACCGGGGGCTTGGCCGTCGCCCGCAGCCCGGAAGGGTTCCTGGTGGACGACAATGGCGCGCTGTTCCCCCGCGAATGGCTCAAGCGCCAGGACCTGGACGTGCTGTGCGAGCATGGTATCGGTCACTTCGATGGCGAACCGGTGTTCCTGCTTGAGCTGCGCAGCGCCACCGACCTGCCGGGTTGCAGCTGGCGTGGCCTGCGGGCGTTCATGCTCGAAGGCGACTTCGACCTGTACAAGGTGCTGGGTTATGCCGCGCAGATCGGTACCTGGGCACGCGAGCACCGTTTTTGCGGCAGCTGCGGCCAGGCGATGACGCAAATCCGCTGGGAGCGGGCGATGTACTGCCAGCCGTGCGACCTGCGCAGCTACCCGCGCATTTCGCCGAGCATGATCGTGCTGGTCACCCGCGGTGACGAGATTCTGCTGGCGCGCTCGCCGCGTTTCGTCACCGGTGTCTACAGCACCTTGGCGGGCTTTGCCGAGCCCGGCGAGTCGGCCGAGGATTGCCTGGTGCGCGAAGTGCGCGAAGAGGTGGCGGTCAAGGTACAGAACATCCGTTACGTCGGCAGCCAGTGCTGGCCGTTCCCGCATTCGATGATGCTGGGGTTCCATGCCGAGTACGCGGGCGGCGAGATCGTCATGCAGCCCGACGAGATCGAGGATGCCCAGTGGTTCAGCGTGCATGACCTGCCGCCGCTGCCGGCCGGGCGCTCCATCGCCCGTTACCTGATCGATTTGTACGTGGCTGAACGCTTAGGCCTGCCCGAACCAGTGCTGCCACGCTAGGCGCACGGTCAGCGCCAGCACCACGGTGATGAAGACCGGGCGGATGAACTTGCTGCCGCCGCTGATCGCCGTGCGTGCGCCGAAGAACGCACCCACCATCACCGACAGGCCCATGCACAGGCCGACGACATAATCCACCTGCCCGGAAATGATGAACACCGTCAGCGCCGCGATGTTGCTGACGAAGTTCATGCTGCGCGCCACACCGCTGGCGCGCACCAGGTCGATCGGGTACAGCAGCAGGGTGCTCACGGTCCAGAACGCGCCAGTGCCGGGGCCCGCCACGCCATCGTAGAAACCCAGGGTGAAGCCTTGGGGGACCTGCCATTTCTTCTTGATCGGTGCGTCGGCATCCAGCGGCGCCTTGGGCGTGCCGCCGAACAGCAAGTAGACGCCGCAGGCGAAGACCACGACTGGGAGCATCTTGTTCAGCCATTCGGCGGGCAGGTAGTGGGCGATCACCGCGCCCAGCGAGGCGCCTACCAGGGTGGCGAACAACGCCGGGCGCCACTGCGCGGGGTGGAACAGTTTGCGCTTGTAGTAAGTGAAGCCGGCCGTGGCCGAGCCGAAGGTGGAACTGAGCTTGTTGGTGCCCAGCACCAGGTGTGGCGGCATGCCGGCGGTGAGCAGGGCGGGGGTGGTGAGCAGGCCGCCGCCGCCGGCGATGGCGTCGATGAAACCGGCGACGAAGGCAACCAGGGCCAGGATGAGTAAGGTGAGGGGTTCTACGGTGAGTTCGAAGGGCATTTTGGGGGACTAAAGTAAACGGGAAGTGGAATTCTGCTTCAGCTACGTTGCTAGGTAAACCCTGCCTGCCGGATGTCTGAATTTGAATCGCTCAGCAATGTTTCCAAGGTCGACGTGGATGTTGACTTTTTTAATAAATTTTTCTCTATCAGCTTTTTCTCGAAGTTTTCGACATGTTGGTTGTAATAAAATTTCAGGTCCGCTTCTGTCTCGTCTGAATCATATTGAGGTATTAGCTTTACAAGCTGCTTTCTCAGAGGGAGTTCGGCGGCTCGTATAAGGTACTTCCTCGGCATGGATGGACGGCCCCAGTCAACTTCCTCTAGCCCTGCGATGCTTTGCGTCGCGTCACGTGCGAGACTTACTAGCTCCGTGTCGCTTTTTTTATGCAAGGCTTTGCTCGACCGATACACTAATTTCTTTTCCAGGTATGCCTGCTTAGAGGTAGAAAAATTCACATAACCATCGTTTGTGGTTTTTTTGCTAGGGATATGACCCGAGGGGTCGACATGATTAATTGGGTCGTTTGCACCGTAAGCATATGCATTTCGCCCTCCTTGTCCAAATGGGCTTAGGTTATCTGGAGATAAGAAACGCGCCAGTGAAGGGCTGTAAGCGCGATAACCCTCGCCGAGGAGATAGCAGTTCGTGAAGCTATCATAGTGCTGCCCAGTGAAACCAAGGTAAACGGCTGGGGGTGGCTTATTGATGTAACCATAAGCTGTATAAACAAGCGTATTGAAGCGTTCGCTGGGGTGCCGGCCTTTTACGGTGCGCTGGTGTTGAAGGGAGTCCTGCATGGCCGACCTCTGGGATGGGTACAGTTCAGACTACTTTCAGCCAGAGGCTATAGATGCACAACTGATAATTTTACCAGTTGCTTGAAGGTGTAGAGTACAGGCCGGTTGCGATGCTTCATTTAACAAGCAATCGGCCTGAAAAATCTCAGCTCCGAATAAACGACAGCAAATCCGCATTGATCACATCGGCATGGGTGGTCGGCATGCCGTGCGGATACCTTTTGTAGGTCTTCAACGTGGCATTAGGCAGCAACTTGGCCGACAACGGGCCCGCGTTCTCGTAAGGCACGATCTGGTCATCGTCACCGTGCATGACCAGCACCGGTTGTGTGATGCGCTTGAGGTCCTCGGTGAAGTCGGTCTGCGAAAACGCCACGATGCCGTCGTAGTGCGCCTTGGCACTGCCGATCATGCCTTGGCGCCACCAGTTGCCGATGATGCCTTCCAACGGTTTGGCCCCGGGCCGGTTGTAACCGTAGAAAGGCCCCGTGGGCACGTCGCGGTAGAACTGCGCCCGGTTACTCGCGACCTGGGCCTGGAAGCCGTCGAAGACCGACTTGGGCAGGCCGCCTGGGTTAGCCGGTGTCTGCACCATCAGCGGTGGCACTGCAGCAATCAGTACCGCCTTGGCCACCTTGTCGCCGGGGTAGCGTGCCATGTAGCGCACCACTTCGCCGCCCCCCGTGGAATGGCCGACATGCACGGCGCCCTGGATGCCCAGGTGGTCGACCACGGCGGCTACGTCATCGGCGTAGTGGTCCATGTCATGGCCATCCCACACCTGGCTGGAGCGCCCATGGCCGCGGCGGTCGTGGGCGACTACGCGAAAGCCCTGGGCCAGGAAGAACAGCAACTGGGCATCCCAGTCATCGGCACTGAGCGGCCAGCCGTGGTGGAAGTGAATGACCGGCGCATCGCGCGGGCCCCAGTCTTTGTAGAAGATCTGAACGCCATCCTTCGTGGTTACGTAGCTCATGGTTGCGTCTCCTCTGTGCAGGGGATTGCCAAGTGAGCTATTGAGAATAGGAGAGATTTCTGTGTTGTCAGTACCGGCCTCTTCGCGGGGCAAGCCCGCTCCCACAGGTATACCACCGTCTTTAACCTGGTAGTAAACCTGTGGGAGCGGGCTTGCCCCGCGAAAGGGTCGGCACTGGCAGTCAAGCCTTTACAGGAACCAGCGGTACTCCCTGGCGCTGACTTCTTGCATGAATGCCAGGTGGTCTTGCCGCTTGTTCTCGCAATACACCATCACGAATTCTTCCCCCAGCCCCTCATTCACTGCGGGGTGGCTGCGCATCGCGGTGACTGCGCTGAGCATGTCCTTGGGGAAGTCGATGCCGCTGCCGCGGTCTTCGTTCAGCGGTGTGATCGGCTCCTGCGCCGCATCCAGGCCATGCTCCATCCCGCACAGGATCGCCGCCAGCACCAGGTAGGGGTTGGCGTCCGCGCCAGCCAGACGATGCTCAATGCGCAAGTTGCGCACATCGGACTCGGGAATGCGTATGCACGCATCGCGGTCTTCATAGCCCCAACTCGCACGGCTGGCGGCGTTGACCATGGCGCCGTAGCGACGGAACGCATTGTGGTTGGCTGCAAAGATCGGCATGCAGTGCGGCAGGACCGCCAGGCAGCCCGCCACCGCATGGCGCAGCGGGCGTTGCCCATCGGCAGCCAGCAGGTTGTTGCCGTCGTTGTCGTACAGGCTGACGTGTACATGCATGCCGCTACCAGGGGCGTGCAGGTAGGGTTTGCTCATGAACGAAGCACGCAGCCCGTGCTTGAGCGCCACGCCACGGGTGCTGCGGCAGAACAGGGCAGCCCAGTCGGCGGCGCGCAGGCCGTCGTCGCAGTGGCCGAAATTGATCTCGAACTGGCCCGGCCCCAGCTCGGCCGTGATGACGTTGGCATCCACCCCTTGCGCGTTGGCTGTTTCGACCATGTCGCGCAGCACGTCGCTGAAGCGTGACAGGCGCTCGATGTGCATGTTGGGCTGATCGTCCGGGTCATCGCTGAACGGGTCGCGGGGGAACTGCGGCAGCCCTTCCTTGAGTGCCCGTTCGAACAGGTAAAACTCCAGCTCGAACGCCACCACCGGGCGAATGCCACGCCGCGCCAGGCGTTGCAGTACGCGGGCGAGCACTTCCCGGGGCTCGAACTCGATGGGCGCGGCGGTGCCGTCGGAGCTGATCAACATCTGCCCCAGCGGCTCGCGCTCCCAGGTGACTGGCTTGAGGGTGCCGGGGATCAGGCGCCGCACGGCATCCGGGTCGCCGTCGCTGAAACAGTAGTCACCAATCGGGAACAGCCCGCCCTGTACCCCTAGCAACACGCAGTTCTGCGGCAGTTTCAGCGGGCTGCCGGCGGCGACCTTTTCCAGCATGTCGACGGGGTAGCGCTTGCCGTAGAAATGCCCGGGGATGTCCAGGCTCAGCAGGTCGACATGGCGTACTTCGGGGTAGCGGGCACGGAAGGCGCGTACTTCACTGAGCAGATCGGGAAAACCTGTTGTGATGGTCATGCTGTGCTCTCATCGGAAGACCCAGAGAACCCGGGTCGTCTGGTCGGTCAGGTTGGCGTAGCGGAACTGGCTGTGCGGCGGCAGCTGAAAGCTGTCGTTGCGCCGGAGCGTGACGGCCTCGGCGTGGCCATCGCGCCACAGCGTCAGCTCACCTTCCAGGACGAAACCGCCTTGCTCGGAACTGTCATTCAGGTGCCCCTCGCCACTGCTGGCGCCGGGCGCCAAGTGGCTTTCGAGCATGGAAAAGCCGCCATTCAAGGTAGGCGACACCAGCACATCGCTGATGCCTTCGGCGTAGTAAATGGTGCGCCGCTCACCTGGTCGGGTAACCCAGTCCAGCGGCCGGGGTTGGCCGGCCTGGTAGAAGTAGGTGGTCGGTACGTGCAGGGCTTCGCTGATTGCGGTCAGGTCGGCCACGGTCGGCCGTGACAAGCCGCGCTCGACCTGGGACAGAAACCCCAGTGAGCGCTTGACCTTACCGGCCAGCTCGTCGAGCGTCAGCCCGCGGTGCTTGCGCAGGTCGCGAATCAGCAGCGCCAGTGTTTGAACTTCATCAGACATGGTCGCGCAACCTGTACCAGGCTTTGGCTGCGGCTTCCAGCGGTGCGGCCATCAAGTCGCCGCCTGGGAAGCGGCCGTTATCGATACCTTGGTACAGCGCCAGCAGGTCATCGTTGCCAAGGATCGCATCGCTGACCGCCCGCGCCCCGGCCAGGGTCGGCAGCACGCCGTGGCCCGAGAAGCCTTGTAACCAATAGCGCTCGCCGTCCCGGCCGATGTCGGGGGTGCGCTGGATGCTGCAGTCGATGTGGCCGCCCCAGGCATAGTCGATGGCCACGCCGGCCAACTGCGGGAACACCCGTTCAAGGTAAGGGCGGGTGGCGCTGGCCACATCCTTGGGGATGCCGCCCAGGTAGGTGCAGCCGCCGCCAAACAGCAGGCGGTTGTCGGGGGTAAGGCGGAAATAGTCGGGTACGAACTGGTTGTCGATCACGCAGCTGTTGCGCGGCAACAATGACTTGGCGACGTCAGCTTCCAGGGGCGCGGTGGCGACCTGGTAGGAGCCGACGGGCAGCAAGCGGCGCGACAGGGCCGGGTCGAGGCGGTCGATGTACGCGTTGCAGGCCAGTACCAGAATTTGGCTGTGTACCTCGCCATGCTCAGTGCGGGTCACATAACCGTTGCCAGTCTGCTGGTAGCCGAGCACCTGGCTTTGCTCGAAAATATGGCCACCGGCTGCCTCGATATTGCTGGCAAGGCCTTGGGCGAGCTTGAGGGGGTTGAGGTGGGCGCCTTTGGCGTCATACAGCGCGGCTTGGTAGCGTGGGCTGTCGATCCACTGGGGTAGCTCGTCGCGCCCTATCAGGCGCAGGGCGTCATAGCCCCATTTGGTTTCGGCGTCGTGCAGGGCTTCTTCAAGCATTTTTACGCGGCGCGGCAGCACGGCTGTCCACAAGCTGCCAAGCCGGTAGTCGATATCGAAGCCATGGCGCTGTGGCAGCTCACGCATTTCATCGGCCGCCCAGCACATGCTGTCCCACAGGCGCCGGGTGCGTTCTACGCCAAGGGCCTTCTCCAGCGGTGGCATGTCGCACGACCAGCCCAGCAACGCTTGGCCGCCGTTGCGCCCGGAAGCGGCCCACGCCACACGGCTTGCTTCCAGCAGCGTGACACGCTTGCCGGCCATGGTTAGTCTCAGGCCGGTGTGCAGGCCGCTGAAACCTGCACCGACGATGAGGATGTCGGTGTCGTGGCGGCCTTGCAGGGTGGGGCGCAGGGGAATGTGGGTGGGGTAGGTCTGGGCGTAATAGCTGGCGATGTGTTGCGCGGATTGCTTGAACATGCCGGTGCCTCATGAAAATTATTGTGATTATTTTCATGAAAATTTAGCAGGTAAATTTCACGGCGCCAGTGCGTTGGTCGGGTTTTATGGTTTACCTGTGTTTTGGTGGTGCCTGTGCTGGTCCTTTCGCGGGCAAGCCCGCTCCTACAGATACAGCGCAGGCTTCAGGTCGCTGCCTTTTTACGAGGCTGCCTTGGCTTGCCTGCGGTCGGTTTGCTTCCAGTGGCTTTACTTTTGCCGCCGCCCCGGCGCTTCTTTTTCCAAGGTGGCGCGGCGCCGGCCGCTGGCGCGGTAATGGTCATGCGCATGCCGCTGCAGCGCTCGACCAGCTTGCCCATCCAGGCCGACTGCCGGGCGACGAACTCTTCCAGGCTCATTTCGCCGCTCTGCACCATGTCCAGGGCCTGCTCCCAGATGGCCGTGGTCCCAGGGTCGGCAATGGCCCTGGGTACGGCGTCGATGAGGCTGAAGGCTGCGGGCGTCGCGGACAAAGCCTTGCCGTTCTTGACCAGATAACCACGGTCGAGCAAGCCCTGGATGATGCTGGCCCGTGTCGCTTCGGTGCCGATGCCGGTGGTTTCCTTGAGCTTCTGCTTCAACCGCGGGTCATCTACCAGTTTGGCGACGTTTTTCATGGCCTTGATCAGGTCGCCTTCGGTAAAGGGCTTGGGTGGCTGGGTCCACATGTCCTTGAGTTGCAGCCCTTGAACGTTGCAGTCCTGGCCTTCGCGCAGGGCTGGCAGAACCTGGGCCGGCGGCGCCTCGCGGCCTTTGGCCGGGGCCAGCGCCTCGGGCAAGGCACGGCGCCAGCCAGGCTCGACGATTTGCTTACCCACGGCACGCAAGGCATGGCCTGCACAGTCGAAATCGGCCTGGGTGCGGTCGTACTCGTGGTTGGGCAGGAACTGCGCCAGGTAACGGGCACGGATGAGGGTATAGACCGCCTTGTACTTGGCGGGCAGGCGCGAGGGGTCGCTGGCCGCGGCAGTGGGGATGATGCCGTGGTGGGCACTGACCTTGGCGTCATTCCAGGCGCGGGAGCGCCGCTGGGGCTCCAGGTGAGCCTGCAGCGGCGCTAGGCTGCCATCGGCGCGCTGCAGGGCGGCAAGGATGGCGGGGGCCTCGGCGTGCTGGCTCAGCGGCAGGTAACCACAGTCGCTGCGCGGGTACGTGATCAGTTTGTGGGTTTCGTACAGGGCCTGGGCGATGTCGAGGGTTTCCTGGGCGCCGAAGCCGAACTTCTTTGAGCACAGCTCCTGCAGGGTGCCCAGGTCGAAGGGCAGGGGGGCGGCTTCGCGTACGCGTTCAGTCGCCACCTTGGCCACGCGGGCAGTGCCCGCATTGCCCATGTCGGCGGCAGCCTGTTGCGCCAGCGCCTGGTTGAGGCACCGGCCCTGGTCGTCACAGGCATCTTCCGGGGCCCGCCACTGGGCATTGAAGCCCTGGCCAGCCTGTTCGAGTTGCACGTCGATGGCCCAGAACGGTACCGGGACGAAGTCGGCGATGCTCCGATCACGGTCCACCACCAGGCGCAGCGTCGGGGTCTGTACCCGGCCAACCGGCAGTACGCCCTGGTAGCCGGATTGGCGCCCGAGCAAGGTGAACAGCCGGCTCATGTTCATGCCGATCAGCCAGTCGGCGCGGGAGCGGCCCAGCGCCGAGTGATAAAGGCTGAAGGTTTCCTGGCCCGGCAGCAGGCGTGCCAGGGCCTTGCGGATGGAGGCGTCATCAAGGGCCGACAGCCACAGGCGCTGGATCGGCCCGCGGTAACGGCAGTGCTCGACCAGTTCGCGGGCGATCATTTCGCCTTCGCGGTCGGCGTCGGTGGCGATGACCAGCTCGCGCGCCTCACCTAGCAGGCGTTTGACAGCCTTGAACTGGCTGGCGGTCTTAGGCTTGACCAGCATCTTCCATTTTTCGGGAATGATCGGCAGGTCGGCGAGGTTCCAGCGCTTGTAGCGTTCGTCATAACTGTCGGGCGGGGCGGTTTCGAGCAGGTGGCCGATGCACCAGGTGACGCAGACGTCGGTGCCTTGCCAGCAGCCGTCGGCCTTGCGGTTGGCGCCGAGCACTTTGGCGATGTCTTTTGCCTGGGAGGGTTTTTCGCAGAGGAACAGGCGCATGGCCGAGCACGCTTCATCGGGGGTGATGGGCAGTAGGATGCGCAAGCAGGGGCGCAGAGGCAAGTTTTATCTGGATGGATGTACAGGTTTTTTTCAGGGGAAGTGTCTTCAGCCTGTGCCGGCCTCTTCGCGGGCTTGCCCGCGAAGAGGCCAGTGCAGGTGAAAGATCAGGCGCGCGAGTCGCGCACCATGTCTACATGCGGGATGCCGGCTTCAAGGAACTCTTCGCTGACTACGCGAAAGCCCAAGCGCTCGTAGAACGGCGTGGCGTGTACCTGGGCACTGAGCATCTGCTGCTTCAGGTCGCTGTTCTGGGCCTCGACGATGACCGCATTCATCAGTGCATCGCCAACCTTCAGGCCGCGCCAGTCCTTGAGTACCGAGACCCGGCCAATGGTGCCGTCAGGCAGCAGGCGGGCGGTACCGATCGGGTAGTCACCCTCCAGGGCCAGGAAGTGCACCGCGGTCGGATCGTCCGAATCCCACTCAAGCTCCGGTGGTACGTGCTGTTCGGCAATGAACACCGCCTCACGGATGCGGCGGATGTCGGCGTTGTCCTTATGCCAGTCGGCGAGGCGCACACGAATCTTATTCATTGGCGAATCCCAGGCTTCCTTGTTTGATCAGCTGCTGTACCAGCATAAGGCCATCTTCATCCTGCAGCCACTCTGCAAGGTTTTCGATGTGTAACGCATCGGCAGCACAGACCAGCTTCAGCAGCTCACGCAGTTTGGCCGGCAATGGGCAGCTGCGGCCGCTGGCGAACAGCATCAGGTCGTCGTTGAGCTCGGACCAGGCCATGCGCGCGCTTGGGTTGCGGATCAGGATGGCGCCATCTTCCAGCGCTTCGATCAGTTGCTCCTCAGTGAGCTCTTCACCCACGACCTGCTCCGGGTAGCGCGGCTCGGTCATGAACTGGCCGAACCAGGTCAGCAGCAGGTCTTTGTCACCCATGTGCTTGTCGAGCAGGCCTTTGAGGCGGTCGAGGGCGTCGTGCTGGATCTGGTGCGGGTCGCTGACCGGCTGGGCGTCGGCGTCGCTGTAGCGCTCTTCGTCCGGCAGGAACTGGCCGAGGAAGTCGGTGAAGTGGGTCAGCACTTCGGCAGCGCTTGGCGCGCGGAAGCCGACCGAGTAGGTCAGGCAGTCGTCTTCGGCTACGCCGTAGTGGGCCAGTCGCGGCGGCAGGTAGAGCATGTCGCCAGGTTCCAGGGTCCACTCACCGCTCTGTTCGAAGTCGGCGAGGATGCGCAGGTCGGCGTGCTCGATCAGCGGGCTGTCGCTGTTGCACATCTGGCCGATCTTCCAGTTGCGCTTGCCGTGGCCTTGCAGCAGGAACACGTCGTAGTTGTCGAAGTGCGGGCCGACGCTGCCACCCGGGGCGGCGAAGCTGACCATCACGTCGTCGATGCGCCAGCTGGGCAGGAAGCGGAATTCTTCCAGCAGTTCGGCCACTTCCGGGACGAACTGGTCCACCGCCTGTACCAGCAAGGTCCAGTCACGCTCGGGCAGGGTGGCGAAGACTTCTTCTTCGAACGGGCCGCGGCGCAGCTCCCACGGGCGCTCGCCGTGTTCGAGCACCAGGCGCGATTCGACTTCTTCTTCAAGCGCCAGGCCGGCCAGTTCGTCGGGCTCGATCGGGCTGATGAAGTCGGGGAAGGCCTGGCGTACCAGCAGGGGCTTCTTCTGCCAGTAGTCGCGCATGAATTCGCGGGCCGAGATGCCGCCCAGCAGCTGCAGTGGAGTATCAGGATTCATGTTCAACCTATTGAAAAAACGTAATTTTCGTACGGGAATAAAAACGCCCGGCTAAGCCGGGCGTTGAACGCGTCGGTCAGCTTAGATGCGTTTGGCCTGCGCTGCCGCGTTACCGATGTAAGTGGCAGGGGTCAGCTGCTTGAGCTCGGCCTTGGCGTCGGCTGGCATGTCCAGGCCGTCGATGAAGGTCAGCAGCGCCTCAGGGGTGATGCCCTTGCCACGGGTCAGCTCTTTGAGCTTCTCGTACGGGTTCTCGATGTTGAAGCGGCGCATGACCGTCTGGATAGGCTCGGCCAGGACTTCCCAGCAGGCGTCCAGGTCGGCGGCGATACGTGCGGTGTTGACTTCCAGCTTGCCGATGCCCTTCAGGCTGGCTTCGTAGGCGATGACGCTGTGAGCGAAGCCCACGCCCAGGTTGCGCAGCACGGTGGAGTCGGTCAGGTCGCGCTGCCAGCGCGAGATCGGCAGCTTGCTGGCCAGGTGCTGGAACAGCGCATTGGCGATACCCAGGTTGCCCTCGGAGTTCTCGAAGTCGATCGGGTTGACCTTGTGCGGCATGGTCGACGAGCCGATTTCACCGGCGACGGTCTTCTGCTTGAAGTAGCCCAGGGAAATGTAGCCCCAGACGTCGCGGTCGAAGTCGATGAGGATGGTGTTGAAGCGGGCGATCGCGTCGAACAGCTCGGCGATGTAGTCGTGCGGCTCGATCTGCGTGGTGTACGGGTTGAACTGCAGGCCCAGCTCGTCTTCGATGAAGGCGCGGGCGTTGGATTCCCAGTCGATCTGCGAATAGGCCGACAGGTGGGCGTTGTAGTTGCCCACGGCGCCGTTGATCTTGCCCAGCAGCGGCACGGCGGCTACCTGGGCGATCTGGCGCTCCAGGCGGTACACGACGTTGGCCAGCTCTTTACCCAGGGTGGTCGGCGAAGCCGGTTGGCCGTGGGTGCGCGACAGCATCGGCACGTCGGCCAAGGCGTGGGCCTGGGCGCGGATCGCGTCGGCGATCTGGCGCATCAGCGGCAGCAGCACGTCGTCGCGGCCAGCGCGCAGCATCAGGGCGTGGGACAGGTTGTTGATGTCCTCGCTGGTGCAGGCGAAGTGGATGAACTCGCTAACCTTGGCCAGCTCAGGCAGTTGGGCAGCCTGCTCTTTGAGCAGGTACTCGATGGCCTTGACGTCGTGGTTGGTGGTGCGCTCGATTTCCTTGACGCGTTCGGCGTGCTCGAGCTTGAAGTCGGTGGCCAGGGTGTCCAGCAGGGCGTTGGCTTCGGCGGAGAACGCCGGCACTTCGCCGATCTGCGGGTGGGCGGCCAGGCGCTGCAACCAGCGCACTTCGACCAGGGCGCGGAAACGGATCAGGCCGTATTCGCTGAAAATGGGGCGCAAGGCCTGGGTTTTGCCGGCATAACGGCCGTCTACAGGGGAAACCGCAGTGAGCGAGGAAAGCTGCATGGGGTGTTCTCGGACAGTCAGGCTTTTGGAAGGGCGCATATCATACATGAAAAAAGCGCCCGGGTCGGGTGGCTGACCAAAGGTCGGGCCTATAAAAACATCTCGCAGTGCCTTTGTGGGAGCGGCCTTGTGTCGCGAAAGGGTTGCGCAGCAGCCCCGGCAATCTTTGAGAGGCTGGGGCTGCTGTGCAGCCCATTCGCAGCACAAGGCTGCTCCTACAAGGGTCGGCGTTGCCTTCAGGAAGGCGTACGCATCATGTCGTACAGTTCGTTCAGCAGCTTGCGACGGCTGAACACCAGCTGCCAGCGATGGCCACCCAGCTGGCGCCACAGGCGCGCGGCGCGGATGCCGGCCAGCAGCAGGGCGCGGATTTTGGAGGCATTGCTGGCCTGCTGCAGGAAGCGCATGTCGCCGTGTACCTGGATACGCTGGCGCAAGGTGCTCAGGGTGTCCTGGTACAAGGCGCCACTGGAGGCGATGACGTTTTCATGAACCAGGCCGAAATGGTCGGCCTGTGACTGGATCTGCGGCAGGCGGTTGCCGATGGTGTCGAGCAGGTCGCCGCGCTTGGCCAGTTGGCGTTCCAGGCCCAACATGGACAGGGCATAGCGCAGGGGCTCGCGCTGCAGGCTGCTGGGGTCGCGCTCCAGGGCGCCGACCAGGGCGCGGTAGCCGTCCCGCAGGTTGAGGTCGTCACCGCCGAACACCTCCAGGGTGTCCTTGGGGTCGCGCACCAGCAGGCTACCCAGCATGCAGCCGATGTTGGCCTCGCTGGCCTGGCCGGTGCGGGCGATGCGGTCGACCAGCACGGCGGCCTGGAACACGCCGCCCAGGGCAATCAATTGCTCCTGCAGGTTGCTCATGCGCGCGGGCTCCAGGGCTCGGCAGTCTCGATCACGCCGCCGCCCAGGCACACTTCACCGTCATAGAACACCACCGACTGGCCTGGGGTGACCGCGCGTTGCGGTTCGTCGAACACGGCGCGGTAACCGCTCTCGGTCAGTTCCAGGGTGCAGTGCTGGTCGCTCTGGCGGTAGCGCACTTTGGCCGTGAGCTTGCGCGGGCTGCTGAGGTCGATCGGGTTGACCCAGTAGATTTCCGAGGCGAGCAGGGCGCGGGAGAACAGCCAAGGGTGTTCATTGCCCTGGCCGACCACCAGCACATTACGGGCCAGGTCCTTGTGCAGCACGTACCACGGCTCGTCGCCAGCGTCCTTCAGGCCGCCGATACCCAGGCCCTGGCGCTGGCCGATGGTGTGGTACATCAGGCCATGGTGGCGGCCGATGACTTCGCCGTCGGTGGTCTGGATTTCACCGGGCTGGGCTGGCAGGTACTGCTTGAGGAAGTCGCTGAAACGGCGCTCGCCGATGAAGCAGATACCGGTGGAGTCTTTCTTCTTGGCGGTGGCCAGGCCATGCTTTTCGGCAATGGCGCGCACCTCTGGCTTTTCCAGTTCGCCGACCGGGAACAGGGTGCGGGCGATTTCTTTGCCGCCAACCGCATGCAGGAAGTAGCTCTGGTCCTTGTTCGGGTCGAGCCCCTTGAGCAGCTCGGTGAGCGCGCCGGTGTCGCGACGGCGCACGTAGTGGCCGGTGGCGATCAGGTCGGCGCCCAGCGACAGGGCGTAGTCGAGGAACGCTTTGAACTTGATTTCGCGGTTGCAGAGGATGTCCGGGTTGGGCGTGCGGCCGGCTTTGTACTCTTCGAGGAAGTGCTCGAAGACGTGGTCCCAGTACTCGGCGGCGAAGTTGGCGGTGTGCAGCTTGATGCCGATGCGGTCGCACACGGCCTGGGCGTCGGCCAGGTCTTCGCGGGCCGTGCAGTATTCGGTGCCGTCGTCCTCTTCCCAGTTCTTCATGAACAGCCCTTCCACCTGGTAGCCCTGCTCCATGAGCAGAAGGGCGGAGACGGAGGAGTCCACGCCGCCGGACATGCCGACGATGACGCGGGTCTTGGCGGGGTCTTTGAGTGCTGGGCTGGTCATGGCTACCGATGTGTATCAGAGGGGAAAAACGCCGATTCTATCAAACCCGAGGCTGCACGTCAGTCGCGCAGCAGCGTGAGGCTGTGCAGCGGGCCGGCGAGGTAGTCGTCGAGGCAGCGCGGCACCAGCTCGCTGCGCCAGCGGGTGGGGTCGGCCAGCAGCTCGTCGCGGGTCAGCCAGACGGCGCGGACGATGTCGCTGTCCAGTGCCAGGTCGGCATGGTGGCGCACGGGGCGGGCGGCGAAGCAGATGCGCTGATAAGTCACGCCATTGCTGGGGGCGGTGTACAGGTAGATGCCGACCACGCCGGTCAGTTCGACTTCCCAGGCGGTTTCTTCGAGGGTTTCGCGCAGGGCGGCCTGGGGCAGGGTTTCGTTGGGTTCGAGGTGGCCGGCGGGTTGGTTGAAGACGTGCTGGCCGGCTTTGAATTCTTCGACGAACAGGAATTTACCTTCGTGCTCGACGAGGGTGGCGACGGTGATGTGGGGTTGCCAGGTCATTGAAGTGTCCTTGTCGATTGCCGGGACCGCGTTGCGGTCCATCGCCGGCAAGCCAGCTCCCACAGGTGATGCATACATCTCAGGGTATGCACATTGCCTGTGGTGGCTTGCCGGCGATGGGCTGCAAAGCAGCCCCCAAGATCCAGAAAGCACAAACCCCGGTGCGTGGCCGGGGTTTGTGGGGTTACTTCAAGCGGACCTTACAGGGCGGCAATGGCGCTGTTGAAGGTCTGGCTTGGGCGCATCACCTTGGCAGTCAGCTCGGCATTCGGGGCGTAGTAGCCACCGATGTCGGCCGGCTTGCCTTGAACGGCGTTGAGCTCGGCGACGATGGTCGCTTCGTTCTCGGCCAGGGCTTTTGCCAGCGGTGCGAAGCGCGCCTGCAGGGCGGCGTCGTCAGCCTGAGCAGCCAGGGCCTCGGCCCAGTACAGGGTCAGGTAGAAGTGGCTGCCGCGGTTGTCGATACCACCGACTTTGCGCGAAGGCGACTTGTTGGTGTCGAGGAACTTGCCGGTGGCCTGGTCCAGGGTGTTGGCCAGGACTTTGGCGCGCGGGTTGTCGTAGGTGTTGCCCAGGTGCTCCAGGGAAGCGGCCAGGGCCAGGAATTCACCCAGCGAGTCCCAACGCAGGAAGTTCTCTTCAACCAGCTGCTGCACGTGCTTCGGTGCCGAACCGCCAGCGCCGGTTTCGAACAGGCCACCGCCGTTCATCAGCGGGACGATCGACAGCATCTTGGCGCTGGTGCCCAGCTCCATGATCGGGAACAGGTCGGTCAGGTAGTCGCGCAGCACGTTGCCGGTCACCGAGATGGTGTCCTTGCCTTCGCGGATGCGAGCCAGGGAGAACTTGATGGCATCGACCGGTGCCAGGACACGGATGTCCAGGCCAGCGGTGTCGTGATCCTTCAGGTACTTCTGGACTTTCTCGATCATCACGCCGTCGTGGGCGCGAGCCGGGTCCAGCCAGAACACCGCCGGGGTGTTGCTCAGGCGGGCACGGTTGACGGCCAGCTTGACCCAGTCTTGGATCGGCGCGTCTTTGGTCTGGCACATGCGGAAGATGTCACCGGCTTCGACGTTCTGCTGCAGCACGACCTGGCCTTTGCCATCGACCACACGAACCACGCCATCGGCCTGGATCTGGAAGGTCTTGTCGTGGGAGCCGTACTCTTCGGCTTTCTGCGCCATCAGGCCAACGTTCGGTACGCTGCCCATGGTGGTCGGGTCGAAGGCACCGTTGACTTTGCAGTCTTCGATGGTGGCCTGATAGATGCCGGCGTAGCAGCGGTCCGGGATGATCGCCTTGGCGTCTTGCAGCTCGCCGGCGGTGTTCCACATCTTGCCCGAGTCACGGATCATGGCCGGCATCGAGGCGTCGACGATGACGTCGCTCGGTACGTGCAGGTTGGTGATGCCTTTGTCGGAGTTGACCATGGCCAGGGCCGGGCGAACGGCGTACAGAGCCTGGATGTCGGCTTCGATCTCGGCCTGCTTGTCAGCTGGCAGGTCCTTGATGCGGGCGTACAGGTCGCCGATGCCGTTGTTGGCGTTGAAGCCTACTTCAGCCAGTGCAGCGGCGTGCTTGGCCAGCACGTCGTTATAAAACTCTTCGACGATGACGCCGAACATGATCGGGTCGGAGACCTTCATCATGGTGGCTTTCAGGTGCACCGACAGCAGCACGCCGGAGGCCTTGGCATCGGCGATCTGCTCGGCGATGAAGGCTTTCAGGGCTTTGCGGCTCATGGTCGCGCAGTCGACGATTTCGGCAGCCTTGACCGCGGTCTTGGCTTTCAGGACGGTGGTGGTGCCGTCTTTGGCGACCAGCTCGATGCGCAGGCTGTCGTCAGCCTCGATCAGGGCGGCCTTTTCGCTGCCGTAGAAGTCGCCTTGGGTCATGTGGGCAACGTGCGACTGCGAGTCGGCAGCCCAGGCGCCCATCTTGTGCGGGTGCTTGCGTGCGTAGTTCTTGACCGACAGCGGCGCGCGGCGGTCAGAGTTGCCTTCGCGCAGTACCGGGTTAACGGCGCTGCCTTTGATGCGGTCGTAACGGGCGCGAGATTCTTTTTCGGCCTCGGTGGACGGCTCATCGGCGTAGTCAGGGATGTTGAAGCCCTTGCCTTGCAGTTCCTTGATCGCGGCCTTGAGCTGCGGTACCGAGGCGCTGATGTTCGGCAGCTTGATGATGTTCGCTTCAGGCGTAGTAGCCAGTTGGCCCAGTTCCGCCAGGTGATCGCCTACTTGCTTCTCGGCGCCCAGTTGCTCCGGGAATGCCGCGAGGATACGGCCGGCCAGGGAGATGTCGCGAGTTTCGACGGCGATGTCAGCGGAAGCGGTGAACGCTTCGACGATCGGCAGCAGCGAGTAGGTGGCGAGGGCGGGGGCTTCGTCGGTGAAGGTATAGATGATCTTGGAACGGGTGGGCATGCGGGTTAACTCTCTATGTGCTGAGCGTACTCGAGTCTCGAGGTGCGCAGGGTAGGCGCTTCGCCCTGGCGACGCCATGAGCGGAAAGTCGAGAGGCTGCGAGCGGTGATGGTGGATGCATCAGTCGAGCGTCAAGTGCTGAGCTGCGGTAACAGCCCAGGCTTTGTGGCCGTTCTTGGCCAAGGGCGAGCCGCATTTTCCTAGGGATCGCCCCAATGACCCTTCGGTCGCGGCGGAGTATATCAAACCCTTTGGGCTAATCAGCAAGGCCAAGTGACATCGGCGCCATTTATAAGACCAAAGACGTAGGGGCAATGTGGCGCGATGTCGCAGCCCTTGCAGGTCAGCAGATGTGGTTTAGGCTCATTGGATTGCAGGATGTCCAATCACACCCGAAAGCGGAGTAGTGCAAGCATGGGATACCAGAAAATCAAGGTTCCGACCGACGGCACCAAGATCACCGTCAATGCAGACCATTCGCTCAATGTGCCCGATAACCCCATCATTCCTTATATCGAAGGCGATGGGATTGGCGTCGATGTCTCGCCGGTGATGATCAAGGTCGTGGACGCCGCCGTGCAGAAGGCCTACGGCGGCAAGCGCAAGATTGCCTGGATGGAGGTGTACGCGGGCGAGAAGGCCACCCAGGTCTATGACCAGGACACCTGGCTGCCGCAGGAAACCCTCGATGCGGTGCGCGAGTACGTGGTGTCGATCAAGGGCCCGCTGACCACGCCGGTTGGGGGCGGTATCCGCTCGCTGAACGTGGCGTTGCGCCAGCAGCTTGACCTGTACGTGTGCCTGCGCCCGGTGGTGTGGTTCCAGGGCGTGCCGAGCCCGGTGAAAAAACCGGGCGATGTCGACATGGTGATCTTCCGCGAAAACTCCGAAGACATCTACGCCGGCATCGAATGGAAAGCCGGCTCGCCTGAGGCGAACAAGGTGATCAAGTTCCTCAAGGAGGAAATGGGCGTCACCAAGATCCGTTTCGACCAGGACTGCGGTATCGGCGTCAAACCGGTTTCCCGCGAGGGTACCAAGCGCTTGGTGCGCAAGGCTCTGCAATACGTGGTGGACAACGACCGCGAGTCGCTGACCCTGGTGCACAAGGGCAACATCATGAAGTTCACCGAAGGGGCCTTCAAGGATTGGGGCTACGAGGTGGCCCGCGACGAGTTTGCTGCCGAGCTGCTCGACGGCGGCCCCTGGATGACGTTCAAAAACCCCAAGACTGGGCGTGAGGTCATCGTCAAGGATGCCATCGCCGACGCCATGCTCCAGCAGATCCTGCTGCGCCCAGCTGAATACGACGTGATCGCCACCCTCAACCTCAATGGCGACTACCTGTCCGACGCCCTGGCGGCAGAGGTGGGTGGTATTGGCATTGCGCCGGGTGCCAACCTGTCGGATACCGTGGCCATGTTCGAGGCCACCCACGGCACCGCGCCCAAGTACGCCGGGCAGGACAAGGTCAACCCGGGGTCAGTGATTCTGTCTGCAGAGATGATGCTGCGCCACATGGGCTGGACCGAGGCGGCCGACCTGATCATCAAGGGCACCAATGGCGCGATTGCCGCCAAGACCGTGACCTATGACTTCGAACGCCTGATGGACGGGGCGACGTTGGTGGGCAGCTCGGGCTTTGGCGATGAGATGATCAAGCATATGTGAGGCAAGAGAAAACCGGTCGCCTGGCTAAAGAGGCGACCGGTTTTTTCGTATACCCACACGGAGCAGTGGTCAGGCTCTGGCGGTTTCGCTTGCGGTCTGGCCTTGGGCCTTGGCAGCCGCAGCGGCAGCGGCGTCCTTTATGTTGACCGCGTGCAGGCCTTTGGGGCCCTGGATGATGTCGAACTCCACGGACTGGCCAGCCTTCAGCGTCTTGTATCCGTCCATCTGGATGGCCGAGTAATGAGCGAAAAGGTCATCGGATTTACCTTCCTCGTTGATGAATCCGTAGCCCTTGGCATTGTTGAACCACTTGACTTTACCGCTTGCCATCCCTATGTCCCTCTGCAAAGGACTCCATCACTGGAGTATCATCCACTTCATCCGCATACGAACCATGCGAAAAATCTGGTTGACTGCGCGGATCTTTATCGACCACGGTGGGTTCTTATTGGTTGTAACACCGTTTTGCCGATAGTCAAGGTCATGCGGCGCGTGCGCCGGAGGCTGACTTTGCGCTCAACCCACAACTTTAACCTGTCGATCATGATGAAATTCTTTCCATGCATGCACCTAGTGAGATTCGACTAACATTCAATCAGGATCGCCCGCAATCGAATGAGGACGACGGCTCAGGTCTTGCTGTCCAGGAAGCCAAGCCGATCCTGCAGGCGCCACCGATGTACAAGGTGGTTTTGTTCAACGATGACTACACACCAATGGATTTCGTCGTCGAAGTGCTCGAGACGTTCTTCAGTCTGAACCGCGAGCTGGCGACCAAGATCATGCTGACCGTCCATACCGAGGGGCGGGCAGTGTGCGGATTGTTTACCCGTGACATCGCCGAAACAAAGGCCATGCAGGTCAACCAATACGCCAGGGAAAGCCAGCATCCGCTACTCTGTGAAATCGAGAAGGACGGTTAATCGCCGACCACTTGGGTATGAGGTGAAGCTATGTTAAACCGCGAGCTCGAAGTCACCCTCAATCTGGCCTTCAAGGAGGCTCGTTCGAAGCGTCATGAGTTCATGACCGTCGAACATCTGCTGCTGGCACTCCTTGACAATGAGGCTGCTGCGACCGTTCTGCGCGCCTGTGGCGCCAATCTCGACAAACTCAAGCACGACCTGCAAGAGTTCATCGATTCCACCACACCCCTGATTCCGGTTAACGACGAAGACCGCGAAACCCAGCCTACCCTGGGCTTCCAGCGTGTGCTGCAGCGTGCCGTGTTCCATGTGCAGAGCTCCGGCAAGCGCGAAGTGACCGGCGCCAATGTGCTGGTGGCGATCTTCAGCGAACAGGAAAGCCAGGCCGTGTTCCTGCTCAAGCAGCAGAGCGTGGCCCGTATCGACGTGGTCAACTACATCGCTCACGGTATTTCCAAGGTGCCGGGCCATGGCCCCAACACCGAAGGCGACCAGGAGATGCAGGACGAGGACGGTGGCGAAACGTCATCGTCGAGCAACCCGCTGGATGCCTATGCCAGCAACCTGAACGAACTGGCACGTGCCGGTCGCATCGACCCGCTGGTGGGGCGTGAGCAGGAAGTCGAGCGTGTTGCGCAGATCCTGGCGCGCCGGCGCAAAAACAACCCGCTGCTGGTCGGTGAGGCCGGGGTGGGCAAGACCGCCATCGCCGAAGGCCTGGCCAAGCGTATCGTCGACGGCCAGGTGCCTGACCTGCTGGCCCAGAGCGTGGTGTATTCCCTCGACCTGGGTGCACTGCTGGCCGGTACCAAGTACCGCGGCGACTTCGAGAAGCGCTTCAAGGCGCTGCTCGGCGAACTGCGCAAACGCCCGCAGGCGATCCTGTTCATTGACGAGATCCACACCATCATCGGCGCCGGTGCGGCTTCCGGTGGGGTCATGGATGCGTCCAACCTGCTCAAGCCGCTGCTGTCGTCTGGCGACATTCGCTGCATCGGTTCGACCACCTTCCAGGAATTCCGCGGCATCTTCGAGAAGGACCGTGCCCTGGCACGGCGTTTCCAGAAGGTCGATGTCAGCGAGCCTTCGGTGGAAGACACCGTGGGGATCCTGCGCGGGCTCAAGGGCCGGTTCGAGAGCCACCACAACATCGAGTACAGCGATGAAGCCCTGCGCGCCGCTGCAGAGCTGGCCTCGCGCTACATCAACGACCGGCACATGCCGGACAAGGCCATCGACGTGATCGACGAGGCGGGTGCCTACCAGCGCCTGCAGCCTGAGGCAAACCGAGTCAAGCGTATCGAAGTGCCACAAGTCGAAGACATTGTCGCCAAGATCGCGCGGATTCCGCCGAAGCATGTCACCAGTTCCGACAAGGAGCTGCTGCGCAACCTTGAGCGTGACCTGAAGCTGACCGTGTTCGGGCAGGACGCGGCCATCGACTCGCTGGCGACGGCGATCAAGCTGTCCCGTGCGGGGCTCAAGGCGCCCGACAAGCCGGTGGGTTCGTTCCTGTTCGCCGGGCCTACCGGTGTCGGCAAGACCGAAGCGGCGCGGCAGTTGGCCAAGGCGCTGGGTGTGGAGCTGGTGCGCTTCGACATGTCTGAGTACATGGAGCGGCATACCGTTTCGCGCTTGATCGGTGCACCGCCAGGTTATGTCGGGTTCGACCAGGGTGGCCTGTTGACCGAGGCGATCACCAAGCAGCCGCATTGCGTGTTGCTACTGGACGAAATCGAGAAGGCGCACCCTGAAGTCTTCAACCTGCTGCTGCAGGTGATGGACCACGGCACGCTGACCGACAACAACGGGCGCAAGGCAGACTTCCGTAACGTGATCCTGATCATGACCACCAACGCCGGGGCCGAGACTGCGGCGCGGGCTTCGATCGGGTTTACCCATCAGGACCATGCGTCCGATGCGATGGAAGTCATTCGCAAGAGCTTCACGCCGGAGTTCCGCAACCGCCTGGACACCATCATCCAGTTTGGCCGCCTGAGCCACGAAACCATCAAGAGCATCGTCGACAAGTTCCTTATCGAACTGCAGGCGCAGCTGGAAGATAAACGTGTGCTGTTGGAGGTCAGTGATGAAGCGCGCGGCTGGCTGGCGGCGTCGGGCTACGATGTGCAGATGGGTGCACGGCCGATGGCGCGGCTGATTCAGGACAAGATCAAGCGGCCGCTGGCTGAAGAGATCCTGTTCGGTGAGCTGGCCGAGCATGGCGGCGTGGTGCACGTCGACTTGCGCGATGGCGAGTTGGTGTTCGACTTCGAGACCACGGCTGAGGTGGCGTGACAGCGGGGGCCGCTTTGCGGCCCATTCGCAGCGCAAGGCTGCTCCTACAGGGTGTCACATTCCCAGGTAGGAGCAGCCTTGCGCTGCGAATGGGCTGCAAAGCAGCCCCAGCCATTCTTGAAGGCACAAAAAAGCCCGGCACTTGGCCGGGCTTTTTCATGGCTTGGGCTTAGCGCGCACGATACGTGATGCGGCCTTTGCTCAGGTCGTAAGGTGTCAGTTCGACGCGGACCTTGTCGCCAGTGAGAATACGGATGTAGTTCTTGCGCATCTTTCCGGAGATGTGCGCGGTTACGACGTGCCCGTTTTCCAACTCCACGCGGAACATGGTGTTGGGCAGGGTGTCGACGACAGTACCTTCCATTTCGAAGCTGTCTTCTTTCGACATGCAGTTGAGCCCTCGGTGTCCAGTGTTGGCCCGACGCATAACCGCACCGGGCAAAAAAGTGGCGTGGATTATGCCGGAAAATAGTATTTCAAGCCAATGCTTTCAGTTGAGGGTGACCCAGCGCTGGTTGATCAGCAGCTCGATGGGGCGATACTGGGTCTTGTAGTTCATCTTCTTGCAGTTCTTGATCCAGTACCCGAGGTAAACCGCCTCCAGGTTCTGCCGAAGGGCTTCGGTGATCTGCCAGAGGATGGCGAAACGGCCCAGGCTGCGGCGCTCTTCGTCGGGCTCGTAGAAGGTGTAGACCGCTGACAAGCCGTTGGGCAGCAGGTCGCATACCGCCACCGCCAGCAGGCGCCCTGCCAGGCGGAACTCGTAGAACCAGCAGAAGGGCAGGTCACGTACCAGGAAGGTGGAAAACTGATCACGGCTGGGCGGGTACATGTCGCCGTCGGCATGACGGGTTTCGATGTAGCGCCGGTACAGGTCGAAATACTCTTCCTTGAACGCCGGGCGTGCGGCGGTCACGGTCAAGTCGGCGTTGCGCTTGAGAATGCGCCGTTGCTGGCGGTTGGGGATGAAGCGCGCCGCCGGAATGCGTGCTGGCACACAGGCGTTGCAGTTTTGGCAATGGGGGCGGTACAGGTGATCGCCACTGCGCCGAAAACCCATCTCCGACAGGTCGGCGTACACGTTCACGTCCATTGGCTGGCTGGGGTCGAGAAACAGCGTGGTTGCCTGCTCCTCGGGCAGGTAGCTGCAGGAGTGGGGTTGAGTGGCATAAAACTTCAACCGCGCCAACTCTGTCATGATCAACCCCTTCGGTGAGACTTTGCCTTAAGTGTAAGCCAGCTCTGAGAACTCGCCTAGGGAACCCAGGTAGCGCTGTTGGGCTGGTCGAGGTAGCGTGCCAGGTAGTCGGCAAAGTCGGCGCGGCTGATGGCGCGCGCGCCCAGGCTGTGCAGGTGGTTGGTCGGCATCTGGCAGTCGATCAGCACAAAACCGGCCTGGCGCAGGTGTGCGACCAGCGTCACGAAGCCGACCTTGGAGGCATTGTCGGCGCGGCTGAACATCGATTCGCCGAAGAACAGGCGGCCCATGGCCAGGCCGTACAGGCCGCCGACCAGCTCACCGTCCTGGCGCACCTCCACCGAGTGGGCGTAGCCGAGCCGGTGCAGCTCGCAGTAGGCCGCGCGCAGGGTGTCGGTGATCCAAGTGCCGTCGGCGTAGTCACGCGGCGCGGCGCAGGCGGCGATCACGCCGGCGAAGTCGGTGTCGAAACTGACCTGGTAGTGGCCCTGGCGCATGAACTTGGCCAGCGAGCGCGAGACGTGCAGTTCGTCTGGCAGCAGCACGGTGCGAGGGTTGGGTGACCACCAGAGGATCGGCTGGCCGTCCTGGTACCAGGGGAAGCAGCCGTGGCGATAGGCCTGCACCAGGCGCTCGGGGCTCAGGTCGCCGCCGGCGGCGAGCAAGCCGTTGGGTTCGTGCAGGGCCTTTTCCAGGGGCGGAAAGGTCAGCGAGTCGCGGGTCAGCCAGGTAAGCATGGTCTATCGTGCGGTGGGGGAGGGGAGTGGTCAGCATGGCGTGGCTGAAAAGCAGGGTCAATCACTGCGGTTCATTCGCCATACCGCAGGCAGCCCTTTAGGCATTTTCCTACACATTCATGAGGCCTCAGGCACCATCCGGGACATTTGCTGTCACACCTGTGCAAAAACACAGCATAAGCCTTTGTCACAAAAGAAAATGCATGCTCAAATTGCAGCTAAGTGAAAGCAGCCCCCTCAAGCCCATGTGCGGCGCGCCGCCATGGCGGCTGGCGGGCAGTAATGTTAAAAGTAGTGGTTCATTGGCCAAACACCGGCCGATCACTATTGGACGCGCAGCACGCGCAGGAATAGACGCGTTTTGAAGAAATCCACCGCAACTCCAGCTCCCTTGCCAGTGCCTATGTGGCGGCAGCAGCTGCACTATCGTCTCAAGGAAGGTGCGTTGATCGCTGTCGGCGCCCTGTGCCTGTACCTGTGGATGGCGCTGCTGACCTACGACACTTCCGACCCTGGCTTCAGCCACACCAGCAACATTGACCAGGTGCAAAACGCCGCCGGGCGAGCAGGGGCCTACTTCGCCGACATCCTGTTCATGGTGCTGGGCTATTTCGCCTACATCTTCCCGCTGTTGCTGGCGATCAAGACTTGGCAGATCTTCCGCGAGCGCCACCAACCCTGGGAGTGGAGCGGCTGGCTGTTCTCCTGGCGCCTGATCGGGCTGGTGTTCCTGGTGCTGTCGGGCGCAGCCCTGGCGCATATCCATTTCCACCCGCCGGCGAGCATTCCGTTCTCCGCGGGCGGTGCCCTCGGCGAAAGCCTGGGCGAACTGGCGCGCAGCCTGTTGAACGTGCAGGGCAGCACGTTGATGTTCATTGCCCTGTTCCTGTTTGGCCTGACGGTGTTCACCGACCTGTCCTGGTTCAAAGTGATGGACCTTACCGGCAAGATCACCCTCGACCTGTTCGAGCTGGTGCAAGGCGCCGCCAACCGCTGGTGGGAAGCCCGCAACGAGCGCAAGCGCCTGGAGGCGCAGTTGCGTGAGGTGGATGAACCGAGTTTCAACACCGCGCCAGCGGCTGCGCAGAAGCGCGAGCCGGTCAAACCTCAGCTGCGTGAGCGTAGCGTCGAGCGCGAAGAGGCGCCCGCCCGGCCTGCCCCAACACGCGAACCCGTGGTGGCGCGCGAGACAGTGGTGCCCCGCGAGCAACCTGCGGCGCCAGTGATCATCCCGCCAGCCCCGGCCAAGGCGCCAGAGCCGAGCAAGCGGGTGATGAAGGAAAAACAGACCCCGCTTTTCGTCGACAGCGCTGTGGAAGGCACGTTGCCGTCGATCTCCATTCTCGATCCGGCCGAGCAGAAAAAGATCGAGTACTCGCCAGAATCCCTGGCCGGTGTTGGCCAGCTGCTGGAAATCAAGCTCAAGGAATTCGGCGTGGAAGTCTCGGTGGACTCCATCCACCCAGGCCCAGTCATTACCCGCTACGAAATCCAGCCCGCGGCAGGGGTCAAGGTCAGCCGTATCGCCAACCTAGCCAAGGACCTGGCGCGCTCGCTGGCGGTGACCAGCGTGCGCGTGGTCGAGGTGATCCCGGGCAAGACCACCGTGGGTATCGAGATCCCTAACGAAAATCGGCAGATGGTGCGCTTCTCTGAAGTGCTTTCGTCGCCGCAGTTCGACGAGTCGAAGTCGCCGGTTGCGTTGGCCTTGGGCCATGACATCGGTGGCAAACCGGTGATCACCGACCTGGCCAAGATGCCGCACCTGCTGGTGGCCGGTACTACCGGTTCTGGTAAGTCGGTGGGTGTGAACGCGATGATCTTGTCGATCCTGTTCAAGTCCGGCCCGGAAGACGCGCGGCTGATCATGATCGACCCGAAGATGCTCGAACTGTCGATCTACGAAGGCATCCCGCACCTGTTGTGCCCGGTGGTCACCGACATGAAGGACGCCGCCAACGCGCTGCGCTGGAGCGTCGCCGAGATGGAGCGCCGCTACAAGCTGATGGCCGCGATGGGCGTGCGTAACCTGGGCGGCTTCAACCGCAAGATCAAGGACGCTCAGGAGGCCGGCGAGGTCATCCACGACCCGCTGTACCGTCGCGAGAGCATGGACGACGAGCCACCCGCGCTGAAGACCCTGCCGACCATCGTGGTGGTGGTCGACGAATTCGCCGACATGATGATGATCGTCGGCAAGAAGGTCGAAGAACTGATCGCCCGTATCGCCCAGAAAGCGCGGGCCGCCGGTATTCACCTGATCCTCGCCACCCAGCGCCCGTCGGTTGACGTGATCACCGGCCTGATCAAGGCCAACATCCCGACGCGCATGGCGTTCCAGGTGTCGAGCAAGATCGACTCCCGCACCATCATCGACCAGGGTGGCGCCGAGCAGTTGCTCGGTCACGGTGACATGCTGTACATGCCGCCCGGTACCAGCCTGCCGATCCGCGTGCACGGTGCGTTCGTTTCCGATGACGAAGTGCACCGCGTGGTGGAAGCCTGGAAGCTGCGTGGCGCGCCGGACTACAACGACGACATCCTCAACGGCGTCGAAGAGGCCGGCAGCGGCTTCGAAGGTGGCGGCGGTGGTGGTGACGGCGACGATTCGGAAAGCGATGCACTGTATGATGAAGCCGTGCAGTTCGTGCTCGAGAGCCGCCGTGCCTCCATTTCCGCTGTGCAGCGCAAGCTGAAGATCGGCTACAACCGTGCCGCACGCATGATCGAGGCAATGGAGATGGCCGGCGTGGTCACCCCGATGAACAGCAACGGCTCGCGGGAAGTGATAGCCCCAGGCGGCCCGCGCGATTGATGAACACCTTGCCGGGCGCCTGATCGGCGCCTGGCTCATTTACTGTCCTACGAGGATTTCCATGCGCGCGATTCGCATGCTGTTGGTTTCTGCCCTGGCCATGGGCTCTGTGTCGGCCCATGCCGGCGAGTTGGACGTGAAGCGCCTGACCCAGTTGCTGGAAAAGTCGCAGACGATCGATGCCAATTTCTCTCAGCTGACGCTGGGTGCCGACGGCACCAGCCTGCAGGAGACCAAGGGCCAGATGACCGTCAAGCGCCCGGGCCTGTTCTACTGGCACACCGATGCCCCGCAGGAGCAGGTGGTGGTGTCTGATGGCAAGATGGTCACCCTGTGGGACCCGGACCTTGAGCAGGCCACCATCAAGAAGCTTGATGTACGCCTGAACCAGACCCCGGCGCTGCTGCTGTCCGGTGACGTGTCGAAGATCAGCCAAAGCTTCGACATCGCGTCCAAGGAGCAGGGCGAAGTCATGGATTTCACCTTGAAGCCGAAAACCAAGGACACCTTGTTCGACTCCCTGCGCGTGTCGTTCCGCAAGGGCCTGATCAATGACATGCAGCTGATCGACAGCGTCGGCCAGCGGACAAACATCCTGTTCAGTGGGGTGAAGGCCAACCAGGCGGTGCCTGACAGCAAGTTCAAGTTCGATGTCCCGAAAGGCGCGGATATCATCCAGGAGTAACCGGAGCCCGTGATGGACCTGTTTCGAAGCGAACCCGTCGCCCAGCCCCTGGCTGCTCGCCTGCGCCCGTCCAACCTGGACGAGTACGTTGGCCAGGAGCACCTGCTGGCGCGCGGCAAGCCGCTGCGCGAGGCGCTGGAGCAGGGGGCGTTGCACTCGATGATCTTCTGGGGGCCGCCCGGGGTGGGCAAGACCACCTTGGCGCGGCTGCTGGCGCAGTTCTGTGACGCGCACTTCGAAACGGTCTCGGCGGTACTGGCAGGGGTCAAGGAGATTCGCCAGGCGGTCGAGGTGGCCAAGCAGCAGGCGGCCCAGTATGGCCGTCGCACCATCCTGTTCGTCGACGAAGTGCACCGCTTCAACAAGTCGCAGCAGGACGCCTTTTTGCCCTACGTGGAAGATGGCACGCTGATCTTCATTGGCGCCACCACCGAAAACCCGTCCTTCGAGCTCAACAATGCGTTGCTTTCGCGCGCGCGGGTGTACGTGCTCAAGAGCTTGGACGAGCCGGCGCTGCGCAAGCTCGTCGACCGTGCCTTGAGCGAAGAGCGCGGCCTGGGCAAGCACAACCTGCAGGTGGGCGACGAGGCCTTCAAGATGCTCATGGCTGCCGCCGACGGCGATGGCCGGCGCATGCTCAACTTTCTCGAAAACGCCTCGGACCTGGCTGAAGATGGCAGCGAAATTGGCGTCGAGCTGCTGCAAAGCCTGCTCGGTGACAGCCGTCGGCGCTTCGATAAGGGCGGCGAGGCGTTCTATGACCAGATCTCGGCGTTGCACAAGTCGGTGCGTGGCTCCAACCCCGATGCCGCGCTGTACTGGTTCGCGCGTATGCTCGATGGGGGGTGCGACCCGCTGTACATCGCCCGCCGCGTGGTGCGCATGGCCAGCGAAGACATCGGCAACGCCGACCCTCGTGCCCTGAGCCTGTGCCTGTCGGCGTGGGACGTGCAAGAGCGCCTGGGCAGCCCCGAGGGTGAGCTGGCCGTGGCCCAGGCCATCACCTACATCGCCTGTGCGCCAAAGAGCAATGCAGTGTACATGGGCTTCAAGACTGCCCTACGCGAGGCGGCCGAGCATGGTTCGCTGGAAGTGCCGCTGCACCTGCGCAACGCCCCGACCAAGTTGATGAAGCAATTGGGCTACGGCGACGAATACCGCTATGCCCATGACGAGCCCGATGCCTACGCGGCAGGTGAAGACTACTTCCCTGACCAACTCGAGCCTCGCCAGTATTACCAACCCGTGCCCCGCGGCCTGGAGCTGAAGATCGGCGAGAAGCTACGGCACCTGGCCGAGCTGGATCGCAGCAGCCCCCGGCAACGGAGAAAACCATGATTGCACTGATCGCTGCCGTCAGTGCAGGCGGTATCGCGGGTACTTTGCTGCGCTTTGCGACCACCAACTGGGTGGTCGCCCACTGGCCACGGCACTTCTATCTCGGTACGCTGGCCGTCAATCTGATCGGCTGCTTGTTGATCGGCCTGCTGTATGGCCTGTTTTTGCACAAGCCCATGGTGCCGGTCGAGCTGCGCGCGGGCCTGATCGTCGGTTTCCTGGGCGGCTTAACCACGTTTTCCTCCTTTTCGCTCGATACCGTACGCCTCATGGAAAGCGGGCAGATGCCCCTGGCTTTGGGCTATACCGGTATCAGCGTGGTGGGCGGGCTGCTCGCGACGTGGGCCGGCCTGTCCTTGACCCGATTCTGAACCAACACCTACACATAACGAGAGAACGATATGCTCGATTCCAAACTGTTACGCGGCCAACTTCAGGAAGTGGCGGATCGCCTGGCCTCCCGTGGCTTCAGCCTGGATGTCGCGCGCATCGAATCACTGGAAGAGCGCCGCAAGGCCGTGCAGACGCGCACCGAGCAACTGCAGGCCGAGCGTAACGCCCGTTCCAAGTCCATCGGCCAGGCCAAGGCCAAGGGCGAAGATATCGCGCCGCTGATGGCCGACGTCGAGCGCATGGCCAATGAGCTGGCCGCAGGCAAAGTCGAGCTGGACGGCATCCAGGCTGAGCTGGATGGCATCCTGCTGACCATTCCTAACCTGCCGGACGCCAGCGTGCCGGTTGGTGCCAGCGAAGACGACAACGTTGAAGTACGCCGCTGGGGCACCCCTAAGGCCTTCGACTTCGAAATCAAAGACCACGTCGCCCTGGGCGAAATCAGCGGTGGCCTGGACTTCGAAGCGGCAGCCAAGCTGTCTGGCGCCCGCTTTGCCGTGCTGCGTGGCCCGATTGCCCGTCTGCACCGCGCCCTGGCGCAGTTCATGATCAACCTGCACACCGGCGAGCACGGCTACGAAGAGCACTACACCCCGTACCTGGTACAAGCGCCGGCCCTGCAGGGCACCGGCCAGCTGCCGAAGTTCGAGGAAGACCTGTTCAAGATCAGCCGCGAAGGCGAAGCTGACTTCTACCTGATCCCAACCGCCGAGGTTTCGCTGACCAACTTGGTTGCCGGTGAAATCCTTGATGCCAAGCAACTGCCGCTCAAGCTGGTCGCCCACACGCCTTGCTTCCGCAGTGAAGCCGGCGCATCGGGCCGTGACACCCGTGGCATGATCCGCCAGCACCAGTTCGACAAGGTCGAAATGGTCCAGGTAGTCGAGCCATCCAAGTCGATGGAAGCCCTCGAAGGCCTGACCGGCAACGCCGAGCGCGTGCTGCAGCTGTTGGAACTGCCCTACCGGGTACTGGCGCTGTGCACCGGCGACATGGGCTTCGGTGCGGTGAAAACCTACGACCTGGAAGTGTGGGTACCGAGCCAGGACAAGTACCGCGAGATCAGCTCCTGCTCCAACTGCGGTGATTTCCAGGCGCGTCGCATGCAAGCCCGCTGGCGCAACCCGGAAACCGGCAAACCAGAGCTGGTGCATACCCTCAACGGTTCCGGCCTGGCAGTAGGCCGCACCCTGGTGGCGGTATTGGAGAACTACCAGCAGGCCGACGGTTCGATCCGTGTGCCTGAGGTGCTCAAGCCGTACATGGGTGGTGTCGAGGTCATCCGCTAAATGGATTACCTGCCACTGTTCCACAAGCTGCAGGGCGGCCGGGTACTGGTCGTCGGCGGCGGTGAAATTGCCTTGCGCAAAGCGCGCCTGCTGGCGGATGCCGGCGCCGCGCTGCGCGTGGTGGCGCCCGAGGTTGACGGCCAACTGGCCGCACTGGCCCGGGAAGGTGGCGGTGAGGTCTTGGTGCGCGGCTATCAGGCGCCCGACCTGGTCGGCTGCCGGCTGGTGATCGCGGCCACTGATGACGCTGGGCTGAACGCCCAGGTGTCGGCCGATGCCCAGGCGCTCAACCTGCCGGTCAACGTGGTGGACGCGCCGGCCCTGTGCACGGTGATCTTCCCGGCCATCGTCGACCGCTCGCCGTTGGTGGTGGCAGTCTCCAGTGGGGGTGATGCGCCCGTGCTGGCGCGTTTGATTCGCGCCAAGCTGGAAGCGTGGATCCCTTCGGCCTACGGCGAACTGGCCGGGCTGGCGGCGCGGTTCCGGCACCAGGTCAAACGCCTGTACCCAGACGTCAACCAGCGTCGCGGCTTTTGGGAAAATGTCTTCCAGGGCCCGATTGCCGAGCGTCAGCTGGCCGGGCAGGGTGCTGAGGCCGAACGCCTGTTGCAGGCCATGGTCGATGGCGCGCCGGTGCAGCAGGGCGGTGAGGTGTATCTGGTGGGGGCAGGGCCGGGCGATCCGGACTTGTTGACCTTCCGCGCCTTGCGCCTGATGCAGCAGGCCGATGTGGTGCTGTACGACCGCCTGGTGGCCCCGGCCATCATCGACATGTGCCGGCGTGATGCCGAGCGTATCTACGTCGGCAAGCGCCGCGCTGACCATGCCGTGCCGCAGGATCAGATCAACCGCCTGCTGGTCGACTTGGCCAAGCAGGGCAAGCGCGTGCTGCGCCTCAAGGGTGGCGATCCGTTCATCTTTGGCCGTGGTGGCGAGGAGATCGAACAGCTGGCCGAGCAGGGCATCCCCTTCCAGGTGGTGCCCGGCATTACCGCGGCCAGTGGTTGCTCAGCCTATGGCGGCATCCCGCTGACCCATCGCGATTACGCCCAATCGGTGCGCTTCGTGACCGGGCACCTCAAGGATGGCACCAGCAATTTGCCTTGGGATGACCTGGTGGCACCGGCGCAAACCCTGGTGTTCTACATGGGGTTGGTAGGCTTGCCGACCATTTGCGCCGAACTGATTCGTCATGGGCGTGCGGCCAGTACGCCAGCGGCGCTGGTGCAGCAAGGCACTACGCGCAATCAACGGGTGTTTACGGGTACCCTGGCGGATTTGCCGGCGCTTGTCGCCCAGCATGAAGTGCATGCGCCGACCCTGGTGATTGTGGGGGAAGTGGTGCAGTTGCGTGAGAAGCTGGCGTGGTTTGAAGGTTCGCAACATAGCTGAAACGGGTGGGGCCGTTTGCGGCCCTTCGCAGCACAAGGCTGCTCCTACACAGGCGTGCGCCGGAGCTGTAGGAGCAGCCTTGTGCTGCGAAGGGCTGCAAAGCAGCCCCGCTGTGTCACCGGTTAACCCAGATTCCCTGGCCCACCAACCGCTCCCGATCATGCGCCAGACCAAAGTCCTGCAATGGCCCTTTAGGCACGATCCCATTCGGGTTGATGGTCTTGTGGCTCATGTAGTAATGCTTCTGGATATGCTCCATATCCACCGTCTGCGCCACCCCCGGCCACTGGTACACTTCGCGCAGCCAGTTTGACAGGTTGTGGTAGTCGCTCAGGCGTCGCAGGTTGCACTTGAAGTGCCCGTGGTACACCGCATCAAAGCGCACCAGCGTAGTGAACAGTCGTACATCCGCCTCGGTGAGGTACTCGCCAGCAAGGTAGCGATTGCGGCTCAGCACGTCTTCCAGATAATCCAGCTCATTGAACACGTCGTCAAACGCGGCCTCGTAGGCCTCTTGCGTGGTGGCGAAGCCTGCGCGGTAGACGCCATTGTTCACTGCGGGGTAGATCCGTTCGTTCAGCGCTTCGATCGCCGGGCGCAAGGGCTCGGGGTAGAGGTCCAGGCGGTTGCCGGTCAGCTCGTCGAAGGCGCTGTTGAAGATGCGGATGATCTCGGCCGATTCGTTGTTGACGATACGCTTCTCTTTTTTGTCCCACAGCACCGGCACGGTAACGCGCCCGGTGTAGTGCGGGTCATCCTGGGTGTAGCGTTGGTGCAGGAATTCGAGTGCATCGAGGTGGTCGCCGGTGGAGCCCTGCTGCTGGTCGAAGGTCCAGCCATTCTCTTGCATCAGCCAGCTCACCACCGACACATCGATGAGCGGCGACAGGCCCTTGAGTGCACGGAAAATCAGGGTGCGGTGCGCCCATGGGCAAGCCAGTGACACGTACAGGTGATAACGGCCGGCCTCGGGTGCGGGCAACGCGTTGCGGCGCTGGGCGTTTTCGCGTTTGAAGGCCCCGTCTTTGCCGGTTTCATACCACTGGTCGTGCCAGCGTCCGTCGATCAAAAGGCCCATGTTGAGCTCCTGGAACAAAGTTGTTTGTCGTTGGAGCCCAGTCTAGGGAATATCGTTCGAATAAATAGCGCAAAGACTCGGGGTCTTTAATCGATTAAATCGATGCGTTGCGTTCGCTCCAGTAGCGACGCGCTGTGGCGAAGGCGTCGTCACGGTTCTGCCCCAGCCCGCGCAAGGCCAGGGCCATGGTGGCGACCACGGCCACTTCGCCGTAGCTGTCTTCGGCTTCGCCCTGCCACACGGCGAGCAGTTGCTGCGGCTGCAGGCTCGGTGGTTTGACATGGCGGCGTTCGCTCAGGGCTGGCCACTCTTCATCCCAGGCCTCGCCCGCTGTAGTGCCATAGAGATGGCTGATGACATCGGGATTGACCTCGATCTCGCCGCCATCGCCCTTGATCACCACGGCATGGTCGCCGAGCAGGCGGCTAGCTTCACGGTGCACCGCCTGGTAGCCAGGGTGGAAGATGCTCTGCAGGCCGCAGCGCGCACCCAGCGGGTTCAGTACCCGAGCCAAGGAGTGAATTGGCGAGCGCAGGCCCAAGGTGTTGCGCAGGTCAATCATGCGTTGCAACTGGGGTGCCCAGTCCTGCAACGGGAAAAACGCCAGCCGCTGCTGGTCGAGCGCGGTGCTGACAGCCGCCCAGTCGCGGCACAGCGGAATCTGCAGCTGTTCGAGCAGTTGTTCAGTGAACATGCGCCCGGCGGTGTGGGCGCCGCCGCCATGCATCAGGATGCGCACCCCGTTGTTGGCCAGGCACTTGGCCGCCAGCAGGTACCAGGGCAGGTGGCGCTTCTTGCCCGCGTACGTGGGCCAGTCCAGGTCCACGGCAATGTGCGGCGCTTGCAAGTGCGCGCGCAGGGCCTCGGTGAAACCGGCCAGTTCATCGGCGCTTTCTTCCTTGTGCCGCAGCAGCATGAGGAAGGCACCGAGCTGGGTGTCCTCGACTTTGCCTTCCAGCAGCAAGGTCATGGCCGCGCGGGCTTCTTCGCGGGTCAGGCCGCGCGCGCCGCGCTTGCCTTTGCCAAGGATGCGCACGAATTCGGCGAACGGGTGTTCGGCGGGTGTTTCCAGGGTGAGCGGGCGTGGTTCGATCATATGCAGTTGGTCGGCTTGGGCAGGCCCGCCAGCTTGGCGGCAAGTTTGGCAGGAGTGCCGTTGAACAGGCGGTTCAGGTGCGGGCTGTTGCCCTTTTCAGGGCCCAGCTTCAGCGCGGTGTACTTGATTAGCGGGCGTGTGGCCGGCGAAAGCTGGAATTCCTGGTAGAACTGGCGCAGCAGCTCGAGGATTTCCCAGTGGTCAGCGGTCAGCGGGATGCCTTCACGTGTGGCGAGGGCATCGGCGACGGCAGGGGACCAGTCTTGCAGGTCGACCAGAAAGCCGTCCTTGTCCAGGGCAATCGTTTGATCGCCAACGTTCAGCGTACTCATAGCCAGCTGTTGACCTTGTCGTAATGCAGCGACAGCTCTACGAATGCAGCATAGTCCACAGGCTTGGCCAGGTCGTTGGCGACCGCGCGGGCGTGCAGGTCTTCTTCGAGGGCGAACAAACGCTGCTCGAGCGCGGCGGCTTGCAGCAGCTGCTGGGGCTCGCTGTCGGCGTGCAGTGCATAGACCGCGTCGCCGCACAGCAGCAGTGCATCGTCGGCGCCGAGCAGGCGCAGGCAACTGGCCAGGCGGTCGTCGCCGAAGGGCGAGTGGGCAATTACATGCAGGGTTGTCATCACAGCGTTACCACCTGGTCAAAACGGGCGATCAATGCGGTCAGTGCCGCGTCGTCTAGCACCTGCACCGGTAGCGCCAGGGTGTCGGCGGCGAGGCCGCGCTGGCGCAGGCTATGGCTGCAGGCGAAGAGCGCTTCGACGCCGAACATCGGCAAAGCCTGCAGGTTGGCCGCCAGGTTCTTCTGTTGCAGGGCTGCGGGTTGCTGGCCCGGGGCGAGCTGGAATACGCCATCGTCCAGGAACAGCATGCCCAGCGGCAGGTCGAACGCGCCACCGGCCAGTGCGATGTCCAGCGCCTCACGGGCCGATGGGCCGTTCCAGGGTGCCTGGCGGCTGATGATCAACAAGGACTTGGCCATTTCAATCGCCTCCGAAGCAGATCAGCCGATCGGCACTCTGCGCCGCCTCGTGCAGTTGGCCGAGCCCGGACAGCTCCCAGGGCTTGGGCAAGTTCGCGGCCGGCCGTTGATAGCGGCTGGCTTCGGCCTCGTCGAGCACGCCACGGCGCAACGCAGCGGCAATGCACACCACCGCGTCCAACTGGTGCTGGTCGATGAAGGTGCGCCATTGGGCCGCGACATCCAGCTCATCCTGGGGCGTTACCACGTTGGCCGAGGCACTGTGTACCCCGTCCTGATAGAAGAACAACCGGGCAACCTCATGCCCGCCGGCCAGCACCGCCTCGGCAAAGCGCAGGGCGCGGCGCGAGGAGGGCGCATGGGCCGGGGAAAAAACCGCGATAGCGAATTTCATGGACAACTCATGCAAAGGAATGCCGCCATGATAAAGCAAAAAAGCCCATCCCCGCTCATACAAGGACCTCGTAGCCTTGTGCAGAGGGGGTGGGCTGTTCAGCGAGGCGTTGAAGGGTCAGGCGCGCTCTTTGCTCTCTGGCAGGAACCAGTTCAGCACCAGGGCGCAGATACCGCCGGTGGCGACGCCCGACTCCAGCACATTGCGGATTGCCGCCGGCATGTGGGCCAGGAACTCAGGCACTTGGGCCACGCCCAGGCCCAAGGCCAGCGACACAGCAATGATCAGCAGGGCGCGACGGTCCAGCTGCGTGCTGGCCAGGATGTTGATACCCGAGGCCGCTACCGCGCCGAACATCACCATGGCCGCGCCACCCAGTACCGGCTCCGGTACCGCCTGGATCACTCCAGCAACCGTCGGGAACAGGCCCAACAGCACCAGCATCACAGCGATCCAGATGCCGATATGGCGGCTGGCGATGCCGGTCAGCTGAATAACGCCGTTGTTCTGGGCGAAGATCGAGCTGGGGAAGGTGTTGAACAAGCCGGCCAGCAGCGAGTTGGCGCCGTTGACCAGCACGCCGCCTTTGATCCGCTGCATCCACACCGGGCCTTCGACCGGTTGGCGCGAGACCTTGCTGGTGGCGGTAACGTCACCAATGGCTTCCAGCGATGTCACCAGGTAGATCACCAGCATCGGAATGAACAGCGCCCACGAGAAGCTCAGGCCAAAGTGCAGCGGCGTGGGCACCTGGAACAGCGCAGCCTCGTGCATGCCGGTGAAGTCCAGGCGGCCGAGGTAGCCGGCCAGCGCATAGCCCACCGCCAAGGCGATGACGATAGCGCAGCTGCGCATCCATACCACCGGGATGCGGTTGAGAATGACGATGATCGCCAGCACCACGCCCGACAGCAGCAGGTTTTCGCCATTGGCGAAGGTGCCGTTGGCCATCGCGCCAAAGCCGCCGCCCATGCTGATCAGGCCGACCTTGATCAGGGTCAGGCCGATCATCAGCACGACGATGCCGGTCACCAGTGGCGTGATCAGGCGTTTGACGAACGGCAGGATACGCGACACGCCCATCTCCACGAAGGAGCCTGCGATCACCACGCCAAAAATGGCCGCCATTACGCCTTCTACCGGCGTGCCTTGCTTGACCATCAATGCACCGCCAGCAATCAACGGCCCGACGAAGTTGAAGCTGGTGCCCTGAACAATCAGTAACCCCGCGCCAAACGGCCCGAAGCGCTTGCACTGAACGAAGGTGGCGATGCCGGAGATCACCAGCGACATGGATACGATCAGGTTGGTGTCCCGCGCCGAAACACCCAACGCCTGACAAATCAGCAGGCCAGGTGTCACGATCGGCACGATGATCGCCAGCAGGTGCTGCAGCGCCGCCAGCAGGCCGATCAGCAGCCGTGGCTTGTCCTCAAGACCCAGCACCAGTTCATTGGCAGGCGCCGATGCGCCTGGGCTGTGTTCGTGTGAGCTCATTGCAGAAAGCCGCCCCGGAAGAAAAAAGGAGCGCATTCTACGGGCTGAAGCGCAATTGGGGTAGTGGCAAGCACGATGGCAGCATGATCGGTGTCTGTTCGCTCAATAAGCTGACTTTTAAGTCAGTCTTTGGCGCACAAAAAAGCCCGCCGAAGCGGGCTTTTCCATGAGGCGCAGTATCAGTCGTCGCGGCCCATGATGCCGAACAGCTGCAGCAGGCTGACGAACAGGTTGTAGATCGATACATACAGGCTGATGGTCGCCATGATGTAGTTGCGCTCGCCGCCATGGATGATCGCGCTGGTCTGGAACAGAATGCAGACCGACGAGAACAGCACGAAGCCAGCGCTGATCGCCAGTTGCAGGCCGCTGATCTGGAAGAAGAAGCTGGCAACCACCGCACCCAGCAGCACGAAGAAGCCTGCCGTGATGAAGCCGCTGAGGAAGCTCATGTCCTTGCGGGTGATCAGCACATAGGCCGACAGGCCACCGAACACCAGTGCGGTCATGGCGAATGCCGAGCTGACCACTTCAGCGCCACCGGCCATGCCCAGGTAACGGTTGAGGATAGGGCCGAGGATGAAGCCCATGAAACCGGTGAGGGCGAAGGTGGACACCAGGCCCCAGGCCGAATCACGCAGTTTGTTGGTGAGGAAGAACAACCCGTAGAAGCCGATCAGCACCACGAACACGTTCGGGTAGCCGACGCGCATCTGCTGGGCCACGAAGGCCATGACACCGCTGAAGGCGAGGGTGAGTGCCAGCAGGCTGTACGTGTTGCGCAGGACTTTGCTGATCTCCTGCTGCTCGACCTGCTGGCCGTGGTGTACGGCGTAATCCTGTTCGCGCATGGCGAGGCTCCTTGGTAAACCTGTGGTTTCAGACGTTCAGATGCTAGGAGTCTATCAGACGTCCTGCAACCCGCGACACAGAGAGTTTGACAGCGTGTTTCATTACGGTATTATGGCGGCCGCAAAACGAGCTGGAAGCGTGGCCGAGTGGTTTAAGGCAACGGTCTTGAAAACCGTCGATGGGCAACTATCCTAGAGTTCGAATCTCTACGCTTCCGCCATACAAGTGCTTGATTTCATTGATGTTCGCCGCTGCTTTACCCTCAAATGGGAGCATTTTGGGAACACTTTGGGAATGACAGGCAGAAGAAAGGGGCCCTTGCGGCCCCTTTTTTTGTGCGTTCAGATCAACCTGAGCGCCTGATTCAACAATCCCACCACATCCGGGCCGTCCTCGCTGATCCACTTCGCGTAGTGCTTGAAGATCATCGCCGTCGACGTGTGCCCCATCTGGTCCGCAATCCACTCAGGCGTAGCGATACCGCTGCTCAGCATCTGGCTGGCGAACGTGTGCCGGCAGGTGTTCGGCCCGCGCTGGCGAACGCCGGCTTTCTCCAGGTGCGTGATCCACCAACCATGTCGCAGAACATCGGAAGAGCGGTACGGCTCGTTGGTGGCGCTGTTGTGGAAGACAAAGCGCACGCGCTGCTCTCGCACCGTCCGATTGTCGCGATCGACGACCTCGATCAGTTCTGCTGGCAGGTTCTGGGTGAACTTGGCTTGCGCCTGCAGGGCGCGCAGGGCTGGAGCGAGCAGCTTGACCTTGCGTGTTGAGCGCCGGGTCTTGGTCACTTTGTACTGGCCGGCCACCCGCGCGCGGCGAATCTCCACTGTACCAGCCACCAGGTCGACGTCCTCCCAGGCAAGGGCCATCGCTTCGCTGACACGCGGCCCAGTCCAGATCATGAACTCCGTCAGGTTGATTTCCTGCTCTCGGTCAGTCTGCTGGGTGAGGATCGCCGTGATTTCCTCCCGGGTAAACGGGTCCGGGTCATCGGCGTCGGGCAGTGAGATGGTGATTCCATCGGTGGGGTCGAAGGCGAAGCGGTTCCTGGTGCGGTATAGCTGGAAGATCTGGCGCAGGTGGCTGACGATTTCGCGCACGGTCTTGTTGTGCAGCTTGGGCATCAACACGGTTTGCACCCAATGCTGGATGTCCAGGTGATCGATCCGGTCGGCCTGTTGATCGCCCCAGCGTGGGCGAATGTGCTTCTCAGTGCGGCTGCGGTACATCGCGAAGCCACTGGCTGCCATCTGATTGCCCTTTATTTCCAACCACAGATCGATGTAATGGCCGAGGGTGTTGGTCTTGACGCGTGGAGATTCAGGGAAGTGCCGGGCATAGTTGAACGTGCCGGCCTCGATCTCGTAGTTGATGATACCGACCAGACGCTCAGCGTTGGCCAAGTTTGCGGGCGAGGCATCGCCGGGGATGGTTTCCCGGCACAGTTCACCCTGGTAACGGAAATACACGCGGACGTGGTTGCCGCGTACTTCGACTCCAGCTGCCATTCAATGTCACTCAAAAAAGTACGGCCCAGTGTATGGGCCGTGACAAGTGTTTAGCTCGTTGCCGAACCTAGAAGATTTAGATGCCTATTCTTGGGGCACCGCACTGGCAGGAATCAGCCATGGCAGAAGCCAATCAAACCGGTCAGTTGCTACGCTGTGCGGTGAATTGAACGTGTGGGTCGGTGCTGCAGCGGTTGGCAGCGAACAGATCGGGCTGCGCCATCACGGCCCCTAACTTGCTCGCCAAGGCGCGTGCTGCTGCAGCGGCGCTGATGGTGCTGCTGGCGGTGGTCTTTTCGCCCCGTGCCCGGGCTGTGTAGGTGCCGGCGCTGAGACGAACACTGATAACCAGGTCCGGCTTTGTGGGTTGGTTAGCGAGCATATCGGCGCCCCTGTTGTGCTTTCTTTGCTTGGACGTTTGCCATGTAGGCCTCCCATTCAAGAGATTTCCGCTGCTGACGGATTTGGCTGCAGCGCTGGTGCTTCCTGGTGGAGCGCGCCTTGTTGCAGATGTCGCAGTGGTTGGGCAGGTCAAGCGAGTGGCTGGCCAAGCGTGGGCGCGTTTGTTTATCCGCTTTTTTAGAAGGCAGGGCGTCGTGGTTGGCTGTGTTAGCCTTCTCGCCGCCGGCTTCAAGGGTTTCTACTTGCATGTCGTTTCTCCTTGGGGTTGGTCGGCGCCGGGGAGTTGCAGCTCCTCGGCGCCACCTTGTTACTTGAGGCGGTACTGTTTGCCGTCATCGATGACGTAAAGCTCCACATCCTTCATGCGATACACGCCACCTGGACCACCGTGAACCACGTAGTCCGCAGGGGTCGATTTACCCACGCGCACTGGGAACATCTTGTCGGTCTGGTGCGCGTATTCGCTGGTTTTCTTGATTCGCGCATGGAGCTGCTGACCCGTAGGGCCGCAGCCGTCAGGGCCATGTGCCGCTTCAAAGCCGAGCCAGGCGGCGCGAGTTTCGAGGTTGACGAAGGTCCCGTCGGGGTTGGCTTGGATGTCAAAGCCGCGCTCTTCCGCCCAAGTCTGGAAGCCGAGAGCCATGTTCAGGGTGTCGAGATCCAAGCTGCTCATGCGGCGCCTCCAACTTTTGCCTGGCGCGCGGCTTCATAGTCGCTGGGCAGGATTTCGACGGCGCCATTGATCCAGCCAGCCGTTGGCTTGCCCGCTGCAATCTGCTCTTCATAGTTGGCTTTGTTGATCTCGAAGCCGAGGGCGAAGAAGGCGATTCCCTGGTGCTCGAACAAGACTCCACCGCACAGCAGCAGATTGCCTGTGTTCACGTTTAGCCGATTCCAGTACCCGTGGGCGTCGAGACGGGGCGGGCAGTTTGTTTTCCACAGTTCACGCAGGCGCTCATGCTCGGCCCGAACTGCTGCACGTTGTTCCTTGGTGATGCCCTTGGGTGGCACGGCCTTCTGACGGAGGCCTCGGTATCCGTGCTCGTCAGGACGGCACCAGTGGGCGTCCAGTTCGCGACTGGCGGATAGCTTCACGCCGCCGGCGAAGTGCGAGGTGATGTCGCGCATCGGGGCGACAGGCCCGCCGAACAGTTTGCCGAGCGCGACCAGGCGCTCATTCAGCAGACCTTTGGCCTGGTAGAACTCCTGGACGATGGCCACCACGTCGCCGGCGTCGGATTTGTAGTAGTGATGCATGTCGTTTCTCCTTGGGCTGATCGCCGGCCAGTTGCAGCTGCCCGGCACTCTTGAATTCAGGTCAGAACGGAACTTCGGCCGATGCATCGGCCATGTCGATGAGCGCTTGTACTGCCCTTGAGCACTCTCCCTCTGGCAGATGGAATATGTCGTTGACGGCATGAACCAGAGAGATCAGTTGGGCGTAGTTCTTTGCGTGGCGATGGGGCAGGCGATTTCCCAGCTCTTCCTGAAGCATGTCGATATGGCGTTGTGTGCCACCGACCCGATAGATCAACTGGCGCTGGGCCAAAGGAGAGAGCGACAGGGCATCTGCACAAGATCCCAGCTGTTGCAGCAGTTGGAAGGCGAGTTCACTGGGGCGGATCTGCTCTACTTGGTCAGCATGCAGCTGAACCGTCCTTGCCTGCAGCGCTGGGCTACCGATCTCAGAGGTCAAGATCGCAACGGCTCGAACAAATCTCTTTCCTGCCCGATGTGGGTCAACGCTTCGGCTGATCGCGCCCCAGATGCAGTTGTTGAACAGCGGTTTCAGCGAATCCCAGTCGAAGGCGGAACTAGCAGGTTGCGCCACTTCCTCGATCACCAGCGGAATACCCGTTTCAGCAAACAGGGTCCGATTCAGGGCAGACGGTGTACATGCAGCAGTGCTGATCATCGGTGTCTCAGGCACGCCGGAAAGGATCGAGAGTGTTGCAAGTAGAGCGGATGGCTGTGGACCAGAAGGTAGTACCTGCAGGAAGGGGAATGAACCGTCCAGATCCCTGATATCCACTGCATGGCGAGCGCCGACCCACCAGGCCAGCGCAATCACACCTTTTGTGCCGTGGGCATCGACGAACAGGGTGAGCCATCGAGGGGTTTGATGTTGCATGTCGTTTCTCCTTGGGGTTGAGCCCGGTGTTGCAGCACCGGGTATTGGTTCATCCGGCCTTGGCGGCCTTAAAGGTCCAGCACTTCACAGTGGTCGGCCGCAGGTTCGCTGCCGTTGTGCGGCTGTTGAATGTCGCTCGCACGGCGCTGTCTACGGCGTGGTTATTGCTCACGAAGGGGCGTGACTTGCTGTTGCGCAGCAAGGTGCGCAGGGTGGTGGCGTCAGCCAGCTTTTGTTTGTGCTCGGCCGCGCGCTCGCAGAACTCGTTGAGATGGACGGCGATCAGCTCGGCGTTCTTGCTGTGGTCCACCACCGGGTCTTCGCTCAGCGATTGCAGGTAGTCGAACACTTCCCAGAACTCGGCCACTTCTTTCGGGTCGGCGTTCACTGCGTGCTGACGGCCCACGGCCATGGCTCGCAGTTCGCGCAGTGTGCTTTCGTGTTGGCGGTCGCTCATTGGCACCACGACACGCAGCGCGTCGACCAGGGCCATCATCTGTGCGTGGTTCTTGATGATCCGTTCGATGCGGATTTCGCGTTGCTCACGCAGGGCCTGCTCGTGCACCTTCACCTGGGCGCGGAAGGTTTCCATGACCTTGTGTTCTGCCTTGGCGGCCATCAGCAGGAAGTGGCTCACTTCGCTGGCCTGCAGGTGATTGAGGTTGTCAGCGGCCGAGCGGCTTTCGCTGGTCACGTCAGGGCGTACAAAGTGCAGCTTCACGATCCGCGTCAGGATTGCCTCAGACGCGACTACCGGAGCGTTCTGGCTGAAAACCAGAGTGGCGCGGAAGGGCGGGGCATTGGTGTCGTTGCCCCCGTTCTTGACGCCAGTCAGGCCAAGGCCTCGACCGTTGAACAGCGGTTTGAACTGGTCGAAGTCGAACGACTTGGCTGCACCAGTTTCCGCATCGCTCCGATCGGCCTCCAACATCACCACCGGCATGCCCGAAGTCTGGCTCAGCCAGCGTCGCAAGCCGGCCTTGGTCATCTTGATCGGGTCATCGCCTTCCTCGTCCTGCCGGCCGAGCAGCTTCCACAGGAACATCAGCAGCGTGGACTTGCCAGCGCCGGCCTCGCCGGTCACCTCCAGAAACGGGAAAGACTGGAACTCGGCACGGATCTGCTCGGCGAACAGAGAGCCAAACCAGAAGGCGAGAGCGATGGTTCCTTGGGTGCTAAAGCAGGTCCACAGCCAGTTGAACCAGTTCGGGCGGTAGCTTGTGGCGTCTTGGCTGATCTCCAGGCGGATCGACTTCTGCAGCGTTTTTAGACGCAGCCCTTTGAATTCGAAGTAGTCCTCGGCGTTGGCCTTCTCCAGCACGCCACCGCGCACGGCCAGGTCGCCAAACACGTAGCAGCTGTGTTCCTTGCTGTACCCGACATAGTCGATGGTCTTGACGGTTTTCAGGCCGAATAGCTGATGCTGCATGATGCGATCGAGCTGGGAGCCGGTCCCGGTGAATACAGCACCGGCCGCCATGCCCAGCAGGCGTTTCTTAAACTCGCTTGCCGCTGCGACCTGGCCACCGGTGAAGGTGTTCAGCACGCTCGGTTCATCGTGCGGGAAGTCGACGCGGAAGTAGTACCAGGACTCATCCGTCACTTCATTGCGCTGGAAGTACAGGGCCTGCGGGAAGCAGTTGGCGATCTCGATCACCGCCCCGCATTGACGCAGTGCTTTGTCGCGGCGCTGGCGATCTGTGAGCACCAGGTCTTCCTGCCGCTCGGATTCGTCCAGCTGCTGCTGCGCCTTGTTGAATTTCTCCACGTCCATCTTGAACCAATACAGGCGGTTCTCGAACGAGAAGTGAAATTCCTGGCGCTCTCGCCAGTCGTACATCAGCACGCCTTTTTCTGCAGCGCTGTCGGCCAGCAGCAGGCTGCCGTTATAACGGGCCTCGCGCAGGTCCTTGTCGACTTGATCTTGGCGCTTATCGGTGTCGAGGAAGTGCCAGCGCTGGTGCAGGTCGTTCCAGTCGACCTTTCGACCCTTCTGGGGAATCTGCGCCGCCAGGCAGGTGTAGCCCAGGTCGCGCGCCATTGCGGCATGCTTGCGTGTGTAGCGGTGGGCTCCAGGCTCATTATCCAGCGCCCAGACTAAGCGAGGCAGCTTCTGGCCGGCGTCTCTGCGTTGCTGGGCCAGCGCCTTGAGTGATTCGAACGGGAAGGCGCCCGAACTCATAGCAGACACGGCGTCGACGTTGTTGTGCACCAGTGCAATGGCGTCGAAAATGCCCTCGACGATCCACAGCTCATCTACCTCGGTCAGATCAACGCAAGGCGGGCACCACCAGTAACCGCGCGGCGATTGGCCCGGGGCGAATCGTGCCTTCTTCTTGCCGAAACGGTGAGGCTGATCGATCAGGCGCTCCCAGTACTCGCCGTGCTCAAGCTTGAAACGCACTGTGGCGCTACCGATCCCGAGAGGCCGATCCCAGTAGTTGTCCTGGCTATACCACCCCTTGACCATGCTCAGGTCGAAGCCGCGAGCGTACTGCATGTAGGCATCAGCTGAGGCGCGCGGTGCCTCTTGGGTTGTTGGGTAGCGCTTGCTGTAGTCGTCGAACAGGTCGTCGTACAGTTCCTTGACGTGCCACTGATCGCCGCACTTACCCCGGCCGCACTTGATGAACCATGGCTCATCTTGGCGCGAGTAGAGTTCGGGCTTTCCGCAGGTTGGGCACTTGCCCTTGCGCATGTAATCGGTGTTCGCGATTGGCCTGAGGCCGTAGTCATCCTGCAGGCGACGCAGCAGCTCGGCGCGCAGGCTGTGTTCCATTGGCTGGCGGCTCACTGGAAACGCTCCCCAGTACATGCAAGTTGCTTCTTCAGCTCGCGGCAGGTGCGGCCAATCCCGACCAGGTGAGGAACATCCCGAAGTACCTTGGGCCCGCGCTCGCCGCTTGGGACGTGGCGATAGCGATCCGAGTGCCAAACCTCGGCCATGGTGCTGCTGTACTGGGTGTTGAGCCATTGCAGATACCGCTCTGCCTGCTGCTCGTCCAGCTCCAGCTGGATGGTGATTTTGGTCATGGTTGCCACCAATTGAATGCAGTTTCCCCTTACCCACGCAGGACGGGGCATAGGGAAGGGGGTTGTTCGGGGTTACTTCAGGTGTTGCGGTGGTGGAGCATGCGGCGCGGTAAATAGCGTGCCGGCACCTGGTATCGGTGCTGGGTGATCGTGTCCAACAGGATGAGCCTTGGACGGAAGATCCCACTGGATGCGCACACCCCAATCATCTGCAGCCGCTTGGTGGTCTTGCTTTCGAACTCAGCTACAGCCAGCTCAGCGATGCGTTGCACCAGGTGAGCTGGAACCTCCAGCGACTGGGCCAGGTACGTGCTGCAGATATCCAGCACCTGGTGGTCGCCAGAAAGGTGCAGGCCTTCGCGCCGGAAGAGGTAAGCCACGGCAGCGCATTGCATGGCGTCCCGGTAGTCGGTTTCGTGATTGGTGGTCAGGGCAATGGCGTTCATGCGGTTACTGCCTCCATGTCCAACTGGTCGAGCAAATCGGGTTGGTTGTCGGATGAAGCGGATTTCATGGCCTGGCGGCGAATTGCGACAGGCGCCACGGGAAGCTGCACAGACGGGTTCGGCATGCCGCTCGGGCTCATTTCATGGGTCATTTCGAACTGGGCCCGTACTGACCAGCCGCAGGCCTCGTTCACGCACTGCAGGTAGGCAATGCGCAGGAAAATGTGGGTGCCTTCGCTGGTCCGAATACGCATCTTGCTGTTGCAGTGGGGGCATACGAGTTTGTAGGCGCTGCTCACTTCGCACCCCTTGCATTTACTGGGCTGTAGAGCTGGATAGTTGCAGCGACTTCAGCGGTGCGGGCGGCGAAGTAGCGAGTCAGGGCCTGGATGATGGTCATCGCCTCAGAGGGGTCGATAACGCCGTCCTCGATCGCTGCAGCGATGAGCTGATCGATGTGACCTAGCTTGGCGTCGGTCTTCAGCGATCGGCGGAACAGCTCGACGTTGTCCAGGTCCTCTGTTTTGCTCAGTGGCACGAACATGCCGCCATAAAGTCGAGCGATGAACTCAGGTAGGTGAGTAGTGTTGGCTACCTGCTCGAGCAGGTGGATCTGGTCATAGCTCAAAGGGCGACTGCCGGCGTTTTCATACACACGGTTGTCGAACTGCTTCAGCTGGAATCCGAGGCGTGCAGCAGCGCACTCACGGCCGCCCGGGTAAGCGCACACAACGGCGCTGACAACCTGGCGCAGGGTTTCTAGAACGGGGGTCTTCATGTTCTGGTTTCTTCCTTGGGCCAGGGTGATTACTTTTCGATATCGCCGATCTTGATACCGAGCAAAACAGCTGCGCGGTGGGCCTCTCCGAACCGGCCTTTTTTACGGCCGTTGAGGAGGTCACTGACCAGGTTTTTGTTGAGGTTGTGTTTGCGACTGAACTCGGCGATGGAGATGCCGGCTCGATCGAGCTTTTCGCGTGCTTGATCCAACGTAAGGGGGGCGGGCATAGTGTTCATCTGTGTTCAAACGTGTTCATGTAGCGGTGATGATGGTTCAATAATTTGGACCAGTCAATGCCTAAGGTTTAAAAAAATGGCCATCGGCGATCGGCTGAAGGAAGAAAGGTCGCGTCTTGGCGTTAGCCAGACGGACTTGGCGACTGCAGGCGGCGTGGGGAAAACCACGCAAATAAATTACGAAAAGGGTGAAAGAAGCCCTGATGCGAGCTACCTGTCGGCCGTTGCCGAGAAGGGTGTGGACGTGCTTTACGTCGTCACTGGCGAACGAAAGCCTCAGAGTTCAGGCAGCCTTGCCGCCGATGAGGCCCTACTTGTTGAGCGCTACCGAAGCATGACCCCCGAAGCGAAGGCCACGGTGAACTCGGTTAGTGAAGCCTTGGCAGTCTTCCACAAGTAGTGATCGAGCTTTAAGCGGGCGCCGGCCCATATATCTCTGGCGTTCGCAGGCCGGTGGCTGCGGGCGCATGGAATCCATGGAATGAATTTCTTCAAGCGTGCTTTGGCACAAGGCACTGCGGTAGCTGTTATCGCATTGTCGGCGGGGAATGCCTGGGCTGACGAGTTCAGCGACAAGGTAGAGCGGATCTTCTCGTCTTCTGTTGTCAAATCTGCCAAGGAGTCGGGTTCGACCGGGGCGATTGAGTTCAAAATTCCCGATCGTCAGCCGGACTATTTCGAGACGGGTGACAAGGCTAACAAGGTGTTCGCTGTTGAGTCTGTACGGGTACTCCGTGACATGCCCGGCATGGACCGGATCACCATGACCATACCGAGGCCGCACAAGGCACAGACTCTGGACGTGAGCAGAGCGCAAGTTGAGCAGCACTACGACATCAGTCTTTCAGCCCTAAAATCCGACCCTGGCGCCTGGCGAGAGCAATTTATCCAGCAGCATGACAATGCAGCGTCCCGCGCCGAATTTGTACAGGAGTTTGTCACTGACAAGTGATTGAGCGCTTTTCGTTGAATTCTCTCGGCGCGCCAAAAAGTTGAAGTCATAAAATAGTGGCATGCGGCCATCACTTTGGGCTGGTGGCACGCGCTGGCATGCAGAGAATAGGTGACTCCCAAGCGTTTAGTCCGGTGCCATGGTGGTGCCGAGCGCTTGTAATGGAGTGTCTATGCTGGATCGCAAGAGCCCAACTTTTAAGGACGTGTTTCGTTTGGTGTGGCTGTTCTGCCGCAGGAAGCCAGAGCAGAGACGACAAATCACCATGATTCTCGAGGCCTTCGAGCAGCAAGATAATTCCTAAAGCGCCCGTGGCCTCCGGCTGAAACCGGGGGCCATTACTTCTCTTTTGCTTCTTGGAGTTTCGTCCACGATTGATCAGCTGCTTTCTGAGCCGCTTCCCTTGTGGAGTAAACCCGCGAGAGGCGCTTTGGTTTTGACGCGTCGCCCGCCACTACCGAGATCTCCTTACCCGTGGCCTTGTCCTTGTAAAACGCCACCGCTCCTGTATACCCCCCATCTTTTGGCTCTTCGTACAGGCCTGCAACGCTATCCTCTGGCAGCTTGCTTTCCAGCTCCAGGCTGGTGGTGAAGCCGCCGTCAGCTGTGAGGCTGTGCTGTACGTTCCCGCCGTACCAGACAATGGCGCCGATCTCCGCTTTTACGCCGTGCAGACTGTAGGTCAGTTCCGGGATCAGGTCGGCGCGGCCCTTGGCCAGGTTGTAGCTAAGCGTTGCACTGCCGCGCTGCAGGCGATTGAGCTCCGAGCGTGCAGCCCGGAGTGCCGAGTCCCGATCGCTATACGTGTGACGCAACTCTTTGATCTTGTCGCCGCCGCCGGCAATGGCTTCCTGCTTTTTCGTGCTGCCCACGTCGTAGTAGAAGGCTTTCACCCCGTCATAGCTGTCCCGATCGGCCTGCAGGAACCGGTGGCCGTCGCCATCGGCCCGAGTCAGCGTCACATGAGGAAGCGCCAAGCCGCTGGGTGTTTTACCGCCACCAGCTGGTAAGCACAGCAGCTTCCCAGCTTTGACTGTGATGACCGCGTCGTGCAGCTCGCCGAGGCGGGTGAGCAGGTTTGCGTCAGACTCGTTGGCTTGGTCCAGGTGCTTCACTGCACGTTCAGCTACCGCCAGCGCGATGTTGGTGTTGAGGCCGCTGGCACGGGCGATGTCGGTGAGCACCTGGCCAAGCGTGGTGCTGTTCCAGCTGCGCTCGCGCTTGGTCTTCAAACCCTTGCCCAGGTCGGCAGAGCGTGCCCGGATGTTGAGCGTATCCGGTGACCCGCTGTGCTCGGTTTCGTCGACGGTGTAGGTGCCTTTGTCGACCAGGCCTGTATCGCTCCAGCCCAGCCACAGGCGAATCGTCGCGCCTTTCGGCGGTATCTCCAACAGGCCGTCGTGGTCGCTCAGGCTCAGGCTGAACTGATCGGCCTCGATGCCACGGTTATCCGTCAACTGTAGAGAGATAAGCCGCGGACTGATGAGCTTGGCGATGTCCTTGCCATCTACTGTCAGCCGGAAAGCGGGAGCCGGGTAGGCTGTATCCCGCTTGAGCGCAGTCCGGGCTTCCCGCATGACTGAGGCGACGCGTTGTTCTTCCTCGGTCACGATAGCTGCCTCAGGATGCGGGAATTGCGGTTGGCCGTACCTTCCTGCAGGTCTACACGGCCCTCATCCGTTCTCTGCAGGGAAAGGGTGAAGTCAATACGGCGTGGGGTGCCGTCCTGGAAGAACAGCGTTTGTCCCTCGCTCAGGCTCTCGATGACGTACAGACCGCGCATACGGCCTGTGCCGTCGACCATTGGCCAGGCCTTGCCCGTGTTAGCCATCCCCCTGAGTTCATCCAGGCAGGTGATGTCGCCCGCCAGCTCGGGCAGCAACACACCCGGTAGGGTCACGCTGTCATCGCCGCGGCCAACAAACTGCCGGGCTGGCTGCGCTCCTACCCGGTTGCTGCTGGCGTGCCGCCAATCGGTTTGCCGGTTCATCTCCTGGTAGGCCAGGGTGTCCAGGCTGAATACGAACATGCCCAAGGCAAGCATCATGGTTGGTTACTCCTGGTCGTATAGGCTGCTGCGCCGGCGGGCGGATTTCTCGCGGTCGCGGCGATCCAGTTCCAGCCCCACGGCCCGGGCGATGGCTTGTGGGTCCATCCCGGCCGGCGCGGGGATTGTGATGTGGTAGGTGTCGTGACTGTCGTTGACCACAGGCGGGGCGGCACCGATCGGTGGCCGGTTGTCCATGGTGATGCCGCCGGCGGCCGATACGCCCGGGTTATTCGCCAGCTCCGGTACCGCCGCATTCAGGTCGAAGCTGCCGGCTTGGGATAGCCGCCGGCCCATGCGGGTGACCGCGTCGATCGGCGCTTTTGCGCCGGCATCGAGGCCGATGGCCAAGCCCTCAGTTGTAAAGCCGCCCAGCTCCGCAAACACCCGAGATGGGCTGTGGATGCCTAGCTTTTCCTTGAACCAACCGATGGTCGACTCGCCGAGTGAGCTGATGGTCTCTTTGATCTGCCCCATACCGGCGACCAGACCATTGACCAGTCCGCTGACGATCATCCCGCCGAAGCTGGTGAACCGGGCTGGCAGGTCTACGCCTAGGTAACTCAATACGCCGGCAAATGCCTGGTAGATCAAGCCGATCGGGCTGAAATTCGCCAACACGCTGAGAATGCCGCCAATGCCTGCACTGAAGCCCGTACGGATCTCGTTCCAGGAACTGGTGAAGTACTGCTTCACCTGGTCCCAGTTGCGATAGATCAGATAGGCAGCCCCGGCCAGCGCGGCCACGACTGCGGCAATGGCAATTGCCACCGGGTTGGCCGAAAGCCCCCATAAGGCGATGCTTACCGCTCGAATTGCCGTAAGCAGCCCGCCGCGCAGCGTAGTTGCCAGCTTGCCAAGCACCGGAAGCATCGAGGCCCCTTTGATGCTGAACAGCGTCATTCCGTACCGGACCATCGCAAATGGTCCCAGCATGCTGGCCAGGGCAATGGTGAGTGCACCCATGCCAGTGACGAGAACGGCTAGCGCTGCTGCACCTTTGGCAATACCCGAAGCCAGCTCGGGGTTCGCTTCGATCCAGGTGCGTACCGTGCCAGTGACTTCCGTCACTGACTGCACCATTTCTCGCAGTGGACCATTCTGGCCGTCCATCAGCGTGCCTATAAGCGCACCCCAGCTGCCGGTGAGTTTGTCCAGGTCGCCCGACAGGTTGTCGCGGAAGGTCTTTCCCATCTTATCGGCGGCGCCGGCGGTCTCGCCCAGCGAAGACTGGGTTGCTGCCAGCGCCTGGAGGAAGGCCGGAATCTGGTCGATTGCCAAGTCCTCAACCGGCGTGCCGAACAATGCGATGGCCGCGTTGGAACGCTCGGCCGGATCTTTGATGCGCAGCAGCGCTTGTGCGGTTTTCTGCAGCGCCTGGCGGGCGTCGTCGCCACCTTTGGCGATCGCAGTGGACATCTTCCCGGCGTTGAGCCCGATCGAGGCGTAGGCCTCGGTGCTGGTTTTCGACATGTCGGAGCCACGGATCGAGAACTCTTTGATCGCGTCTCCGGTTTTGTCCAGGGCGAACTTGCCCTGTTGGGACATCTTCACCAGCAGGCTCATTGCCTCCGATCCGCTGAAGCCCATCCCACGGAAGTGAGTCGAGTATTCGTGCAAGATTTCGGGGATCTCCCCCCGCATTTGCGTCGAGACCTTCTGCATGCCGGCGGCGACCAGGTCGAACGCTTCGTCGCTGCTCTTGGCCAGGCCGTTCTTCATCAGGATGCCGACCATCTGAATGCTTTCGGCTACGTCGATGCCCATGATTTTGGAGAGGTCCAGGGCTTTCCGAGAGGCAGCATCAAGCTCCTGATCACCCAGTGTGCCCAGCGAGCCAAGCGTGCTTTTTGCTGCCGATACCGCTTCACTGATCTCGGCAATGTCGGTGCTTTGGCCGTCAGTGCGGATGTTGCGCATGATCTGTGCGTACTGGCCGGCACGCTCGGGTGAATCTCCGGACTGAGCTGCGACCAGCGATCCCTGCCGGGCAAGCTCCATCTGGGGCGCCATGAGGGTTGCCCCGGCCATGCCCATCCCAACGCCGACGCCGATCCCTACTGCACCGGCACCGGCCATGCTGGCGGCCCGTCCTTGGGTTTTCTCCAGCCGGGCCTTGGCCTCGGCCGCTCTGCGCTGAGTTGCCGCCAGTTGCTTGAGCTTGGCCTCTTGCTGCTCGATCGCGTGATTGGCCTGCGTCATTCCCTGGCGCATGGCCGCATTGTGCTGGTTCAGGTTGCGCGTGCTGATACCGGCTTCGCCGAGCCGGCGCTGCAATCCCCGCAGCGCCTCCTGCTCTTCCTGCTGCCGTTGCTTCAGCGCATTGGTGGCCCTGATGGCGGCCTGAAACTCGGCCGTCATCTGTTTGGTGGGGTTCTCGACAGCGGACATGTCCTTGCCCATCTGCCGGACCTTTGCCCGGGCTTCATCCAGGGCCTGAGCGGTCTGGCGTGCCTGGGCGTGCTGCTGACGCCACGCACTGACGTCCTTTTGCTGTGCGTTCAGCTCTTTGAGGCGCTCGCGGGTGGCCTTGAGCGCCTGGGCGGTTTGATGCCCGCTCTGGTTGATCTCCCGCAGTGGGGCGGTGGCCTTGTTGACCGCGTCCAGCACCACCCTCAGCCGTAGATCATTTGCCATTGTTGCCGCTCCTAACCCGCGCACGCTCGCGCCAATCCATCAGTTCGGTGATGCTCAGCAGGTCCATGTCTGCCGGCCCCCAGTGGAAAACCACGGCCAGATCGGCCATGGCGTCTTCTACGCAAGCAGGGAGGCGTCCGTCTTCGTTTGCTTCTGCAGCAAAAAACCGGTGACTTTCACCCCGATGGCCACCAGGTCGGCAGGGTCGAGCTGGGCTGCTTCAGGGGCGGTCAGCTGAGTAATGCGCGGCAGCAGCTTGATCAGACTGGTGACGTCCATGTTGAGCAGCTCGGCCAGGTGAATGCCGCGCAGCTCGCCCGAGGCCGGTTTGCGCAGGGTGATTTCTTCGAGCAAGTGCGAACCACGCTTGATCGGGGTGTCCAGGCGGACGGTGTTCGGGTTGGCGGGTGCTGCGTTCGCTTCGACCTCGACCGTGGTTTGGCCGGTGGCTTGGCCCTGCGATTCGAGGTTTTCGGCGTTGTTGTCGACGGTGTCCATGGTGATTCCTTGTGTGCGGAGGAGTTAGAGGCCGATGGCGCGGCGCTGGGCTTCGAGCATGTCGACGCCGTTGACCTTCTCGATGAAGTTCAAGAGATCGATCTCGATGATGTCTTCGTTGTCGACGACCAGCTTGTAGTAGCTGCAGGTGGTGCTGATGGAGTGTTCGGTGTCTTCACCAGGAGTGGCTTCGCCCATCTCGATGGTTTCGTGCCGGCCGCGCACCACGACCTCGACGGTGGAGACTTCGCCCGTGTCGTCGCGCTGGTACGCGCCCGAGAAGCGCAGGCCGAAGGCCGCTGCACCGATGGCACCGAACTGACGCAGCGAGACCAGGTCAAGACCGCCCGTGGTCCATTCGAGCTGGATGCCGTCATCCGAAATGCCCAGGTCGGCCTTCACGGGGCCGTTCATGCCGCCGCCGCGGTAGCTCTCCATTTTCCGGCCGAGGGGCGGCAAGGTGACGGTCTTCACTACGCCCAGGTAGCTGTTGCCGTCGTTGAACATGTTGAGGTTCTTGAGTTTGCTGGGCATACCCATGCTGGTTATCTCCGATTAGGCGTTGATGCTGCTGGCGAACTGCATCAGGTAGCTGTCTGTGATGCGCTGGCGGAAGGTCAGGTCTTCCAGAGGTGGAACCGGGGTGTAGTCGTAATCCAGCGTCAGCTTGCCGGCGTACAGCGTGTCCTTGCCGTTCGCTTCCTCGGCGTACCAGCAACTGCCACCGATCAGATAGCCCGCGGTGATGAGCTCGCGGAATTTGGCGTTGATGCCCTCGATGATGTCCTTGACCAAGGTGGGGGTCATTGGTTTGTCCACAGCCCACATGTGCGCCTCGGCCATGGTGTCGGCCAGGATCTGTGCGGTGCGGGTGTAGTTCTCAAACGCGAACAGCGGGTCTTCCGAGCAGGTCCGGCTGCCCCAGAAGCGATAGCCGCTTTCGTTGATGAGGGTGGTGACCTCGTTGGAGTTGAGGTAGTTGGCGTCGGTGGCCGGATTCTGCAGGTCCCAAAACACATCGGCGCTGATACCGGTCACGCCGTTGACGGCGACGTTGGACAGGGTTTTGTGCCAGCCGACCTCCTGGTCGATCTTGGCGCGCAGTCCGAGGGCCCGGGCCACTGCCGAGGCTTTGGTCTGGGCGTTGGCGGTGGTGTCCCAGTTCTCGAAGTCGGGCCAGATCACCATCGCCTCACGGGCGCCGAAGTTCTCGCGGTAGGCAACCGCCTCTTCCTTGGTCTTGCAGTTCCAGGCGCTGACGTAGCTGAAGGCGCGTAAGTCCTGAGCGATCGAGACCAAAGCGGTGGCCACGGCCAGGCTGTCCAGGCCGGGTACACCGAGAATGCGCGGCACCATGCCGACTTTGGCCTTGGCGGTCAGCAGCGCTTTCATGCCGGTGTACTTGCCGTCCGCCGTGGTGGTACCTACCAAAGCGCTGGTGGTTTCGGCTTCGGTTGCGCCTTCCTTGACGCGCACGACGATGACGTAGGGTTTGGTCTGGTCGGCAATGGCCTGCAGGCTGCTCTTCAGCGTGCCGGTGGTTCCGGCCTTGCCCACGGCGGTTTGCACGTTGGTGACCAGAACTGGTGTGTTCAGGGGGAAGGTAGCTGCATCAGCGTCTTCGCCGGTGCAGACCAGTCCAATAACAGCGGTGGGGATGGTGCGGATCGGGCGAGTGCCATCGGTGAGCTCGATGACCCGGACGCCGTGGAGGTAGTCGGCCATGGGAAGTGCCTGTGCAGTGGAGTGGGATACCTGCACAGGCTGCTGCACGCGCGCGCCCGAGACGAGCAAGGCGGCTTGTAGGCGGGGGCTTTACAACTGGCCGGCCAGCCAGGCCGGTGCCGCCGGTCGATCCAGCTTCGACGGGAATGCTTCATTTTCCGGCCAGTCACGGAGCGCGAGCCGGTAGGCCTGCAGCTCCTGGTACTGCTCGGGCGTCAGCGTGGGGTCGCTGCCAGCTTCGACTTCGTCCCGGTGTCGCTGCACCAGGGCATCGGTCGCGGTCAGGATCGTATCGCGCCAAAGGCGTTCGAGCTCGGCCAGTTGCTCGGCAGAGGCCGGATCTGCTGAGTCACTGACCGGGAAACCTTGCTCATCTGCTCTGATCACCAGGCCGATTTGCTCGCCGGCCAGCAGCTCCTGGTGTAATTCAGCGCTGATCTCCACCAGTTCGTCAGCTGCAGGCAGTCGGCAGTCTGGGTTGGCAATGACGACGAGGGGCGCGATCTGGTCGTCGCCCTCGCCCTGCCATTCCGGGTCCGGTACCAGGATCTCACGCGGGCCAAACCACTCTTCGAAGTAGAAACCGCCATCAATGGCACGGTAGAAAATTCTCATGCTCGGCCCTCTGCTTGCCACATCACAGTGACGTAGTCCACGTCAGATCCGCCCAGGCGGCGGCTGGCCAGGGTGAATCCGGTGTTGTCGTACGCCACGATGCTGGCCTGTATCTCGGTCTTGTTCTCAATGCTGGGGTTAACGTCGGCGGTCGAGGTCACCCCGCCGAGCGTGATCACCGGCGTCTCTGCGAAGGCTGCCGGGAAGGTAACCCGCTGCTCCATGACGTTGGTCATGATCGGCGCCACGCCGCGCTGGCGGACGGTACCGGTGTCAGCACAGCGCCACCAGGCCGGGTTGCCAAAGGCCGCTGTGTTCTTCGGTCGGTTGACCTCAGTCCACACCCGCCCCAGGTCCTGCGTTCCCGCCTGCGCCCGCAGGTGGTCGGTCGCCCATCCCAGGTAGATCTTGGTGTTGCCCTGGTTGGTACCGCCGCCCTGTTGAACCGGGGTGTAGCCCAGGTTCGGCTGTTTGGTGTCCAGGAAGCCGTTCACCTCAACTTTCGTGTAGGCATCGCCAATGCCGTAGCCGGCCAGAGTTATCGCGTTGTTGGCCTTCTTCGACAACAGCCAGTCGATATCGGCCTGGGTGTAGGCATCCTGGATGCCGTAGCCCGCCAGAGTCGTCGGGTTCCAGCCCTGCACCACTTGGCCGCGGACATTGACTTGGACTTTGGTGTAGGTGCCGGCGGCAACACCGGTCGGCTCGTCGACGTGCTGCCGCAGATCCTCCACCACCAGGCGTACGTGCAGCTCTGTCGCCATCACGGCCGCCGGGTCGATGATCAGGGCGATGTCCTCGGCATTGCTGACATCGAGCATGATGCGGATCAGCAGCACCCGGCCGGTACCGCTAGAGTAGGGGGGCTTCCACGTCAGGGGGTAGTTGCCGATCGCAATGACGGTGCCGGTGTCGTCTTCAAGGCTGATCTCGTTTACGTGCCAGCCCCCAGCGTTCGTGGGGATCGCCATTTCGGCGATCACCACTGAGCCGTCTTCCACCGGCGCGTACAGCTTGTTCAGCGGCGCGTTGTAAACCTCGTGCACCAGGACAGTTTGCTCTTCAGTCGGCGGCTCCTCCAGGGGGTTGCCGTCACCGACAGCCATCCTGGTGATCAGCAGGGGCTGATTCAACAGAGCGGCCTGGGCGAGCTTCGTCCGCCCGGCGGGCGTCAAAAGGCAGAAGTAATCAGACATGGCGCCTCTCGCTATGCAATGGAGTATTCATCAACCAGCGCCTCTACCAGCGCCTGCAGCTGCTGCCTGGTGATGGCGTTTGCCAGCAGCGATTCGCCGAAGGTGTAGAGGTCGCCGATCTTCGAATTGCGCAGGCCTCGGTTGCTGACGTGGTAGCCGAGCTCCAGGTAAGCCGTTTCGTCCGGAGGGGTGAATGCCGTGGTGTTAATCGCCGAACTGAATACCTCGGCCTGGTTGATCGCCATCGACATCCTGCGGGTTGAGCTATCGAAGTCGAGCACGATGACCATCCACGGGCCAGCAGGCGGGTCCATGGTGATGACATAGTTGTCACTGGCGCCGATGTTGAACTTGCCAGCACCGGCCGGGTTCTCGTAGAGGACGCCGTAGTGGCGGAGCACTCGGCGGATATAGGTCTCGCCGTTGAATCCGCACAGCACGTTGGTGAGGTAGTTGCCCTGGCGGTCCAGGTCATCCAGGTTGAGCACCAGGACTTGGGTATACGACGGCGTCAAACTGCCCACCGGCAGGGCGAGGCCGGCAATCGCGCCTTGGCCGCCTGAGGCGGCAGGGCCGGAGCCCAATGCCTTCATGCCATTGACCGTGGTGATCTCGAAGCGATCAGCGTTCAGCCCCCGAGCAGACAGCGCGGCGCCAGTGTATCGGCAGCGGGCCTGGATACCTGTCGCTCCCACAGTCATCGCACGGGCGCTGACCACATGCTTCAGCCCCGGGGTGTTGAGCGCGATGGAATCCGCCAGCGTCTGGATAATCCGCGGCGAGTTGGCGGTTGCTGCTGGTTCGACGTCGGGCAGGTAGATGAATTGACCTGGCATGGTGTGAGTCCTTGAAGTCTGTGGTTAAGCGATGGTTTGAACGGTGATTTGCTGGTGGCAGGCCCAGTTGAAGACCGGGCGGCCATAGGCATCGAGGTCGGGACTGCTGTCGCGCAGGCAGGCGCGGGCACCGGTGTCAGGTCCGCCGTGCTGGCCGGCCAGGCCTGCGTCGGCAATGCCGATCATCTGGCTCTGCCCGGTCGGAACCTGGTTGAGGGTGACTTCGACGCTGTTGTCGCCGATCAGGCGCACGCGCACGACTTCAGCGCTGTCGCTGTCGTCGAAGTAGCGAACCCCCCAGTTGCCAGGGTCTTTCACGCTGATGGTGTCGGCTTGCAGCGGGCCTTGTGGCGTATGGAAGTGCACGATGACGGTGGCACCGTTTCGCTTCGCCGACACGGCATGGGTTGGCAGCCAAGTGCCGCCGTTGATCAGCGCACTGGCCGCCCGGGCGTGCATTGCACCGATACGGGTGTAGCTGTCGCCGGTCAGGTGCGTGCCATCGGTGTTGGTCGGTACCCAGTATTTCGGACCAGCGCAGACGACGCGTTCGGGGTAGTCGAGCGCGGCCTGCAGCTGGGCTAGCGGTACGTAGCCGGTTTCTAGGTTGTAGTTGGTGAAGTTGCTGACCTGGTCGAGCAGCAGGCGCACCGGTTCATCGTCACCTTTGATGGCGCGGATGTCGGCATCGAGGTCGCTTTGCAGCTGCAGCAGCGGCGTCAGGTATTGCTGCAGGGTCATCCGGCTATCAGCCTCGCCCTGAATCCAATCGACAAACGGGACGCGGTAGCCCAACCCCAGGCGGGTTGCCTCAGCTTTTGCCGAAGCCACTGCGGTCAGAAGGTTCTGGTAGTACTTCGTGCCCTTGCTCAGGCTGGCGATCGCCCGACCATTCCGGCCATGCGCGCTGGTCAGCAGGCCTACGTCGCCCCGAAGACTGCGCGTGCGGTTCAGTTGCGCGGAAAGCTGGACCACCGGCACTTCGCTGTCCTTGCTGACCATCGGCTTGAATGGCACGACCATGTCATTGGTAAGCACCTTCTCTTGATCGGTCAGGCGAACGCCATCCTGGATGGTCAGCAATCGGTTTGCCGCCGGCGGCTGCTTGGTCACCACCGTGCTGGTATCGCCCATGGACAGCGATTGTCCGTAACCGAGGACGTGCACCAGGTTCTTGACGAACGACGCCACGGAGCCGGGCATGGGGAATGGCGCGCTCTTCTGCGATATACCGCCCTCCCGAGAGATGTAATTGACCACGTCAGAGGTCGACATCACCGAAAAGTTGTCGCCCGTAGAGGTGACCTGGTAAGGCTCGCCGCCAACCAGCACGAAGACATCTTTGCCGCCTACTGGTCCGTCGAGGAAAGCCAGGGGGATTGTGGAAAGTGCCCCATGGATGTGGACATAGCCGTCGTAGCGGATACCGAACAGAACGACATCGTTCTTGCCGCGCATGGAGAAAGCCCAGTCACCCAGGCCATCCAAACCGGGCATCTTGTCCAGAATCGCGTGCACCGTGCCGTTTGCGTTCACCCCCAGGATTGGCTTGAAGCCTTTGCCAAACACACCCCAAGGCATCTCTGGGTCGATGGACTCCGAGATCGACATGCCGAACGCGACCCTGGCCATGATCAGGGCATTCATCGCTGCAGCCGCGCTTGGATAGCGTGCCCGCTCTTCCTCTACGCCGTTCATGTTCTGGTAGAGGATCAGGTATTCCAGGTCGTTCGCCGATGGCACGCTGAAGAAAGCGCCGTCGACAGTACCGAGCAGGCCGGCGGCGATGTCCTTGTAGACCATCGCCCCGGCCATCTGCGCGGCCACGTTCTCCAGTGCAGCCATGACCGATTCTTTGGTGGCCTTGGCCTGCATGGCAATGCTGGGGACGGCGCCCCCTTCGGTATCGACACGCGTGTTTTCATCACCGTGCACGAAAGTCTCAAACAGGGCTGTCGCAGCCTCGGCTTTGGCGACCATGGTCTCTTCCCGTTCGGGGATCGTCTCGTTATTTGCCATTTACTGCCTCGGGTAGGGTCTTGTTGACGAAGGCGTGAAACCGCAGCAGCGGACGTTCACGCGGCGCCACCTCGGTCACGAATCGTTTGGGGTAGATGAGGTCGGCGGCATCGGAGCTGCTCAGTGCAGCAGCCATGTCGCCAGGGCCGAGCAGGCGGCCGCTGATGGTGATGTGGTCGAATTGCCGACTGACTGGCTTGGTGTCTTCAACCAGGCGCTGCAGCTCACGCTGGGTACTGTCAGGCATCGGCTGATCGCGCTGGTCGATCCCGATGTAGAAGGTGCCGGGTGTGCCTTGTGGCTCCTGCTGCCACCACTCGTTGATTTCCAGCGCATAGCCGAGGGTTTCGACGATCCTGCGCAGCGCGCCAATGGTCCCTTTGTGGGCGTGGACGTAGTAGGCGTCGGTGATCGCCTTGCGCTTGGTCTCGACAGGCCAGTCGGCATGCCAGCGATCGACGCTGAACGACCAGGCCAGGTAGGGCAGCAAGTGCTCGGGGCAGGTCTGCGGGTTGAGCAGATCACGCAACGGGATCGGCACCCGGCGGATCTCGGCCAGGGCCTCAGCCGCGCGCTGCTCCAGCAAGCTGGCGTTGCTCGGCAGCAATGGCTCGTAGGTACTCACAAGCCGACCTCAACCACAGTGAGGTTGATGGCTGTGCACCAGGGCGCCTGGGTCTCGTTTGGCACGATGTCGGCCCAGCCGGGCAACTCAACGAAACGGACACCATCGACGTGCATGGCGGCATCGAGGGCAGAGCGGCGGATGTCCAGGCCCAAGCGGCGGCGTTGCGTTACCAGCTTGGTGAGCCGCTCCCGCGCCTGTACTTCAATCAGTTCGGCCTCGGCGGTCAGGCTGCCCATGTGAATGGTGGCGTTGATGGTGTAGGGCAGGACCTGCGCGGCTTGGACGGTGAGCCGGTCACCCAGGGGGCGCACGTCTTCGTCATTCAGCGCAACGCGCACCAGGTTGAGCAGCTCTTCATCTGGCGTGCCGTCCCCATCCACGGCCAGCACGCTGACGGTGACACAGGCCGGCGCCGGGCTGATTGCACTGGCATCGGCCACTCGGCCGGATGCGTTGCGGGCGTGGAGGATGTAGGCGTTGCGCGGGCCGGCGGTGCTGAGCCCCTCCATGGCCATCTGGGTCCGCTCCCGCAGGGCGTCGTCGGTCTCCCAGACGGCGGATACTGGCGGGAGGGCGTTGGGCTGGGCCGGGGTGACGAGCAGGCGCCCGACGTTGAAGTTGGCTGCCAGCTGCTCCAAGTCACTGCCGGTTGCGTAGGCCAGTAGGTTTGCCAGTGCTGCTTGGTTGACGCGCTGACGCCAGATGAGCTCGCGGTAGGCATTCTCCTGGACCAGCTTGGCCAGCGGCTCGGATTCCAGCTCGACGCGGCGGGCGATGTCAGGCTGTTCGGCCTCGGGCCACAGGCTCACTAGGTAGGCTTTGCGCTCGGCGAGAATCGCCTCGAAGTCCAGGATCTCAACGACAGTGGGTTCGGGCAGTAGGGAAAGGTCGATCGGCGTCCAGGTGCTCATACGATGGCTCCCAGTTGGAGCGGAATGCTCAGGCTCAGGGGTTCATTCGAGTCAACGACGGTGCACTCGATGTCCATCACGGCTTTGCCCTGCAGGGTCGCGCTCTGCAGCTGGACGCGGTGAACCAGGATGCGCGGCTCCCAGCGGATCAGCGCCATGGCGGTGGCGGCATAAGCCCGCAGACGGGTCACGTCGTTGGATGGGTGGTCGACCAGGTCGGGCAGCAGGCTGCCGTACTCCCTGCGCATAACGCGGGTACCGATACGCGTGGTGAGGATGTCCGCGATCGACTGGGCGATATGCTCGCTGTTGGCTATTGCGCCACCGGTGAAGACGTTCATTGGGGGCGCCCTGTGGAACCCGGGCCTGGCATGACGCCGCCATGGGTGTGCTCGACCAGGCTGATGCCGGCGGCCACTACATCGACGGACACGGTCACCTCACCGGTGATGTCCTGGTTGCCGGTCTGGGTGTAGTCGCCAATGTGGGTAATCGGCCCTTCAATGCGGATGCCGCCCTTGCTGATCAGGCTGGTGGTGCCGCCCTCGGGCAGCACGGCGCTCAGGTGGTGGGCCTCGCTGTCGTACTCGATCACGGCGCCGTCGGCGAAAGTCCGGCGATACAGGCCGGCGCGGTTACCGTTGGCGGGAATTTTGTCGCTGAACAGCCCGCTAACGGCCACGCCGTTGGCCAGCTGGCCGCTGGGGGAGAACAGCAGAACCTGCTCGCCGGCGGTGGGCGGGTCCCACACCTGGTCGGCGCCGGCGCGCAGGGCAATCCAGGGCAACCAGGTTGTCATGATGCCGCCGGTACTCACCTTTACCCGGGGCGGCGAGAACTGCACCTCGGCAATGGTGCCAAGGCGGATCAGGTTTTCTACGAGGCGGTTGAGTTCGGCGATGTCGTTCATGCCGGCGAGGATCGCGCTACACGCGCGCGGGCGCAGCCTGGCCGGCTTGTAGGAAGGGGGGTTACAGGCTGATATGCGCGAGCATGCCGTCGCGGATGAGATCGAGGTCGGCGCTGCTCAGGCCCAGCAGTTGCCGTTTTTCGTAATTGGCCATAGGGCCGCGGGGTGCCACGCGATCGCGCAGGCCGTACTGGTGAACGCGGGCGATCTTGGCGATCCGGCCGACGAAGCCAACCGTCACCGCGCGGCCGTCGCCGCTGGCCTTCAGGTAGGCCGCGGTGCGCATCTTCTGGAACATCTTGGCCTTGCGCTTCACCCGGCCTGCCTTTTCACGCAGTTTATGGGGCTTGCGCGGGGCGAAGGCCGAGCCGTCAGGATTGCGCTGGGCGGCCACCCGTTGCTGTTGGCTGCGGCGCAGTTGCTGCGCCAGGGAGCGTGCCAGCTTGACCCGGCCCGCAGGCTCCAGCCGGCGCAGGATCGGACCGGCCCAGTCTTCTAAGGCGTTAAGGTCAGACATTCGGCACGATCCATTCCGGGCCTTCACCCGGCCAGTTCGGGTTGCGCTGCGGCTCGCCGGCGTGTTTCACCGTCTGCACGCCGTCTACATCCTTCACTATCACCCGCTCGGTCAGGGCCAGTGAGATGCTGAAGTCGACCTTGCTGTTGTCCAGGATGTCGGCCTCGAACTTCACTCCATCGGCCGACTTGCTCAGGTTCTCCATCAGCTCCGACTGATTGATCCTGATCCAGGCCAGCAGCGGGATGAAGACACTATCGGGGTGGCCGGCATAGTCGGTCAGGATGATTTGCAGGTTATAGCCGTACTCGAAGGACAGCGCCGCCGTGGCGATTGAGCGGACCTTGCCCTCGTCGATGAACATCAGCAGGCAGTCCGGGTTGTTGGCCAGCCCGGGCACGGCTTCCAGCAGGTGCTTACGCAAGCTATCGGGTTTGTTCATGCTTCACCTGGTGCTGATAGATGAGGTCGACCTGGGCGGCACATTCGGCCCAGGCCAGCTCGGTGCGCTCCTGGTCAGTCAGCAACTGGCCGTTGCTGGTCGGGGCTGTCGCCTGCAGGGTGCACGGCACCACTACCGGACAACCATTTACGGTAAGCGTCGGCGCCGATGATGGCTGGTCTTTCGCGCAGCCGGCGAGCAGCGCCAGGCAGAGGGCGGTCAGCCCACTCCTGCAGTTCCTTGATTTCATGCTTGAGGTCCTCGATCTGGCGCTCGCGCTGCGCCAGGCCCGTGCGCAGCTCGCCCTGGAGCATCAGCAGCTTGGCCTGGCCGTCGCGGACGGTCGTCAGGGTGGCTATCAGTTCGTTGATGTTGGCGAGATTGCGCTCTGCCGTCGTCTGCGCGGCGCCGATCTGCTCCTCGAGGAGCTTGGTCTTTGCATCGCTGGCATCCAGATACTGGTCGATGCCCCAGACCGCCAGGGTGAGAACGAGCGGTATTGCAATCGCGCCGGCGAGCAGGAACGGGGCAGGGCGCAGGTCGATCATTTCCGGTACCAGCCCAGTGCGTTCATGTCGGACTCGTCCAGCTTCTCCACATCACCGATGACAATCAGGCAAGGCGAGGCCTTGAGCTGGTGCAGGGCTTTCCGAAGCTCTTCGAAATGGCCCTGGTCGAAATCTTCCGGTAAGACCAGGACATCGTTCGGTTGGAGACGGTGCACCGCGAGGCCTTCGAGCAGCTCTTTGTAGGTCATGCGGCCCCCTGCGCAAGCGCACGGTCCTGGTGACGCTCGAAGGCGCGCTCAAGCTTCACGTCGTACAGGTTTCGCTGGTAGTTGGGACCGTTGTAGAGCTTCGCCACAGTGGCCCACTTCAAGGACTTCAGCGCCTTGTGTAGCACCTGATCGGTTTCGATGAACCGGACGAATGCCTCCAACTGCTCCGCTTCGCTGCGCCGCATTGCTGCCACGAAGTCTTGCAGAGTGGGGTAACCGAGCCTTTTCCAGTGGTAGCCCATCACCTGGAAGCCGCCCCAGCTGGCCGACTCCAAAGCTGCCTGCTCGTCGAACTGGATGGCCTGCGCCAGGCGCTGGTGTTCGGCGGTACCGCCGATGTAACCGCCAGCCTTGGGGTTGACCAGGTTGGGCGCTTGCTTGGCCAGGTCGGCGGCGCGCCGGCGCAACTGCTCCTGGTCATCCGCCCCACTTCGCGCAACCTGGAGGCGTTCGTACATGACGTGGCGCTCGAACAGGATGGCCGGCTTGCCGTTGTCGAAGAAGCCACAGCCTTGGGATTCGACCTCGTTCAAGGCGTACACCGCGGCTACTGGAACACCGAGGCGCTGGGATGCTTTGACCAGATCGGAGTGTTTCAGCAGCTTCTGGACATCCAGTCCCATCAGGCTGGCCTGAGTTTTGGGCCCGGCCACCCCATCCGATACCAGACCAACCTTCAACTGGTAGGCGCGCACGGCGCCTTCAGTGGAATCGCCATAGTCACCGTCGGTGACCAGCTTGGCGCCGTTGGCATTCAGCTTGCGCTGCAACTCGCGAACCGCCTGGGAGCGGTCGCCGTGGCGAAGAGTGATCACAACTGTTGCTCCTTACGCATGAAGAACCTTTTTGCTGCAGCCCGGATGAACTCGACGCCCAGCAGACCGATCAGGCCGCCGAAGAACGGCGCGGCAGTTAGGGGAATGCCAACTAGCGACAGGCCGTTGCTGGCGGACAGTGCGAGGGCGCCACATAGCGGAGCCTCAATGATCAGCTGGCGGAGCTTTCCGCCGCCGTAGATCACCCGCAGCGAAGCAATGACGATGGCAAGCGCGCCGGCGTACAGGCTCGGCCAGTTGTGCTCAAGCCAGGTGGCGAAAAACGCCCACGTATCGGGACGGTCAGGCATGGTTTTCCTTCCTTGGTGAAGTGGGGGGTACGATCAGTCCCATAGGCTCACCATCTGGCGCTCGGGCGCCGATGTCTGGATATCGGGCAGGGTGATGAGCAGGCCGGCGGGCAGCACGGCACCGTGGTTGGCCAACTCGGGGTTGGCATTGAGCACGGCCTCGACCACACCGGCCGTTCGGCCGTAGTGCCGCCAGCAGAGGGCGTCGACGGTGTCGTTTTGCTGGGTGCGCTTCTGCTCAGCCATCACAGTAGCTCTACTGTTGTTCGCGATTTTCCCAGGAAGTCCCGGATGGCCCAGCGCTGATCGCGCCGGTAATCGTCGATCGTTGGGGTGATTTCGTCGGCATTTTTGGAGCCGCTGGCGGTGGTGTCGTAGCCGCGGTACCGCTCACACACCTCAGCCCCAGCTGCTGCCTGGACTGCACGGAGGTACAGGTGTTCGTATTCGGACTTGTTCTGGATCTTCTCGCCTGGGACATCCACCAGGGCTGCAATACCTTGGGCCTGTTTCCCGAGGCGCCAGGCGCTCAACTCGCGATTGACGTTGATAATTGCGGCAACGACCGCAGTTTCGAGGCGGGCCAGGGAGACGCTGGAGTCGATGCGCAGGGTTGCCCGCAGCTCGTCCAGGTCAATCCCTGGCCAGAACGGGTCGCTGCTGATCAGGCCCGCGGCCACTGGGGCGCCGGCAATAAATCCACTCATGATCGCGTGCTCTGGAATAGGTCGGCGGTGGTCGGGGCTTCACAGCTGAGCCAATGGCCGCTGATCCGCCCCGAGCCGCCGGGGTGCGCGGGGACGCTCGGTTAGCCGACTTTGTCGGCAAGTTTCTTCTGCAGGCGTTCGGCCGCCTCCAGTTCTTTCTTGGCACCGCACTTGTCGTACAGCTCGATAGCGCGGTTGAGTAGCTCGATGCCGGCTTGCACCTGACCAGGCTGACCAGGGTTTTCCTCGTCGAGACCGAACAAGGTTGCCCTGCCGAGAGCGCGCATCAGCTTGGATCGCACCTGGTCGTGCATGTCTTCGTCGCTGGTGAGCGTGGCGGTGCGAGTGAGGACTTCGATCGGGAAAGCATTTCCAGCATTCAGGGCCTTGGATGCGCCTTCGGCCACCTCCTCGGCAACCGCGCAAGCGGTCTTGCGATTGAAGCGATCGGGCATCTTGAGGCCGTGCTGAAGGACGTACTCAGCGATATCAAGGCCGGTCTTCCAGGCGCCGGCGTCGAACGCCCATACCATCACGGTGACCAGGACATCGTCTTGCGCACCGCGGCCGGAGCTGAGAACACCCTCGATGTAGGGCTCATAGGTAGGCAGCAGGGCCACTTTGAGCTGAGCCTTGGCTTCTAGCGACTGGATATTCGACAGCCTCAGCATGTCCTGCTGCAGCTGCGCAAGCTGGATTTCGTAGCCGTTCAGACCCTGCATGAGCGCTGCAGGTGCAGTGGCCGCGGCCTCCAAGGCCGCGGTTGCGTTGATGAAGTGGCGTTTAGCTGGGCTCAGGGCCATGGCATCAGGACTCCAGCTCGATGTTTTCGACCAGGCAGCCGAGGCCGTAGTCTTCGATGACATAGCTGTCGTTGCTCGACTCGAAGTTCTCGACGCGGTTCTTGCTTGGGTTTTCCTGGGTGTAGCGGCGACGACCATTGAGCTGCCAGTAGATCGCCAAGTTCTCCAGACTGGTGACCAACGCGGAGCCGTCCGGCACATACGGAACTTCCACCGGTTGCTTACCGCCCACGCGTTTCTGCGACAAGATCAAGTCAGTAGCGATCTTCTCGGACGCTGGCTGGTCCTTGTTCACCAGCGGGAAGAACTTGTCGTGCACCAGGTTGCTGCCCAGGATAACTACGATGCCCGGGTCCTTGCGGTGCCATGGGTCGATCAGGTTGGCGATCACGTCGTAGAAGAGGGCGTCGAGGTTGTTGTAGTCAGCGTTCGCGCCCGAGCCGATCACAACCTTGCCATCGACCTTGCCGCCTTTGAGTACGCGGGCAGGCGCATTGAGGCGGTACTGCTCCAGCCAGCCAATGTTCACGTCTTGAAGGAGCGGGTTGGTATTGCGGTTGGTGGTTGGGGCGACCGATGTACCGTTGAAACCGATCATGATTCGGTCCAGGGCCTGGCGGCGCAGGATGGCATCGCGCAGCAGGGTCTGGAATTCCTTGTGACGGGCCCACGCATCGAGCTGGGCGTAACGGATCGCGGTATCGAAGTCGGTTTGAGCGCACTCGTAGCCCTGTTTGTCCAGACCGGACACATCGCGGGGGATACGGACGCCGTCACCGGTGGTATCGGTGCGACCGGCAATGGTGCTGCTTACACCGACACCGATCTTTTCACCCTTCAGTTCGTCCACGCCGATCATGCCGATACGGGACAGGAAGTCGCTGGACTCCTGCATGCGGGATTCGAGCTTTTGTTGCACAGCGGGCGCAACAGTAAAGGTTTTGGTCGGGTCGCTGACGCCGTTGAGCTTGGCGATCTGTTCAAGGTAGGCCGCATATTGGGCCCGGGTATCGTTACGCATGGTGTTCTCCGGTAGTCCGTGGCTGGGTCAATTCCGTGTGGGATCAGCAGTCGGTGACAGCGTTGCCGCCACCGCCGGAAACCGGCGGGCGATCCTTCTGGGTGTGGTCTTTGGTGTCGCCCAGGCGCTTGACCAGATCGTCAAAGGCGGTACTGAGCTTGCTGAACTTGTCGTCCAGGTCAGTGAAAGCCTTTTGCGACTTGCTCAAGGCTTCGGCCTGCTCGGCACCATGGGTGGCCAGCTGCTCGATCAGCTCGCCCAGGGCCGTGAAGTTGGCGGCATCCTTGCCTTCCTTTTCCTTGCTCATGCCGAGTAGCTCACTCACCTTTTTGCCCAGCGAGGCAAACATGCCCGGGGCGTCGGTGAACTCTTCGAATTCGAGGGCGGTTTCTTCGGCCGCCGAGAACAAGTTGTCCTTGTCCTTTTTGCGGTTGGCCAGCGTGCCGTGCTGGGCGCTGAACGACAGCGCTTCGGTACCGAGGCTGGCCGGGGTGTCAGTAACCGCCAAGCCGACCAGGTACGCCTTGCCACTGTCGGCGAACTTCGGCTGTACCTCGATCGAGGTGTAAACCTTCTGGCCTGCCTTGTTCAGCGCCAGAAGTGCGTCGTTCGGTTCCAGCTGGGCGAACAGAGCGAGCTTTTTGACGCCCGCGATTTCAACTTCCTCTGCCTTCAAGGCGACAACGTCGCCGTAGGCACCGAACTCACCGCCCGGCCAGTAGCCCTTGATGTGTTCGCAGTTGATGCGTGCACCATAGGTATTGAGGCTGTAGGTGCTGGCCATGTCCTCAATCCAGCTGCGCTCGATGTTGCGGCCATCGGTGGTGGCGCCTTCGACGGCGATGCGGGTCCACTTGGAGCGGTATTTCTTGGCGGGGGCTTTGGTGCTTTCGGACATGCCGGGAATCCTCATGGCGGTGGCGTTGTGCCTGGCGATGGGGGCATGGTCCGCACCCCGCCGTTTAACGGCAACGCGGTGCAGTTGTAGGCGCGGGCGTTACAGGGGGCGCTGATAGGGGATCACGCGCGCGAGCGGCAGCATCGGCGCCATGAACAATATCGTCGACCTGCCTACCGATCACCGCCGCCACGCCAAGCACCTGTATTGGCAGGGTTACCGTGTCTGCGAGATCGCCGAGTTGATCGGCGAAAAAGAAAAAACCCTGCACAGCTGGAAAGCCCGCGACGAATGGGACCGGGCTTCTCCGCTTGAGCGCATCCAAGCGGCCACCGAAGCACGCTTGGTGCAGCTGCTCCTGAAGGACCCCAAAACAGGTACCGACTTCAAAGAGATCGACGTGCTGCACCGCCAACTGGAGCGTCAGGCGCGGATCGAGCGGTACAAAGCGGGCGGTACCGAGACTGACCTCAACCCCGAGCTGGCCAAGCGCAACGAAGGGCCGAAGAAGAAGCCCAAGCGGAATGACATCGGTGAAGAGCAGGTCGAGAAGCTGCTCGAAGCTTTTCTGGATGGTTGCTTCGACTACCAGAAAGACTGGTATCGCGCTGGTAGCCAGCGGACGCGCGCAATCCTCAAGAGCCGTCAGATCGGTGCGACGTTCTACTTTGCTCGGGAAGCCCTGATTGACGCGCTGACCACTGGCCGCAACCAGATCTTCCTCTCAGCCAGCAAGGCTCAGGCCCATATTTTCAAGGCTTACATCCAGGCATTTGCTCGCGACACTATCGGTGTTGATCTAACAGGTGATCCGATCATCCTGGCCAACGGCGCCGAGCTGCATTTCCTCGGTACCAACGCACGTACCGCCCAGGGTTACCACGGTAACTTCTACTTCGACGAGTTCTTCTGGACCTTCAAGTTCAGGGAGCTGAACAAGGTCGCCTCGGGCATGGCGATGCAGAAGCAATACCGTCGCACCTACTTCTCGACCCCGAGCTCTATGGCCCATGAGGCCTACACGTTCTGGACCGGAGAGCGCTTCAACAAGGGCAAGCCAACCGCCCAGCACATCAAACTGGATGTGGGGCACAGTGCCCTGCAGATGGGGCGCCTGTGTGAGGACCGGGTCTGGCGGCAGATCGTCACGATCATGGATGCTGAAGAGCGGGGCTGCGACCTATTCGATCTGGATGAGTTGCGCTTGGAGTATGACGCGGCGGCCTTCCAGAACCTGCTGATGTGCGAGTTCGTCGATGATGGGGCCAGTATTTTCCCGCTCGCCGCCCTTCAGCCTTGCATGATCGACAGCTGGACACACTGGGAGGACTACAAGCCATTCGCGGCCCGCCCATTCGCCGATAGGCAGGTCTGGGTGGGGTATGACCCGGCAGAGACTGGCGACACGGCCGGCCTAGTCGTAGTGGCTCCTCCGCTTGTCCCGGGTGGCAAATTTCGGGTCCTAGAGCGGCATCAGTTCCGCGGGATGGACTTTGCTTCACAGGCCGAGACGATTCGAAAGGTCACTGAGCGATACTGGGTGACATACATCGGGATCGACACCACGGGCATGGGCAGCGCCGTGGCGCAGCTGGTACGTCAATTCTTCCCCGGGGTGCGCACGTTCAACTACAACCCCGAAGTGAAAACGCGCCTGGTCATGAAGGCGTGGGACGTTATCTCGAAAGGCCGGCTCGAATTCGACGCAGGTTGGACCGACCTTGCCCAGTCCCTTATGGCGATCCGGAAGACCATCACCCCAGGCGGTCGGCAGTTCACCTACACCGCTGGCCGTAATGACAGCACGGGCCACGCCGACTTGGCCTGGGCCCTTTTCCACGCCCTTCACAACGAGCCGCTGGAAGGTCAGACCACGGCCAACACCGGAATCATGGAGATCTACTAATGAAAAAATCGCGCAATCGTCGACCTGCCGGCGCTGACCAGGTAGTGGAGCCGCCCGAAGGTGAGCTGCTGACCAAGGGGGAGGGTGGCAAGAGCGTAGCGTTCAGTTTTGGTGAGCCAGTACCGGTGCTGGATGGGCGCGAGATCCTGGATTACCTAGAGTGTTGGTCTAATGGCCGCTGGTATGAGCCACCAGTCAACCTCGACGGTTTGGCCCGATCCACCAGAGCCAGCGTTTACCTGCAGTCAGGACTCATGTTCAAGCGCAACATGCTTGTACGCAGCTTCATCCCCCATAAGCTGCTGAGCCGGCAGGCCTTTGAGCAGATCGTCATGGACTGGGGATGGTGCGGCAACCTCTATCTGGAGAAGCACGACAACATGCTTGGCCGAGCACTCGGCCTGCAGCCTTGTCTGGCCAAATACATGCGGCGTGGCACTAACCTGGACACCTACTTCCAGGTGCGGGGCTGGAAGGACGAGCACGAATTCAAGGCCGGCAGCATCTGCCACATCCGCGAAGCGGACATCAACCAGGAGGTCTATGGCCTGCCCGAATGGCTGGCTGCCCTCCAGAGCGCCTTGCTCAATGAAAGTGCGACACTGTTCCGCCGTAAGTACTACCAGAACGGTAGTCATGCCGGATTCATCCTTTACATGACGGACGCGGCTCAGAACGAGAAATTTGTCGATGACCTGCGGGACGCCATGAAAAACAGTAAAGGTCCGGGCAACTTCCGGAATCTGTTCATGTACGCACCTGGTGGGAAGAAGGACGGTATTCAACTGCTGCCTATCAGCGAGGTGGCAGCAAAAGATGACTTTGCGGCGATCAAGAACATCAGTCGTGATGATCTGCTTGCTGCTTTGCGGATACCACCGCAATTAATGGGGATTGTTCCTCAAAATTCCGGTGGTTTTGGTTCGATTAAGGAAGCGACTGAGATTTGGATTGAAAACGAGTTGAAGCCGATTCAAACACGAATCTCTTTGATTAACGATTGGGTTGGCGAAGAGGTAGTGAGGTTTTCACTATAGCTCATATGGAGTTCACTTGAGCGCTCGCTTCGCCGCTATTGATGTCTGTGATTATCTATTGAGCAGAGCTGTCTTTACGATTCGTTCGAAGTCGTCAATAACAGATTCAACGCCTATCGGATTTGTTGGTCTGCTGTAGTAAAAGTCCATATCGTCGTTGCGCAGGTGAGGCAGGCTTTCGAGTAGGGTTTCACGCATAATAATTATGTCTATCTTGTGGGCTTCGTAGGTGCTCATTAAGTTTTTTGTCGAAGCGTTATTGCCGAAGTTGCTAAATGGGTAATCTTCTAGCGCTGGGTCAAAAAAGTCATGCATATCATTTTTCTGTCGATTTATAAGGATGTGCTGTTGTTCATTTTTGTGTGAGGCTAGTAGGTCGCGGAAGAACTTTATGAGATTCAAGCAGTTCTTTGCAGTTGTGATGAAGCCATCGCTAGCTACTGGTTGGGATGCTTGCTCCTCTGACGTTTTTACGGCAGCAACAGCAGCGGAGTTGGCATTGAATTTTTCAAGTAACTCAGAGAGACTTATTATGTGGAATGACTTTCCATGTGCCGAGCGTCTAAATTCATCGACGAGCTCGAATCGTGGATATAATCCCTTGCCGCTGCTTTGATGCCACCAATCGTTTTTTTCATCGCCAGATACGAAAACTACATGTTCTTGTCTGGTTTTTGCAATATTCAGAAGTTCGTGCCAAATTAAAAGGTCCCCGATTTGATTGTCGCTCTTTCCCCCGTCTTTGTAGCCTGGAGGTATTTTGTTTTTGTTTCTAAACTCAAGGTCTTTTTCCAGCTTGTTCTCGTCAGTATCAGAGTCGTCGAGTATCACGCTAGATAGAACTTCGTGATATATTTTGCTTACTGGATCGTCCCACCCCCATGACTTGATGATATTTAGGGTCTTTGCTGCGGAATCTCTATATTTTTTTAGAAGTTCTTTAATTTGGTTTTCAATTCCTACAAGCTCTTTGAATTCATTGATCTCATCTAGGAGTGGAAAGCCTTTTATGAATGTGAATGACTGATTTTGCTTCTTGTATATGAAGTCATGTACTTCTGATAGTTTAGTGGCCCGGTTGTCTAAGAATTCTCGGGCTGCTTGCGCTGGTACATACAACCTGTTTTGTTTGACAAGTTTTTCGTAAACCTTTCTGATTTCATTTAGGCTTTTAGCGTCGGCAGTGTAAGGGAGTAGTAGTACGTTGGCATCGAGTATAAAAAGGCAGGTGTCTATAATTCTATCTTTGGGTGCAAGATTGAATGAAAAAGTCCCAGAGGGATCAGGGTATTTTGCTGTTTTTATGAATTTTGATGTCATTCTACAATTCGACCTTAAATAGCATGATTTAATCAGGGTTCGAGTGAAGCTTTACTGCTTGAGTGCTGCTTGTATTCCCGCTTCGGTAAGCTGTGTACGAATTAGCTCTAAACGCCCTTCCTCACTGAGGAGTTCGGGGAGAGGAATGCCAAATGCTTCGGCGATTGGACAGAAGGCAATAATTGTTTGTATTCCTGCCCCGATGCCAGATTCAAGATTGTTCGAGTTGTCGGGTACTGACCAAAACGTTTCAGGATGAGACCCAGTAGGTGATACGCATTCTTCATTAAGGTTCACAGGAATGCCGTTCTCATTTATTAGGTCAATAAAAAACTCCGTGTCTAAGTAGGGGATGGTTCTCCAAGCGTTAATTACTTTGACTTTTATTTCGAAGTCTAATGGCCAGCCAGCTTGGCGTTGCAATTCTCGCTGTGATTCGATCACTCCATGCAGAACGTTATAGAGAATGCTTAAATCGATAATGTCAAAGTTTTCGGCTTCAGTTAGTCTAAGTCTATCGCAATACGCTTCGATATTTTGTCGTTCACGTAAATGATATTCAGTTACATCGGGCGATCCTTTGTATACTCTAAGAGGCACTAATATTTCGCTGCTAAGATCTTGGTGTACACTCCAAGTCAATCGAGCTCGAATAGGGTCCTCGGTTCCGCACTGGCGAGCTATTACCGTGTTTGCGCTTTTATATATCGTGTCAAAAGGTATAAAGGACGCTCTGCCTTCAGTTAGGTTGAGCGCGGATTTAACAGATTTTATAGTGGCTTTATAAGGCTTGCGGGGCATCCCCCAGATATTTGGCACTATCATAATTCGTATGAAAGGGATTTCATCTTCGTCGTTCGATAGCTCTGGGTCGCTAGAAATCCAGTGCGCAAGATGCTCAATTCTTTCACTTGATCGTTGAAACATTTTCTCAATCATCTGTCGGTCCGTTTCAGCCAAAGGCTCAGAGCCGTCCCCAATTCTTCTATAAATTGCCCCTCGGTGATGAACATGAGGCGCTTCAATACTTTCTGGAACCGCTACGCAAATGATGCATTTCCCAGCTTCAAGCGCCAGTTCTTCACATGGCCCTTTGATTACGCAAGTATCATAATGACATGCTGGGCTGATTAAGTTTGCGACAGCTTGTCTGATCCGTTGGAGAGCAGAATCTATTTCGCAGATATCTATGCCTGGAAACGCACCGGCAACAGAATTTTCTTTGCTTTCTTCACTTATGCCATAGAAAACCCAGCCGCCATACGTGTTGGCTAGTGCTGAGATAGATTTGGCAATATCGGAAGCCTTTGAAAGTTGGCTTTTGTATTCAATATACCAACCTTCACTAATTTGTTTTAAAGAAATTAAGTCAAGTGCTTCGAGTTCATCTAGGTTTTTGTTAAATGGTGTGAAGTGCGGCATGTGGCTTGGTCCGGGAGGAGTTGTAGTAAAGTCAAGGGCTTAAGCTTTGTAATTGGTGTTGCGCTGTTTAAGTGGGGCTGTCAGCACCTGAGAGGTGGTTTAAAATTTTATTTCGAGTCTTTCATGCTTGTTGTTTGAGTTTGTAGTTAGCTGCAGGCTTGAAACTTTTAGTGTTCCCACTTAATTGAGCTCTCCTGATTGTGACACGGCAACGCCGACAGCTTTCATGTCGTTCCCTTCAATCATCGTAGCGCCTTCGGCGTTGTAAGCGAGGGCCAGGAGCGTAGTGTGGCTATTGGTTTGTGGTCTCGCAACCAATGATCACTGGCGCGCCCTCGTCCCCCCGCCACGCCTGCGGGCTAAACGTGTGAAAATTTCCGCAGCCCTGCGGAGCGATGAAGGCGAGCTGTGGCTGGGGCCGATGGCACTTAAGTAGGAGCGATCGACCCTGCGAATCCCTGCAGGAGACCCTTCATTGAAGGGTAGGGGCCGCGCCGCCCAATACTCGGAGCTGATAGGCACTGACGGCCTGGAATAGGAACTCGGCCTCCAGTCGCAGCACCTCGACTTGGTCGGCAGGGAGCACCCCTTGAGCCTCATGAAACTTGCGGAGAGCGTCCATTGCCTTCTGCATCAGCGGTTCGCCCTGAATCATCGCCTCATGCAGACGTTTTCCATCGATTTTTTTCATAGGGGTCTCCAACGACGCCTATCAATTGTAGAAGCTGATGTTGAAGCACTTCAGACCATTTTCAGGATGCCCATCAAAAATAGGTAATTCTGGTTAGGAGGAAGTAGAACAAGGCTACAGCCCTTGTGGTACAAGGCTTTGAGCGATTACCTCAAAAGGTAATCATAGGTAAGGAGAAAGGTAATTTTTTCATAACATGCTGATTTTAAAGGGTTTCATGTTTTTGGCTTCTAACGCTTCTTTTAGGTAATCCGATTACCTTTCAATTACCAAAAAATTACCTTTTTCAAAATCGCTGCAGCCCTTTATCCATCATGGTTCCAGCGCTTTCCCGAGATTGAATTACCAAAATTACCATTTTTTGATGGGTCAACCTGAAATGCCATTTCCCCACTGGGATGGGATTGGCGAGGTGACTTACACACCCACCCTGGGAACACTCTGGGAACAAAAACACTTGCATAGGCGCTCTGTACCTCTGGGAAATCAAGGCCTCCAGCCTGGCCGGCGTCGTTTTGTTGAGTTCGAATCTCTACGCTTCCGCCATATTCAAAGCCCTGATTATTCAGGGCTTTTTGCGTTTTTGGGGCGTAGAAAAACTACCCATGGAAACACCCTTGGGAATGGTTTATCTCGGAAGCGCTTCTGATACGTCCGTAGGTCTGAGCCCGTCGATTGGCGCCTTCTCGAAGATGTCGAGCAACTGCCTACCTCGGCCCCAACATGACTAGGACCTTAGCTGCTCGCCTTCGCTTCGAGTTCGCCCCGCTTCAGTCGAGCCAAGCTCAGATCGCTGCCTAAGGGGCTCGGCTTAGCTGACTTGTCCAGGTAGAAATAGTTGATTCATTCCTTGCCGGGGTTCTTCCTGCGCTTGCTGGTGCGCTTGCGCCGGTAGTAGGTGACCTTTTCAGCGAGTCTATGAGCTCGTTTTGTGGCTCGCCCTCGGCCTGGCCAATAGCTCAGAGGTGCTGACCCCGCGCCCCTCGACGGTCGGTTGATGCTTTGTTTGCCGACCGCCATCCCCCCACTGCTGCGTCGCAGATCAACTGCTTGTAGATGTTGTCGCCATCGATGCTAAGGCCGCCCCGCCCGAGTAGGTCGGCGGGCTTGAGTTTTAGGGGGAGGGGCTTAAAAGGCCAGGAGGCGCAGGTAAGTGCGAGTAGAAGCTCGCGAGGATACAGCTTCGGTCGAAGCCGCACGACACAACGCAAGGTCGGACGGCCCCATTTTAGTATCTTGTAGAGGGTTTGGATTTAACTCTTTCTGTATAGGGCTCAATCCGCAGCCGTGATAATCATTTGGAGCTTGGGCGACCTGGAATATGGCTAAGGATCGATTTGGAGAACCCGCCATCGACACAGATATCCTGCCCCGTGACATAGCCGGCTAGCGGGCTAATGAGAAATTCGATCACGTTTGCGATGTCTAGCGGTTCGCCGATTCTGGCCAGTGGAATGATCGCTTCTCGTGCTTTCTTGATCTGCGGATCAGCGTACATTTTTTCAGACATGGGTGTATGTGTCATGCCTGGCGACACGATATTGACCCGAATGCCTTCAGGTGCCCACTCCAGAGCGAGAGTTTGCGCCAGCATTGTTAATGCTGCCTTGGTGGGGCTGTAGGCGCCAGAGCCGGCGTGCGGAAGCTGGCCAGACATCGACGAGGTAAAGCACGCTGAGCCTCGGCTCTCGCGAAGATGCGGGTAGCTTGCTTTGGCAAGCAACCAGGCGCCGCGAAGATTGACGGCGAACATGTCGTCCCAATCCTCAATGGACAAATTGCAGATCGCGCCGGGGCTGGCGACGCCAGCATTCGCAACCAGCGTGTCAAGCCCGCCGAATTCGGCTACTGCAGCTGCTACCAGTTGGTCAGGCACCGCAGGATCGCCGAGATCACCAGACAATGAGATCGCGACGCCACCCATGGCCATGATTTTTCGAACGATTTCATCCTGGGTTGCGTTTGGGGCTTGCCCACAAACGGCAATTTTCGGCTGCGAGCCCCGGGCAAGCGCAGCCTTTGATCATCAGCACGTTTTCTTATCTGTGGTCATCCACGGCAATCGATGCAATTGCGCAGCTCTCTGAGCATGGGCACCGTGTGTTCGAGGTGCCCGTAAGTTCGCCACATTGCTGGCCGGTGGAAATGTCGACTGCAGAGCGTTCTGCTGCAAGCGTGCGTCTGCGTCAGTACGATGCCAAGATCAGGTCGCTCAATGCCGGCGGCTATGACGTCAACTTGGCTAGTCCCGCCGCCAACATGCGTCAGAAGAGCATTGATCACATTAAGGCGGTGATTGACCTGGCTGTCGCTTGGGATACCCAGGAGGTGGTGATATCTCCTGGCACGCGGCGCCCGATGATTTCTCCACCGCTCGAAAAGACTTTTGATTGGATGTACGAGAGCCTGGCGGCTCTGACGCCGCTGGCGAAACAGGCTGGTGTGCGCTTGCTGCTAGAAAATACCCCGTATTGCTTCACCCCTACAATGCGGGAGCTGGCTGAGGTTGTTGATACTGTCAATGATGATGTCGTCAGAGTCGTTTATGACATCGCCAACGCTGCTTACATAGGTGAGGACCCAGTAGCGAGTTTGCTGGCCTACCACAGTGCTATCGACTTTGTGCATGTATCCGACACCGGCACGGATGTGTGGGGGCATGACCCAGTTGGCACCGGAGTCGTAGACTTCATCGGATTGGGTGAGGCCGTTCACGCGACCTGCGGTATTGAAAACTGCGTGCTCGAAATCATCCGCGAAGAAAACGCCTTATATGAACTGAATAAAGGTGTCCAGGACCTGCGTGAGAAGGGTTGGAATATTTCGTAGTTGCCTCCTATCGCTCGTCGTCTCCGTAGCCCTGAGGCCCGCAATGGGCCCAGGTGCAAGTTAGAGCGTTAGCGCGCAGCTTACAAGTCTCCCTCGCTGACAGAAGTCCACAGGGACCAGCACTCTCCCACCCTTGTGGCCGATCGTTTCAAGTGTTCGATATGAGCATCCAAGGTTTCCTCGCGCATGCGTGCAATGGGGCCGGCGATGCTTAGGGTTGCCACCGGGGCCGAGTTGCTTGATCGTGAGGGGTCGAATACAGGCACTGCCACGACGCACACGCCCACTTCGCCTTCTTCTCGTACTACCGCATGCCCCTCTTTGCGGATCAGTGCGATGTCATCAAAAATGTCGCGAATCGAAACGCGTGCGTTGGGCCCTGCATATTCTCGGCTATTCTCGATATCCCAGGCGGCGAGAATGCGCATGGCGCGCTCATCACGCATAGTGGAGAGCCATGCTTTGCCTGCCGCAGTGGTATGGGGAATGATTTTTTCGTCTAGGGCGCGGCGGTATTGAAGGCCCCTGGTATTTTTCGTGGCCTGCAGTACCCAAGTCAGATGATCCTCTGCAACTTCCGCCAGGCGAACATGCTCGCCGGTTTCGCTGGCTAGTTCGTTGAGCAAAGGTTGCATGATCCTGGCAAACCCAGTTTCAGTGATGTAGTTCACGCCCATGCTGGGAATTTTCAGCGTCAGGCAGTAATGGTCCTGCTCGTCCTGGTAAACGTAGCCTCTTTCCCGCAGGGCGCTCAATATACGGTGAGCCGTGGCCATCGCCACTTGAGTCTGTTCACTGATTTCAGACAGGGCGAGGCCGCCTGGATGGGAAAGGAGCAGTTCCAGAGTATTGAAGTAGCGGCCTATATGTGACAATTTTTAGTCCTTTGTTTCGCGTCAGGGCATTATAGGGTGATGGGGGCGCCACCCAGGCGATCTGACTCATAGGCCGCCTCGATGATACGCATGACGCGGTGCATGGTTGCTAGCCCGGCGCCTGTATAAGCAACGTCTCGGTCAGGCGCGAGGATGTCGGTTACGAAGTTGTCGTAATACACGTCAGAGTTCAAGCTCATGTGCAGGTCACTTGCCTGCCCGGCCGCGTCGACCAGTCGCAAGCCGTCAGCGGTAGAGCGCGCATAGAACTGATCAGTTGACATTGAAAATGAATACTCCCGTTGCTCGGGTGTATTGGCGGGATAATTGTACCCCGTTTCGATAGTGCAGATGCAGCCACTCTCGGTCACCAGGGTCATCAACGAGCCGATCTCTACTGCTGTCAGTAGCGAATCGCGATACATCACTGCCGACACGCTGCGAATCGCCTCTCCGGAGATTTCCTCAACCAGATCGACGAAATGAGGGGCGAGATTGATCGTGCATCCGCCCCCCGATCGTTTCGGCTCAAGCATCCAAGAGCAACTGTTAGCCAGGTAACGTCCAGGCGGGCCAGCGTTGAACCGAAACGCCAGGGTTCTCCACTTGGCTTCACTCTGCCTGGCTTCTTGTTTTAGGCGGTTCAGTAATTCACTGTGCCTCCATATCAACGGCACCGCCACGAACAGACCGTTGGCTTCGGTGCGTTGGTAAAGGTCCAGCACCTCATGCTGGGTTAGCCCGCAAGGCTTTTCCATCGCGAAGGGGACCTTTTGCTCGATCAATGCCTCGCCCATGGCATACAGCTCATCATGCGGGCCAAAGGCGAAGGCAAAATCGGCTTCCTCGTTTTCCAGCAGGGTTTCCCAGTGATCGTAAAGTTGCGCTCCGAAACGCTGGGCGAGAGCGGGGCCCCGCGACCCCGTTGCGTCGGACACCGCCGTGACCGTTACATCAGGCAAGCGCTCAAGCGCATCGAGATAGAGCGGGGTGTGCCAGTGGCTGACTTCTAGGAGAACGACTTTCAAACATCCACCTTTATAAATAAGTATGTTTGACAAACCTGCGGTGCCATGGAGGTTACGGATCGAACCGCGAAAGAATAGCGCGCAAGCTACATTTTTGAGGTTGCAAAACAGCCTATCACGACCCTGTTATGAACGGAAGTAAGTTACGTTTTGATCGGTCGCTGAGCGCTGTGCCGGCGCTGTGGAGCAATAGCAGTCGGCGTGAGGGGTGCGCGCATGCCGAAAGCATGCGCATCGTGGAATGTTCTGATTGGAGTGATGAAGAGGGTGCGGGCTGGCAGTCAGGGGAGGGGTATGGGAGGCTACAATCCCGTCGAGTAGCGGCGCTCGATGTCTTCAAAACCCAGGAAACTAAGAGCCAGCAAGGCCTGGCCTACGTGCATGGGCTGGCCGTCAAGGGTTTTGCATCCGCGTGTTTGTGCCTCAATTAATAAAGCGGTCGGCTCGGCTCGAGTGATGATGTCGACCACCACCGTAGCTGGGTTCAGCCGCGCTGCTTCTATTGGCATCGGATCATCAGGGTTCATGCCAAGCGGGGTAGCATTGATAACGATGTCATGACCTGTAGGGTCTGGAGGCCCTGCTTGTACGTTGCACGCCCCTTCTTTGCCAGCGTTTTGCGCCAAGTCAGTGGCGCGGAGCGGATCCAAATCTGAAATGGTCAGTGAGCGAGCGCCAGCAGCGGCAACGGCGAAAGCGATGGCCCTTCCCGAGCCCCCAGCTCCGACCAGGAGAACTGATTTCCCGTGTAGAGAAACACCCTGACGCTGCATGCCCAGTACGCAGCCGAGCCCATCGAACACAGCTCCCTCCCAGCGACCGTCCTTGTCGCAGCGAACCACATTGATTGCGCCGATCTGGCGCGCGGTAGGGTGAAGAATGTCTACGACTTCAAGCATGGTTTGCTTGTGCGGCATGGTGACCAGTAGTCCAGCGAGGTTGCGGATTGTGCGCGCGCCTTTTACGAACTCGGCCAGGCCCTGCGTACCGACCTCCAATGGAATGCAGACGGCGTCAGACTGTGCTTCGGCGAATAGCCTATTCAGCAGCATCGGGGATTTGGCGCTCTTGAGCGGATCACCTATCAATCCATAGATGCGCGTTGTGCCGGTGATGAGTGGATGCATGTGAACCTACTGTAGTTGACGGGGGCACGCCAATTGCCAGCTCGCAGCTGTTGGACTTTCTTGCTGGCGGCGCACACGTTTATCGCCGGGGTGCTTAACGTGCTGCGCAGAGCAACTGCGCAACACGTTGAGAGTGATGGGTCTGGTTGTCAGTCGGGCATCACTGGAGTTGATTTTTGAGCGCTTGATTGGGGGTGCTAGTGCTCGATCTGGGATTGGATTTTTCCCGCAGCAGTTCGTACTCCTCCTTCGACATTGGCACAGCGTTGGGTTCACCCAGTTCGCTCAGACGAATACGGAACGTTTCGCGGGTAGTAAACGCTGCAATGGCGCAGATTGCACAGATACCGAAAGTCAGCGCTCCAATTTTCAGGGGGATATTTTCGGTGCCAGGCGGCGCAACGGATACGAACAGGGCTGGCAGAAACGCAGTGCATGCCACGCCGATGTTTTGACCGATGGCCATACCAGTGACGCGTACCCGTGTGCGGAACAACTCAGGGAACATGCTTGGGAAAACACCATTGAACCCTTGGTAGGCCACGCCCCACATCAGAAGCGAGAGAATCAAAGACAGCCAGAGATTGTGGATACTGATTGCATAGAGGTACCCAAACGACAAGAGACCGCCGCAGAGCACGCCCACGATCACCGGGGGGCGACGGCCAATTCTGTCAGAGAGTTTACCGACGAATGGGATAAGTATCACAGCGCACAAATTGCCCAGGACAGGAATCCACATGAACAAGCCGGAGGGAAAACCAATACCGTAAGCTGGCTGGACTGCATAGGTGGCGCCGAACACGGACGCGAGGATTGCAAGTACTGCAGAGAGTGCCATGCAGATGACACGCAACACATCCTTCCAGCTTTCGGTGAGTACCTCGACTACTGGCAATTTACGAGGCTTGTCCTGTGCTCGCGCCTCAGCAAAGACTGGTGCCTCATGTACTTCGCGGCGGATGATCCATCCGACCACAAGCACCACAGCGCTAAGCAAGAAGGGAATTCGCCAACCCCATGACGCAAAGTCATCCGCAGGCATGAATTGGGCGAGCGGCAGGAAAACCGCCGCCGCGAGCAGTTGCCCGGCTTGCACGCCTTGAAGGGTAAAGCTTGCGAAGTAACCACGGCGCCCGTCAGGTGCATGCTCCATGGTCATAGAACTTGCGCAAGACACTTCACCGGCAACCGCGAACCCTTGGATCAGGCGCAAGATAATCAGTATTGCGGGAGCCCACACGCCAATCTGCTGGTAGGTCGGGAGTAAGCCAATGCACATGGTCGAGAAGCCCATCAAGAACATGCAGTAGACCAATACTGTCTTGCGGCCATGGCGGTCACCCAAGTGCCCTAGCACCACTGCTCCTATAGGTCGTGCGATGTACCCAACGCCGAAGCTAGCGAGTGAAACGATGATTCCTACGGTTGGATCGTCCGTTGGAAAAAACAGTTGCGGGAAAAGCAGGGCAGCGGCAGTCGCATAAATGAAAAAGTCGTAGTACTCCAACGCCGAGCCGATCCAGCCGCTAGCTGCGGCCTTCCTTGACTGACGCTTGGAGTGTGGATCGCTCGGGATGCCATGGCTCATGAAGTGTCTCCGGTACCGTAATTTTGTTATTGTAACGTCGTTCCATTTGTAATGTTGTTCCCGCGCATTGCCTTTGTCAAGCGTGCTGGCACGGTTCAGGTTCATGAGTCGGCCAGCCCTTGGGCTGGCTGTTCACGAGCCATTCATTGTTTATGGGAGCGGTAGGCCCGCCAGCGTGAGTTGCAGCCTCATCGCTGTACTTCTAGTGAGCCGGGTATAGATAAGGAGTAGGGGACGGGCCAGCGAGTGAACGTATTTGCGTTGACTTGACGATCACGTGATGATTACTATTGTAACTGTGTTCCAGATAGAACGGCGTGACATTTTTGTCGGCGCTGCTCAAAACCAGCTGAGAATAATCCCATGAGAGTCGTTAAAGGTGCTGTTGATCGTTGCCTTGAGGCTATCGAGCTGCTGGCTCGTGAGGCCCGCTGGATGCGAATGTCCGATATTGCAGGTGAATTGGGGATGGAAAAGGGGCCTGCGCACCGTGTGCTTGCGCAGTTGGTGGAGCAAGGGTGGGCCGAGCAGGATGAGGCGACGTCCCAATACCGTCTGACACTCAAATTGGCGCTTTTGGGGCAGCGTTATCTGAACGGCATCGGATTGCCGGAGCTTGTTCAGCCGATCATTGAAAATGTAGCGTCTTTATCCCATGAGCTGGTACGCCTGACTGTCGTCTGCGAGGGCGGCTTGTCCTGGCTGGCCTCGGCTCAAGGCGCTGCACCTGGGTTGATGTACTCGCCCGCCATGGATCAGCCTATCAATCTGTACACCACCGCTAATGGCAAAGCCTGGCTTGCATCTATGCCTGACGAGCAAGCTGTCGAGATTGCTATCCGCGACGGTCTGGGCAAAGACCAGGGTACAGGCAAGGGTCCTCGGGCTATCAATACGGTCGAACGCTTACTTTCCGACTTGGCGGCGACCAGAGCACGGGGCTATGGACTCGTTGTGGAAGAGGCTGAGGCCGGCGTGTGGGCAATCGCGGTTCCGGTGAGGCTCATCCCATCTGGAATTGTGGTCGGGACCATGAGTATCGCCGGTCCGGTGTTGCGCATGCATCCAGACCGCTACGAGGATTTGCATGCATTGCTCGAGGATGCTGCGAACAAGCTCGGTACGGTATGGCCTCGGCAATCCAGTGTGCAGGGATGAAGTGCATGGATAAGTTCAGTCAATCAGCCGATGCGCCTGAATCCATCCTTCTGCAAGCCGCCGCGCACCTCGTGAACGCACGCCAAACGGGTAATAAATTAGATGCCCTGCCATGCAATGAGATTTCACTGAGCCTAGAGCAAGGCTTCGAGATACAGCAGCATGTCGGTGTGCTGGCCGGGAAAAAAGTGGGCGGATGGAAATGCGCATTGCCCAAGCCCGGCAAGTGGATAGTCGCGCCTATCTACACCGATAGCATCGTGAGCTGCGACCAATACTCCCTGGGCTTCGCAACTTCCAAGGTGCGAATCGAACCTGAGCTTGCATGCGTGTTAGGGGCCGGCCTTCCTGCCCGCGCGGCGCCTTACACGGCCGACGATATAACGCGCTCTATCAGCCAGGTACACCTTGCGCTGGAGGTGATCGACAGTCGGTACACCGATCCGCAAAAAGTTACGTTTGAGCAGTTGCTGGCTGACGGGTTGTTCAACCAGGGGCTAGTCCTGGGGGCACGTGCCGTTTCACTAACCTCGAACAATTTGCCCACTCACCTTGATGTAACGCTTAGTCATCCGGGTGTCGAGCCTGTGAGCGTTGCCGGCACTCACCCGGATCAAGACCCCGTCTCGCCGATCGTCTGGCTTGCCAATTTTCTTTCTGCACGGGGCATTGATCTGCAAGCGGGTCAGGTCGTGATCACCGGCTCCTATGCAGGGGTACTCGAAGTTCCCACTCACCAGCCGCTGGACATCCAGTTCGGCGAGGCAGGTTCACTGTCTGTCTTTTTTTCAACGCTTGAGGAGTAACGTATGCGCTTGGTTCGTTTCGGTTTGCCTGGACAAGAACTGCCTGGAATTTTGGATGCTCAAGGACAGGTCAGGGATCTCACTGGCATCGTCGATGATATCGATGCAGCGGCGCTGTCGCCGTCCAGCATCGAGAAGCTGCGCGGTGTCGACATTGAGCGTCTGCCGTTCGCGCCTGCGGGATCGCGTCTAGGGCCGTGTGTGGGCAGTGTGCCGAACCTGATCTGCATCGGCCTCAATTATTCTGACCACGCCGCCGAGACCAACACGCCTATTCCGAGCCAGCCTGTTGTATTCAATAAACACACAGGCTCTATCAGCGGTGCAAACGACCCTGTGATTCTGCCGGGTGATTCTAAGAAGCTCGACTGGGAAGTTGAACTGGCCATCGTGATTGGTTCACCCGCCTGGCACATAGAAGAAAGCAAGGCGCTGGATCATGTGGCCGGATACTGCCTGGCTAACGATGTCTCCGAACGTGCCTATCAGCTTGAGTACGAAGGGCAATGGACCAAGGGTAAGAGCAGCTTTTCCTTCGCGCCACTTGGCCCTTGGTTGGTGACTCGCGATGAAATCGCCGATCCGCAGAACCTCGACCTCTGGCTGGAAGTGAACGGCAAGCGTTATCAGAACGGTAACACTCGGACCATGATTTTCAGTGTCGCGCACATCGTTTCTTACCTGAGCCGTTTCATGCCGCTCATGCCGGGTGATGTGATTATCACCGGGACACCACCAGGTGTTGGGCTTGGACAGAAACCAAATGTGTTTCTCAAGGCGGGTGACGTCATGCGCGTAGGGGGCACAGGGCTGGGCGAACAGTCTCAGGCGGTAGTGCCGTATGTAGCGGAAATGGGAGCTGCCTGGGTTGCGGGCCGTCATCCTAACGTTGATTAATGCCGGAGAATGAGACATGAGCTTTGCAGGAACAGGTGTGGTTGCAATTTGGCATGATCTTGTGCCCGACGCGCGGGATGAGTTCTACGAATGGCATAACCGTGAACACATGCCAGAGCGCGCGGCGATTCCGGGATTTCAGCGGGGGCGACGATACATCGCGCTCGATGCTGGGCCTGCTTATTTCAATCTGTACGAGGCTGATTCTGTCGAGGTGCTGGGGGGGGCAGATTACCTGGCTCGCCTAAATGCGCCGACGCCATGGACACAGAAAGTCGTGCAGTCATACCGTAATGTCGCTCGATCGATTTGCGACGTTCATTACACGGCCGGTGTGGGTAATGGCGCTTATTTGGTGACCCTGCGCTTCAATGTCGCTGTCGAGCGCTACACGGACGTTCTGCAAGCATTGCGCGATCGAATGTTGCCCCCGCTGGTCGATGCACAAGGGATCACCGGTGTCCACTTCTGCACCGCTGATGAAGCCGTCAGCAAGGTTGAAACTGCGGAGAAGAAGGCCCGATCAGAGGGCACTGAAATTCCATCCTGGATCATCATGATCGAAGGTTGCGCCGCTGACTATGTCGGACATACCAGAGAGCGACTGGTCGCGGAGTTGAGCAACCTGCTGGACGACCCTGAGCAGCAGCTCGCCACCACGCTTTACCAACTGGAATACACCCGCTGCAAGACACCTTCCAGCGCGGGTTGAGATTTGCTGACCTGCAGCGACACTGCAGGTAGTGCTTGATCGTTTTCCTCTTCTGGGCGCGCCTCGCCAAGTGTCATGCGCTTTGTCTCTGGCGTGCTCATGTTTTGACTTTATAGAGGGTACTGGGAGTTTGGCCTGCGCTCACGAATTAACGGGCTCGGCCGTCGCCGTCTGCTGGATGTCGCAACAATAGCGCGCCGCTCTTAGCCACGCGCTGCGCCACGGAGGCGCAGTAATAAGCCTGAGGTCATGCAGGCTTGCGCTATTCATAGAAAACGGAAGAACCCTCTGCTTAAAGGGGGCGTCAATTAATAGAAAGCGTTGTACAAAACCTCGTTGAATGAATGCTCGGCGTGACAAGCTGCGTTTATATTAAATGTCTGTGATGGAAATAATAAAAAATGAAAATCCGCGCATCCGAATATATTTACAATAACGCAAAGATATTTTTTGTTCTGCCGCTTCTCAGTACGGCAGTCTGCGTGCAGGCAACCGAGGCTGGATTTATAGGGGATTCAACTGCTGCGCTGGCGCTACGTAATTTTTACATTAACCGTAACTTTGTAAGCGACTCTGCCACTCAAGGCAAAGCAGAAGAGTGGAGTCAAGCTTTTATCATGAGTTATAAGTCGGGCTTTACCCAGGGGCCGGTGGGCTTTGGCGTTGACGCCCTGGGGCTGTTCGCCGTGAAGTTAGACAGTGGGCGTGGCACCCGAGGAACACAATTGCTGCCCATTCATGACGATGGCCGCGCGGCCGATGATTACGGGCGTTTGGCAATTGCAGGTAAAGCGCGGTTCTCTTCTACAGAGCTCAAGGTCGGCGAATGGATGCCCACGCTGCCAATCTTGCGTTCAGATGACGGCCGGTCGTTACCCCAGACGTTCCGCGGTGCACAGATTACTTCTCGAGAAATCGAAAATGTTACCCTCTACGGCGGGCAATTCCGTGCTAACAGCCCGCGAAATGATGCCAGCATGGAGGATATGTTCCTCGCGCAGAAACCGGGCGTCACCTCTGATCGGTTCAACTTCCTGGGTGGCGAGTATACGTTCAATGACAAGCGGACGATGCTCGGCGTGTGGGGGGCTGAGTTGAAAGATATCTATAGTCAGCAGATGGTGCAGCTCACCCATAGCCAATCCGTTGGCGACTGGACGCTGGGTGCCAATTTACAATGGTTCACTGGTAAGGATGAGGGGCGATCTCTGGCGGGAGATCTTGATAACCGTACAGGATCTGGTTTGTTTTTCGCCAAGTATGGTGCAAACACATTTTATATCGGGTTGCAAAAGGTCTCTGGCCAGGACGGTTGGATGAAAGTTAACGGCACGTCGGGTGGCTCACTGGCCAATGACAGCTTTAACTCTAGCTACGAAAATGCTAATGAGCGCTCTTGGCAGTTGCGACATGATTATAATTTCACGGCACTGGGTGTGCCCGGGCTGACCCTTATGAACCGGTACATCAAGGGAAGCGGTATCCATGTGGGTACTGAGACTGACGCCAAGGAGTGGGGCAGGGAGAGTGAACTGGCTTATGTTTTTCAATCTGGCGCACTTAAAGACCTGAACGTCAAATGGCGAAATTCGACACTGCGTCGAGCGTGGGGGACTAATACGAGTTTCAATGAAAACCGCCTAATCATTAACTACCCGCTTTCGTTGTTTTGATTTGCGTAAAGCAGTGGGCGTCATTCGAGAAATGAACGTACAAAATGGATCCGCGATCATCCGGCTGTGCGGGTGCTGAGGCAGACAGTTGGGTTGATGGTGAGGCCAATTCCCTTTTGTTTGCTCTCGCGAACCGGGGATATCGATTCTGATTTCAACGGGCAAAACAAAGCCCGCCAAGGCGGGCTAGGGCGGTTCCGTCGCAGGGTCAGCGTTGCACTTTTTGCTGTTGCAGGCGCTGGAAACGGGTCACGGCGATCTGCACGGCAGCCGCTACAACGCAGAGCAGGCCGATTTTCCAGCTGCCCTCCAGCCCGAAATGCTCGGAGGCTTTCCCAGCGATGAGTACGCTAAAGAAGATGGCGACAGGCAGGATCAATTTGTTCATTAGGGCTTCCAGCAGAGAACGACAAAAGGCGTAAAGGGCATACGGTTCGGGTCATTAGGCTTGGTCAGCCTTGGCGGAATGCACCTTGCGCACGATCACATCAATCCGATGCCAATTCACGGATTCAGAATCGATGATCATAGGGGATTCCGTTTCACGCAACAGGATAACCTCAAGCCCCTCTGAAAGCCGCCGAACGTCTTCCACGCTTTGAAATGACATCTGCACTTGGCTCGCCCAGCTGTGCCTCAGGCCGAAGAAATGGCCCACGAAGACGCCACCTGGCATTGGTGTATTGCCGCAAGTTACCGAACACATCTGCTTGAGTTAACCCCTCACCCTCAGCGCGCCAGCTTCAAAGATGGGTACGTATCCACCCGTCAGCCACGTCGCCCATCGTCAACGGCTCGCCGCTCTTGATCCAGGCCATGAAGGCGCGATCAAACTTGAATGCGCTTCCGCACTCATCCGTTAGGAACCGTCGAACTTTTTGCGTGCTCCGGTAGTGTTTGTCCAGTGGGGTGCTTCTGGTGATCGGCCCTGCGTGCCAGTCAACGCTCATTTCCTTATTCCTGTATGAAGGCATGAGCAAAGAGCTTACCCGCGCAGACGCTACAAATCACTCATGCGCTGGCCGCTGGCTGAACAGGGGCTACTGCAAGGTCGGTGGTTTGACGGTGCCCGACATCTTGCTCAACACCGCCTCTATTCGCGCGATCGACTTATCAAGGTCATCGGCTTCCTTGTCATAGCCCTCCTTTCTAAATCGATCACGCGACTGTCGCAGGTTGAGCAGGTTCTTTTGCAGTTTCAGGGCCGAGGCGTCGAACGGGTCCATGCTTTTCTCATGCGGTGGGCATCCGTGCCGTTGTAGGAAAATGGGACCGTAGCAGCTCGATTTTGCCGATGAAACTGATGTTTCATACAGGGAAATGCCACTGCTTGGATTTCTCCTACGATGTACGGGTAAAGATCCTACAAACTTCGCATCTGACCGTTTCAAATCGTGTGCTGCATAAGGTTCTCAACGCCCCAGGCTCAAGGGTTTCGAGCAATTTAGGTCGCGCCGTCGCCAGCAGCGGTGTAAAGCAGGGTCACCGAACGTTGTGAAACCTTATGTAGCAATTACAGCCCCTGAAGTAGGGGCTGCTGACGCGGGAAACACGTCGGTGACTACAGGTGGTCCGCGTCGATCACTGCTTGAGCGAACGCATCGGGGGCTTCTTGGGGCAGGTTGTGGCCAATGCCGCCACTGATCAGGCGGTACGCGTACTTGCCGGTAAAGCGTTGTGCATAGCTTTCTGCCGATGGGTGCGGTGCTCCGTTGGCATCACCTTCCAAGGCGATGGTCGGCACACTGATGCTGGGGAAGGTGGCCAGTTTCGCTTCCAGTGGGGCGTAGCGGGCCTCGCCTTGTGCCAGCCCCAAGCGCCAGCGGTAGTTGTGCACGGTGATGGCAACCTGATCGGGGTTGTCCAGCGCCTTGGCACTGCGCTCGAAGGTGGTGTCATCGAAGGTCCACTTGGGTGAGGCGGTTTGCCAGATCAGCTTGGCGAACGCATGGCGGTTCTTGTCATAACCGGCTTGGCCGCGCTCGGTGGCGAAGTAGTACTGGTACCACCATTGCAGTTCGGCACTGGGCGGGAGCGGCGCCTTGGCGGCTTCCTGGCTGCTGATCAGGTAGCCACTGACTGACACCAGTGCTTTGACCCGCTCGGGCCACAGGGCCGAGACGATGTCGGCAGTACGGGCGCCCCAGTCGAAACCGGCGAGTACGGCGTGCTGGATGTGAAGGGCATCCATGAAGGCGATGACGTCGCTGGCCAGGGCCGAGGGCTGGGCATTGCGTAGGGTCTGCGCTGAAAGGAAGCGGGTCTGCCCATAGCCCCGTACGTACGGCACGAGCACGCGGTAGCCTTTTGCGGCGAGCTTCGGTGCCACCGCCTCGAAACTGTGAATGTCGTAGGGCCACCCATGCAGCAAGATGACCACAGGGCCATCGGCTGGGCCTTGCTCGACATAGGCCACATCGAGAACGCCAGCTTCAACGTGCTTGAGTGGGCCGAAGCGCTCCGCTGGGGTGGCCGTTGCCTGAGCCGGTGCTGACGCAGCCGAACAGGCGGCAGTCGCCATCAGGCCAAGGGGAAGAAGGGCACAGGCGAGGAGGTGGCGGATGCGGCGTGTTGGGTGGCTTGAAGGTGTCGAGGGGTGGGCAAGCATCATGCATCTCCTTGGCAAGGCCGCAGGTATGGGTTGATGCAAGCCAGTAAAGAGGACCTCTGTATCAAGGGTATGTCCGATTTAGCTGTAGGAAACGTTCTTGTGTATCAGGTCTCAGTTTGTACACATAAAGATACAACCATGCCGTCGCAGCGTGTCAGACCGCTTCTGCTACGATCGATAATTTCCCCAGGCCAAGGAGAGGCCCTATGCATTACGTCGTGATTGAGCGCCACCGCAGCGAATACCCAAGGCCGATTCGTTTTGCCAAGGGCACGCTGCTGGATATCGGCCCGCGCTATGAAGGGGAGCCGGGCTGGCAGGACTGGTACTTGTGTTCATGCCCTGGGCAGGAGCCGGGGTGGGTGCCGGCGCAATTGATCGAGCGGTTCAGTGTGGAGAAAGGCAGGGCGCTTGATCACTACTCGGCCCATGAGCTGGATGCCGACCCCGGGCAACTGGTGCAGAAGGTGCGCTCGCTCAATGGCTGGATGTGGTGCCGGCGCCATGACGATGATGAGTTCGGTTGGTTGCCGCTGGCAAAACTGGAGCAACTGAGTTGAGGTGGGGCGCACCACGGTGCTGATCACTGGCATCTGATCCGCTTTTTTTCTACAAACCTGCATCTGTAACCGTATCAGCCATGGACCGACAATAGGCCCATCCCCGCATCACACTGTAGAGGTTCCGATGGGCAAGCTGACGCTGTTCCTGGGTGGTTTTCTGCTCCTGACCATTCTGATAGGTATTTTGGGCACCATTCCGCCAAGCTGACTTTCACCCGACTCCTCCCTTCGCGGCCCGTCTGATTCGCCAGATGGGCCCACCCGCCTGCGCCCCCGGCTACCCCGTTCATTCACCATGACTGATCAGTGGTACCTGCAAGTAATTCTCAAGTGCGAATGGCTCGTGTAATCTCCCGCCGCCGTCCTGCGGCCCACGTTGATGGGCCGGTCTTTTGCCTTGGAGTCGAAACACACATGGAATGCAAGAAAGGCACTTCAGCCATGCTGGAGTGGCGTAGCCGTTTTCTCGCTGAAGGCACGCTCGATGAGGACGCGTACGACGAGGCACTGCGAAGCGCAGGCGTATTGGAACAGGCGGGTGAGATCAGCACGCTTGAGTGGATCGAGTTGGTCAGGCTGGCCAATACAGCGTTGCTGCATGTGCGATAAGTCGTTCTTTGCGCTGGGAAATCTGTCCACAAAAAACGTGGGTAGGTCTGTGGATAAAATGCTGCAAGCCAAGCCGGAAGCGGGCTCTGTTAAATTGAGCAGAATTTGAACAGTCCTTTTGAGTCCTCGCCGTCACGCCGACAGGCCGGCGCGGCGCAGGGCCTGCAGCAGTTCACGAACCCGCGCGGGCAACTCGCCGGCCGGGTACAGCGCGTGCATTTGCGGGTCTTGGCCGGTGCTTGAGGTCAAGCGGTATTGCGGGCACACCCGCACCAGGCGCCCGGCCTTGACCTGAGTTTCGCCCACCCAGGCCGCCAGGCGGGCGATACCGGCCCCGGCCAGTGTGCTGTGGTACACCGCATCGCCAGAACCCAGCCGAAGCCGTGGCGTTGGGCGCAGGCTGGTGATCTGGCCATCTCGGCAGAAATGCCAGGCTTTGAGTATGCGTGGGGCGGTATGCAGAATCAGTGCATGGCGCTCCAGGTCTTCTGGGTGTTGCGGGTTGCCGGTGCTGGCCAGGTAAGCAGGGCTTGCATACAGATGGCGTTGGTAACCCCACAGCGGATAGCCGATCAGTTCGCTGGATTGCGGAAAGGCGCCGCGCACCACGAAGTCGAACTTGTCCAGCAGCGGGTCCAGGGCGGCATCGCTGTACTGCACGTCCAGGGTCACCTGTGGATGACGCTGGGAAAACTCAGCGAGTACCCGGGGCAACACATGCTCACCGAGCAATTGCGGCACGGCGAAACGGATCCAGCCTTGGGCGCTACCGCTTAGCGCGGCCAACTCGTCGACTGCATCACGTTGCACATCCAGCAAGCGTTCGGCATGGGGGAGCAGGCGCTCGCCAGCTTCGGTCAGGGTCACCGCGTTGGCGTTGCGGTTGAGCAGTTTACTGCCGGCGTTGTCCTCCAACGTTTGCACCGCTCGGGTTACTGCGCTGGGTGAACGCCCTAGGGCGCGTGCCGCAGCGACGAAGCTGCGCTTGTGGGCAACACTGACGAACGCCTGAATCTCCCGCAGCATGTCCAAGGCCATTGCCTGCTCCTCATTGCAGTTTTCGCAATGTGGCATTTCAACACAAGCGCGGCACTTTGATTAGCCTTGCAGCCTGTCTTACTGCCTGGAGCCGCGTCATGATGGATATCGCTGTACTTTCTGTGTTCGCCTTTGCCGCCGGTTTGATCGATGCCGCCGTAGGCGGTGGCGGGCTTATTCAGATCCCGGCGCTGTTCAACGTGCTGCCCACCGCGCAACCGGCGGCCTTGCTGGGCACCAACAAACTGGCCTCGGTGTGCGGCACTGCCTTTGCGGCTCGCTCGTTCATCCGCAAGGTCACATTGGACTGGGGGCTGATCGTGCCCGCGGCGCTCAGTGCCTTTGTCATGTCGTTTGCCGGCGCCGCCACGGTATCGCTGGTGCCGCCCAGCGTGATGCGCCCGGCCGTGCTGGTGATGATCGTGCTGATGGCGATCTATACGTTCTGCAAAAAGGACTTCGGCACGTTGCACAAGCCCACGCAGATCGGCCGCAAGGAGCAATGCCTGGCGGTGCTGATCGGTGGGGCCATTGGTTTTTACGATGGCCTGTTCGGGCCAGGGACCGGCAGCTTCCTGATCTTCCTGTTCATTCGTTTTTTTGCCCTGGACTTCCTGCACGCTTCGGCTTCGGCCAAAGTGGTGAACATCGCCACCAACTTGGCGGCGCTGGTGTTCTTCGTGCCGTCGGGCAACGTACTGTATGCCATCGCCTTGCCCATGGCGGCCTGCAACATCCTCGGTGCATTGACCGGCACTTGGCTGGCGGTGCGCAAGGGCGCAGGTTTCGTGCGTGGGCTGTTTCTGATTTTGCTGTGCGTACTGATTGCCAAGCTGTCCTGGGATTTGCTGGCCGGTTGAGTCAGACCACCTGGCGCTGTGCCTCGGCCTGTTCAACACAATTGCGGCCATGCGCCTTGGCCCGGTACAGCGCCTGGTCAGCGCGCGCCAGTAGCTCGTCCAGGCTCGGCGCCGGGGTGTCGGCGGCGCAGCCGTCCAGGCCGATGCTCACGGTGATCTGCAGGCGATGGTCGGCGTGCACCACGTGCAGGTCCTGTACGGCCCGGCGCAGGCGTTCGGCAGTGAATTTGGCGCGATCTGGCGCAAGGCCTGGGAGGATCACGACGAACTCCTCGCCGCCCATGCGCGCGAACAGTTCGCCTTCGTGCAACTGGTCTTGCAGGGTGCGGGCGAACTGGCGCAGTACCTGATCACCGATAGCGTGGCCATGCGCGTCGTTGATCGCCTTGAAGTGATCGATATCTAGCATCATCAAGGTCAGCGGCAATGCTTGGGCATGTTGCTGGCGGCTGTCGAGCAGTGCATTGGCGCGGCGGGTGAACGCGCTGCGGGTCAGTACCCCGGTCAGGTGGTCGATGGTGGCCTGGTGCGCCAGGCGTGCCATCAGGCTGCGGTTGGCCTGGCTGACGCAGGCCACCACCAGCGGCCCGAGCACCAGCATGGCGATGCCCAAGCGCGCCGACATCAGGGTGGTGACCCCGGGTTCGCTCTGCGGCACGCTGAAGTGCATGAGGTTTTGCGCGACTGCGACGATGAGGGTGCTGCCGGCGGTGAGCGTCAGCATCGAGACCAGAAACGGCGGGTAGGTCCAGGCACACCACAGCAGGGCGGCGATCGGGAAGGCAATCGCCCCTGGCCCACCGAAGGCGATGCTGAAGGCCAGCGAGCCAAGCAGCACCAGCAGCGGCGGCAAACGCACTGCCTGGGCGCCACTGCGCACCATCGCCCGCACCGAGGGCGCCGACAGCAGCACCGGTAGCACCAGTACGCCGGTCGAGAACTGTTCACTGAACCAGGCCAGCCAGGTGGCCTGCAGCGATTGCTCGAACCACGGTGCGGCCATCACCGAGGCCAGGCTCGCGGCAACCATTGCGCCAGCGGCGCACGCGGCAAACACACTGAGTACGCCATGCGGGCTGCGCATGCGTCGGTGCAGGCGCGGCACGCGTGACAACAACTGCCACACGGTGAACACCATGCCGAGGTTGCACAGGTTGAACCACAACGCCGGCTTCCAGGCGCTGCCGCACAGCAGGTCGGCCAGCACCATGGCCAGCCACACCAGCATGAAGCCGAGGGCGTTGGCCTGGCGGGGGTAGCGCAACAGCACGCCGACCAATACCGCATTCACCGGCCAGAACAGGGAGAGGGACTCGATGGGGCGTGCCAGGATGCCGCCGAGGGTCAGGGCAAACGTGAGGCAAAGCAGCGCGACATAGGGCAACAAGCGCGATTGGGCTGGAAAAACCATGAACTCGACCGGCAAGCGGAAACGAAATCCAGGACAACGGCTTGAAGCACCTGGGGCAATTACGTGTCAGTGTGTTTCGACAGGGTACTTGATGTCAATCTGCCGCGATCCTGCAAGATAATGCCAAATTGCCGGTATCCCCAGTCGATTTCCTTACAAGCCGAAGAACCACGGGACCATCACCACAGTCACCAGCATCACCAGCAAGGTGAATGGCACGCCGACTTTGACGAAATCACCGAACCGGTATTGCCCCGGGCCCAGCACCAGGGTGTTGACCGGTGACGAAACGGGCGTCATGAACGCAGCCGATGCGGCGAGGGCCACGGTCATGGCGAAGGGGTAGGGCGACATGCCCAGTTGCGTGGCCGTGCTGATTGCCACCGGCGCCATCAGCACGGCAGTGGCGGTGTTGGAAATGAACAGGCCGATCACCGCCGTCACGGCAAACAGGCAGGCAAGAATGGCACTGGGGCCGGCCCCGCCCAGCACACTGACCAGCCCGGTCACGGCCAAGTCGATGCCGCCGGTTTTTTGCAGGGCCTGGGCGAACGGCAGCATGCCGACGATCAGTACCAGGCTCTGCCAATGGATTGCCCGGTAGGCGCTGTTCATGTCGATGCACCGGCCTGCGCCCATCAGCAGGCAGCCGATCAGCGCGGCGATCACATTGGGCACCGCGCCGCTGACCATCAGCCCGACCATCACCGCCAGGCTCAACAAGGCCTGCGGCGCGCGAGTGCGGGCCGGGGCGACCTGGTCGATCTCGGCGGGCAAGCTCAGCACTAGAAAGTCGTGCGGTTTGCTCTGCAGTTGACGCACGGCTTTCCAGGGGCCGACCACCAGCAGGGTATCGCCCAGGCGCAGCTTTTCTTCCACCAGTTGCTCTTCGATGGCCACCTGATCGCGGCGCAAGCCGACCACGTTAAGGTCGAAGCGGGTACGGAACGCCAGCTCGAGGACGCTCTTGCCGATCAGCTGCGAGCCGGGTGGCAGTGACACTTCGGCCATGCCCAGTTCCTGCGACTGATCGATGAAGTAGGCCGCCTTGAAATGCAGGGGCTCCAGTTGCATGGTCTGGCACAGGCTGCGCAGGTCGTCGCGGTTGGCGAACAAGTCGAGCAGCAGCACGTCGCCCTGGTGCAGCACGGTATTGGAGTCGGCGGTGATCACCCGTGTGGTGAATTTGTGCTGGCGCTCGATGCCGATCACGTTGGCGCCATGCTTTGTACGCAGCTCCAGCTCGCCCAGGGTGTGGCCAATCAGCGGTGAGTGCGGGCGGATGCGCAGGCGCCGCTCGCGGCCGCTGAGCTTGTAATCCAGTACCAGGTCGAGCAACGTGCGGCGGGTTTCCACCCGGCCGTCCTTGCGCACTTCGCCGTTGAGCCAGTGGCGGGTGAGCAGCATGTAGCCGATGCCCAGCACCAGCACCACCAGGCCGAACGGGGTAAAGCTGAAGAAATTGAAGCCCTGTTCGCCATGGCGCACCAGTTCGCTGTGCACCACCACGTTGGGCGGCGTGGCCACCAGGCTGAGCATACCGCTGATCAGGCCAGCAAAGCTCAGCGGCATCATCAGGCGGCTGGGTGAGAGCTTGAGGCGTGCGGCGATGCTCAGCACCACCGGGATGAAGATCGCCACCACTCCCGTAGAACTCATCACCGACCCCAGGCCCGCCACCGCCACCATCAGCAGTATCAGCAAGCGCGCCTCACTGTTGCCGGCGCGTTCGCTCATCCATTCGCCGATGCGGTAGGCAATGCCGGTGCGTACCAGGCCTTCGCCGATCACGAACAGGGCAGCGATCAGTACCACGTTGGGGTCGCTGAAACCGGCCAGTGCCTGCTCCACCGTGAGGATGCCCGATAACGGCAGGGCGAGGATCACCATGAGGGCGACCACGTCCATGCGCGGGCGGTTGATGATGAAGAGGACGACGACGATGGCCAGCAGGCCGAGGACCCAGAGCAGCTCGTGGTTCATGGGGAGGGGGTGTTCCTTCACACAGGGGCACGGTAGACATTAGCAGCCAGTGTGCCAGCTTGGGATGAAGGGTGTGTTGATGTGTTGCAGGGTTTAAGACGCAAAAGGGGCCGCTATGCGGCCCCTGTTTGTCACCTGGATCAGTGACGGTGACGGTGGTGCTTCTTGCCGTTGTTGTCGCCCATGTGGTTACCGATGGCACCACCGGCCGCGCCACCCAGGCCGGCACCAATGGTGGAACCGGCAGAACCGCCGACTTTGCCACCGAGCAGCGAACCGCCCGCAGAACCCAGGCCACCGCCGATGGCAGCCTCGGTGCGGTTGCCCTTGCGAGCGCCTACTGCACTGCCGGCAGCGCCGCCGACACCGGCGCCGATGGCAGCGCCTGTGCTGCCGCCGATCTGTTGGCCGACAACGTTACCCAGTACACCACCCAGGCCACCGCCAATGGCGGCGGTACCGTCACCGGCGAAAGCGCCCTGGCACAGCAGCAGGCCGAGGGCAAGGGAAGGCAGAGTCAGACGCATGGTACGAACCTCAAAAGGAATCATCAGGTTAAGGTGCCGCGCAGCGGGCGGCGGGTCAGGGTTGCAAAGACGCTTCAGCGGTAGTAGCGGTCACCGCGGTATTGACGGTCGTCGTCGTCATCGTCACGGTCATGCCGATGATGGTGGCCATGGCCACGGTCGCGATCACGCCAGCCATCGTCGTCGTCATGGTAGCGATGGCTGTGGCAGCCAGCAGTCAGCAGGATGGCGGCAATCAGCGAAAAGCTTGCAAGGCGGGTCATCACGATATAGGTCCTTGATCCGCAAAGGTTTACGGGACACTTCCTCAGACTGGGATCGATCCATTTGGTTTCCTGGGCGGGCAAAAAATTGTCCTGCCAGCGATGAATGGCGTGCTTCCCGGCTGCTGTTCTGTCTCGCTCGGTCATGGCCGAGCCGGCCGTCGGCACCTAGACTGCACGGTAAGCCGCAGCCAAGACGGCAAACTGCCACACGGTGAATCACGATGATCGCCCACACCCCCACGCTGTTCGCCGCGGTCGCCCTGGTAGCGACCATTCTGGCTTTCTGCCTGCTGCTGGTCGGCCGCAGCAACCGCCGCGACAACCTGCTGCTAACCGGCTGCGGGCTGCTGGTGCATGCCTTGGCGTATGTCTGCTACACCGTTTACGCGCAAGCGCCGCTGTGGCTCAGCTATGGCCTGGGCAACAGCTTGCTGTCACTGGCCCTGGCGTTTTATTCGGCCAGCTTGTTCCGGGTGCGTGAGCAAGTGATCCCGTGGCGGCTGATCTTCATTATCCCGGCGTGCATGCTGGTGGGGCTGATGCTGCTGCTCGACACCCTCGAACCACGCATGTTGCTGGCGACGCTGGTGCTGATGCTGCAATGCTCGATGATCCTTTACTGGGCCAGGCGGTACGTCGAGCGGCCAGGCAGGGCGCACCTGCTGCTGCAGATCGGTGCGCTGATCAGCCTGGTCGGGTTGGGCATGCGGGCTGTGGCGGTGGCCAATGGCACGGCGGTGGAAATGCGCTATGACACCAGCAACCTCAAACAGAGCATTTCGGTGGCGATCGGCACAGTCACGGTAATGATGTATTCAATCGGTCTGGTGTTGATGGCCAAGGAGCGTAGCGAATCGCGCTTGCAGCACCTGGCCTTGCGCGATGTGTTGACCGGCACCTACAACCGCCGGGCGATCCTCGAACGCTTCGGCGTCGAGCTCGACCGCGCCCGCGAGGCGCAGAGCAGCCTGGCCGTGGCCATGATCGATATCGATCATTTCAAGCGGATCAACGACCTGTATGGGCACTTGGCGGGTGACGAGGTGTTGTGCCATTGCGTGCGTCAGTTGCAGCAGCGTTTGCGCCAGGGGGACAGCCTTGGGCGCTATGGCGGGGAGGAATTCCTGCTGCTGTTGCCAGGTACCGACAGAAGCGGGGCGATGGCCGCGCTGCAGGGCTTGCGGGAAGCGATTGCCAACAGCCCCGCGCGTTTTGCCGGTGATGAGATCGAGCTGCGTTTCAGTGTCGGGCTGTGGTGCGGTGTGCCAGCGCCCAGGGACAGCACCTCAAGCCTGCTGGCGCAGGCGGATGCAGCGCTTTATCAGGCCAAGGCCGCCGGGCGCAACACCGTGCACATGGCGGCCTTGGTGCAGGTCAGTTGATTCAGCTGGCCGGGTGGATCGCCAGCACTACCCCATTGGTGATCTGCACCAGCACGTAGTGCTCGCCCATGCGTACCCAATGGCTTTCCTTTTCTGGGGTGGGCAGGCCTTTGGCCTTCCAGTCTTTTACCGTCTGATCATCGCGCTTGTATTGGTCGGGGGCCTTGTCACCCACCTTGAGTTCACGGTTGTGGGTTTCTGGCCCCGTAATGCTTTCTTCGGCGGACGGGGCGGCAGAAGCGGCCAACGGCAGGCAGGGCAGGGCGGCGAGCAGCAAGGCGGGTATCAGGTGATGCTTTTTCATCGCGGTTTCCTTGTGACGGCATGTTCCTACTGCGACAGCAGCATGCGCCCGACAATTCACTCGCGGTGACGCCAATGCTAGAGTCCCCTTCTTTTTTGCCCTGAGGATTGAACATGCGAGCGATTCTGCCGATGGCCGCAGTACTGATGCTGGTCGGTTGCGCTTCCGCGACCATGGAAACGGCACGTGGCGGCAAGCCGACCGCGCAGCTCGATTCGCACAAGGCGCCAGAACTGGTTGCACAATGCATTCAGTTCAGCTGGCAGGAAGAGGCGGTGTTCGGGGACGATGCCAGTGGCTACCTGGAGCCGCGCAAACCGGGTGGTTTCACCGTGTATACCCGCGAGGCCGAGGCGTTCGTGGACGTTTATCCGCAGGCGGGTGGGGCGCGGGTCGATTACTACGCGCAAAAAAATGACGGCGTGGCGCTGCAGCGGCGTGCTGCTGCGGCGACGTGCCTGTAGTTAAACAGTACAAGCAGACAAGGACGTCAACCATGGACCGATCGCTGCAACTCAACCGCATCAGCTGGGACGAGCGCGCACCCTTGCATGCTGCCTCGAACGATTATGAGGTCGAGCTGCTGGTCGAACGCCCCGCGCATCTTTCCGAGACCGTTCGTTTCGACTTGCCGCTGCTGGGCGATATCCACGGGCTCAACGCCGTTCACCTGCAGTGCCACATCGGCACCGATACCCTGTCGCTCGCGCGCCTTGGCGCACAGGTCTGTGGTCTGGATTTTTCCGCGGCTTCGCTGGCGCAGGCGCGGGCGTTGGCCGAACGCTGCGCAGCGCCAATCGCGTATGTGGAGTCAGATGTCTACGCCGCCGACCAAGTGCTGCCAGCGGGCACGTTCGATCTGGTCTACACCGGCATCGGCGCGCTCTGCTGGCTGCCCCGCATCGAGCCGTGGGCGCGCGCTGTGGCGGCCTTGTTGAAGCCGGGTGGGCGGCTGTTCCTGCGCGATGGCCACCCGATGCTGATGGCCGTCAACGAAGACCATCAGGACCGCCTGTTGATCGAGTATCCGTACTTCGAGCACGAAACCCCGACGGTGTGGCACACCGACCAGACATACGTCGAAACCGACCAGCGCCTCGTCCATACCGAGACCCATGAGTGGAACCACGGCCTGGGCGAGGTTATCAGTGCCTTGCTGGCGCACGGGCTGCAGCTGACCGGCCTGGTCGAGCACCCGAGCATCCCTTGGGAAGCGCTGCCTGGGCAGATGGACAAGGGCGCTGACGGCGAGTGGCGTTTGCGCCACCAGCCAGCACGCCTGCCCTTGAGCTACACCTTGCAGGCGATCAAGGCCTGATCAGGACAGGTAACCACCGTCGACGTTGAGTGCGGTGCCGGTGGTGTAGCTGGAGGCGTCGCTGGCCAGGTACAGCACCGCGCCGGCCATTTCCTTGGGGTCGGCCACGCGCTTGAGCGGGATTTGCTGCAGGGCGGCGTTGAGGATGGCCTCGTTCTTCACCAGTGCCGAGGCGAACTTGGTATCGGTCAGGCCGGGTAGCAGGGCGTTGCAGCGGATGCCGAATGGCGCGCATTCCTTGGCGAAGACCTTGGTCATGTTGATCACCGCAGCCTTGGTCACCGAATAGATGCCTTGGAAGTGCCCAGGCGAAACACCGTTGATCGACGCCACGTTGATGATGCTGCCGCCGCCGTGTTCGCGCATCAGCTTGCCGGCTTCCACCGACATGAAAAAGTAGCCGCGGATATTGACGTCGACGGTCTTCTGGAAGGCGAGCAGGTCGGTGTCCAGCACGTTGCCGAACTGCGGGTTGGTGGCCGCGTTGTTGACCAGGATATCCAGGCGCCCGAACTGTTCGCGTATCCCCGCGAACACCTGCTGGATCTGCTCCATTTCGCCGATATGGCAGGCCACTGCGGTGGCCTTGCCCCCGGCGGCGATGATCGCGTCGGCAACGTGCTGGCAGCCGTCCAGTTTGCGGCTGGAGACAATGACATGGGCGCCCTGCTGCGCCAGCAGATGGGCAATGGCCTCGCCGATGCCGCGGCTGGCGCCGGAAACGAAGGCGATCTTGCCGTCAAGGTCGAACAAGTGGGTCTTGGACATGCTGTTTTCCTTGTTATCTGTCGTCAGAGCGTGGAGGTGCGGGTCACCTGCAAGGCCATCTGCTCCAGCAGCCGGTTCATGTGGATGAACTGGGCGAAGCGTTTGTCCTGGGTTTGGCCGTGGTAGTAGCGGTAGTAGATCTGCTGGACGATGCCGGCGAGGCGGAACAGGCCATAGCAATAGTAGTAATCGAAGTTGTCGAGGCGAATGCCGGCGCGCTCGGCGTAGTAGTCGACGAACTGTCGGCGGGTGAGCATGCCGGGCGCGTTACTGGGTTGGCGGCGCATCAGTTGCACGGGCGCCGGGTCTGCTGCCTCGATCCAGTAGGCCAGGCTGTTGCCCAGGTCCATCAGTGGGTCACCGAGGGTGGCCATCTCCCAATCCAGCACACCGATGATGCGCATCGGGTTGTCGGCATCGAGTATCACGTTATCGAAGCGGTAGTCGTTGTGGACGATGCCGGGGCGTGGGTGGTCGGCGGGCATCTTGTCGTGCAGCCAGGCAATCACGTGCTTCCAGCGCGGGGCATCCTCGGTGATGGCTTTAGCGTAGCGGCTGGTCCACCCCTCGATCTGGCGTTGCACATAGCCTTCCGGCTTGCCCAGGTCGGCCAGGCCGCAGGCTTGGTAGTCGACCTGATGCAGCTCGACCAGGCGGTCGATGAAGCTTTTGCACAGGGCTTCGGTACTGGCTGCGTCGAGCTTGAGTTCAGCCGGGATGTCCGAGCGCAGGATGATGCCGTTGACCCGCTCCATCACATAGAACTCGCCGCCGATCAGGGTCTCGTCGGTGCAGTGCACGTACGCCTTGGGGCAGTAAGGGAAGCCACTGTTGAGCTGATTAAGGATGCGAAATTCACGGCCCATGTCGTGGGCCGACTTGGCCTTCTGCCCGAATGGCGGGCGGCGCAGCACAAACTCTCGGCCGGGGTAGGTGACCAGGTAGGTGAGGTTGGAGGCCCCGCCGGGGAACTGGCTGATGCTCGGCGAGCCTTCGAGGCCGGGAATATGGGCCTTGAGATAAGGGTCGATGACGGCCGCGTCGAGTTCTTCGCCGGGGCGGACCTGGGTGGACTGATCGGTGAGCGTCATGCGTTTTCCTTATTTTCGTTCGCAACAACTATTGGCTAATCTAATGGCCTGCCGGCGTTGGAACAAGCGTGCCAGCCGTCATATAGGTGAGGGTGTTGCTGATGGATCAATCGCCTTGATGTGATCGGGCAAAAAAAAACCGAAGCCGGTCAGGCTTCGGTTTTTTGATCAATCGGCGTGCCCATCACTCAGGACGGGAACAGCTCGCTGAGTTTCATCGACAGCATCATGTCGCCTTCGACGCGCAGCTTGCCACCCATGAAGGCCTGCATGCCGTCGGTCTCGCCACTGACGATACCCTTGAGGGTCTCGCTGTCCAGCACCAGGGTGCAGTTGGCGTCTGGGTTTTCGCCTTCTTGGATGTCACACGTACCGTCCTTGATGATCAGGGCGTACTTTTTGTCTTCGTCGGTGATGTCGAAGCCGAACACCAGGTCCAGGCCTGCGGCAGCGGCTGGATTGAACTTTGCTTTCATCGCTTCGACGGCTTTAGCTACATCGCTCATGGCGTAATCCTTATTAAGTTATATTCGCGTCCGCAGGGACACAACAAGCCGGGCTCATCGGTAGGTGACAAGCTCCGGCGCCCTCAACAGCTGCACGTGGGCTTGGCTGTTGAAGGAGGCCAGTGCCACGTCGCGGCCCCGAAACTTCAGTTGGCTGAGCGACGTGTTGATGATCTGCCAGTTCAGCGCGAAGGCTTGGCTGGGGGTAATGCCGGTAACCAGATGGAGCAGGGCCGCAATGGTGCCGCCGGAGGTGAAGATGGCGATGTTGTCGCCACTGCCCGCGCCTTCGAGCACACGTTGCAGGCCACGCTGGACGCGCGCGGTGAAGGCCTGCCAGGTCTCCAGGCCATCGTCGGCAGGATGATCGCCCGCGTGCCAGCGCTGCACCATCAGCGCGAACAGGCGCTGGAATTCGCTGCGGTGCTGCGCGCCATTGCGCAGGATGTGCAGGGCATCGGGTTCTTGCGCCAGCAGGCCGGGCAGCAGTGCGCGGATCACGCCATCGGCATCGAACTCATTGAATGCCGCATCGGTCTCAACAGCCGGAACCGGGCAGCCTCTGGCGTGCAAGGCCTCCAGGGCCAGGCGTGCGGTATCCTGCTGGCGGCGCAGGTCGCCGGCCACGCAACGATCTAACTGCACGCTGAGCAGGGCCAGGTGTTCACCCAGGGCTTGGCTCTGACGCACACCGATGGTCGAGAGGACGTCGTAGTCCTCGGCACCGAAGGAGGCTTGGCCATGTCGGATCAGGTAGAGGTTGCCCACGGAGGTATCCGGCCTGTTGGAGGTTGCTGCGAGGTTAGGATGTGCCACACAGGCTGTCAACGAAAAAACATACAAGCGTTTGAAAAGGTTGTTTGAACTGTGTTGCCAGCGTTTACACCGGCTGGCAGCGCCTCAGGCGCACCGGTATGCTTGCAGCAGTTACGCGCCGAACTGGCGCTGGTCTATGAAGGAGTCAACGTGGAGTTTCTTGCCGAATACGCAAGCTTTCTCGCCAAAACCGCCACCCTGGTGATTGCCATCCTGGTCGTGCTGTCGGCCATCGCCGGTTTGCGCGGTAAAGGGCGGCGTAAACCGGGCGGGCAATTGCAGGTCACCCGCCTCAACGAGTTCTATAAAGAGCTGCGTGAGCGCTTGGAGTCGGGCCTGCTCGACAAGGCCCAGCTGAAGGCCCTGCGCAAGCAGCAGGCCAAGGCGGAAAAACAGCAGAAAAAAGGCAAGGCCGAAGAAAAGGGCCGGGTCTTCGTGCTCGATTTCGATGGCGACATCAAGGCCTCGGCCACCGAGAGCCTGCGCAACGAAATCACCGCGCTGCTGACCCTCGCCACCCCGCAGGACGAAGTGGTGCTGCGCCTGGAGAGTGGCGGCGGCCTGGTACACAGCTACGGCCTAGCGGCTTCGCAGCTGGCGCGTATTCGCCAGGCGGGCATCCCGTTGACCGTGTGCATCGACAAGGTGGCGGCCAGCGGCGGCTACATGATGGCCTGCATTGGCGAGAAGATCGTCAGCGCGCCATTTGCCGTGCTGGGTTCGATTGGTGTGGTGGCGCAACTGCCCAACGTCAATCGCCTGTTGAAGAAGCATGACATCGATTTCGAAGTGCTCACAGCGGGCGAATACAAGCGCACCCTCACCGTGTTCGGCGAAAACACCGAGAAGGGCAGGGAGAAGTTCCAGGAAGACCTGGACATCACCCACCAGCTGTTCAAGGACTTTGTCTCGCGCTATCGCCCGCAGTTGCACATCGACGAAGTGGCCACCGGCGAAGTCTGGCTGGGCGTGGCGGCTCTCAACCGCAAGCTGGTTGACGAGCTGCAGACCAGCGACGAGTACCTCAGTGACCGCGCCCGCAACGCCAACCTGTTCCACCTGCACTACGCCGAACGCAAGAGCCTACAGGAGCGTATCGGCATGGCTGCCAGCGGCACCGTGGAGAACACCGTGGTGGGGCTTTGGAGCAAACTCGGCCGCTTGCGCTAACACCTTGAACCCCTTGAAATTTTTTTACGTTCAGGGGGTTGCAAGGTTCGATGATTGAAGACATAATGGCGCCCATCGAAACGCAGCGAACTTTGAAAAAGGTTCAGTGTTTCAAGGAGATAGCAAAGCGCAAGCAGCTAGATCCGACTTTGAGGCCGAGTAGCAAAGTGGTTATGCTCCGGATTGCAAATCCGTCTACGCCGGTTCGATTCCGACCTCGGCCTCCATTATTCGAAAGCCCCGCAGATTAACGTCTGCGGGGTTTTTCTTTGTGGGGCGGAAAATACAGAAGCCCCTTGAGGCATGACGCCTAAGCTCAGCATGGTCTTGGGCTTTTCCGTTTTTAGCGACAGGGTTATTTTTTCAAGGTGTACCGACTGTTGCGATTCACAAAAAAGAAACTCTCCAGAGCGCTGCGAAAGTGGTTCATCTACCTCGCTGTTGCAGGTGTCGCAGGCCATTCCAGCCGATTGTTCGACCACCTTTCCCTGTGGAAACCCTGGCGTTTAGCTAAGGGCGTTGCTGCTTACCTCATTGCCTTTTGATGGCGTTTCATACTGAACGGGCTACAGCAGCATGAAGCGGTATGTCAGGGTACAAATTTATAAGTAGCGCTTGCGACCCTGGAGGAGTATTGATGGCTTCCCGGCGCAATGTCGGAGGGAGTCACCTCAATGGATCGCAAGCCAAGCAATCAGGAAGTCGCTGTGGCGATCGGCATTAGCGAAGCGGAAGTCATTCGGTACAGAAGCGAGACGTTGTTGCTCGGCGATGGGTCATGGCTCATCCACTTCACATTCTTGATGCCCAAAGAGCTTCGGTTCGGCCTGACCGGGAGCTTTACCCACATCTTGAAAGCGGCGCCGCCGGCCGGTGACCGGCGAGTGGAGGCCCTGTAACGGCAGGCACCGGTGGCAAGGACAGGGGATTTCGCCCATTCTGTGGCCGATGCAGCGTATAGTGACAAACGAGTTGCTGCATTTCAGTGACTCCTCTATCGAGGTTCAGTCATGAATGCCTCCCATCAGTCCCCCACGCACAAAGCCCACCTGCGGCTAGACGAGCAGATCAAAGCATTCCTTTCAAAAGGCGGAGCCATCCAGGAAGTGGCGTCTGGCATTGGTGCATCCGATCGTGTTGGCCCCAAGCTGCCATCGGCGAGGTGGCCCAGCTCCAAAGTCGTCAGGTAAGGCGAATGGGGTCGCACAGCGACCCCAATGACGGCTGAAGAAGCGTTATTGAGGTGGGTAGCGTGCCAAGTCCGCTTCCAGCTTTTCAGCGTCGCCTACCCGCTTGCGCACTTCGGCGTAAAACTGCTGGCTTTGGTTCTGAAACCGAATGTAGTCGCGGTCGCACGCTTCTTGCGCGGCCGTGAGTTCGTGGCCGGCAAGCCCCTGGGTGGATTGGCGTGACAGGATGTAGGCCTGCCAGCAGTTCTCTACTTTGAGCAACCCGCGAGCGAACGTTTTTGTCTCGATTGTCGCCATTGGAGCACCCTCTTTGCGCCGAAAATCGGCACGTCGGTGTGGATCGCCAGAGCGACGATGGGCAATGTGTGGAAAAGCCGAATACCCAAGTATTGGATAGTGGAGCTTAGTGCGTTTTGAAGGTTGCGCTCGTTGGTCAGCCGGTCGGGCGATGCAATAGAAAAGAAAAGCCCGCCTACAAGGGGCGGGCTAAAAGAACGTACGGAGCAAGGTCAGTGTGCCGCCCCTATTGTCGGTAATACGTGAAGCGGGGGTCATGAGGCTGTCGTTTGGTGTGGGTAGGGTTCAATTCTGGGGGGGTATTTGGGCTGCGAAGTGTAAGGCGTTGGCTTTTCTGCGCTTATAAGATCGAGCGCCGCCCGCGCGGCGCTCGATCTCAAAGGCGCTAAAAATCTCAAGCCAGGCCCTTCGGCCCACTATCAAAAATCACCACCCAAAAAAAAGCCCGCCATGAAAAGGCGGGCAAATAACGTTTGAAGGGAGAGCCTGCAGATTGCGCCCGCTCCGTTAACTCAGCATTAAGCCGCAACCCATTGACCTCGCCCCCTGTTCAGCCTATACAAGCCTCCCGCCATTCCAGGAGCCCGCCCCGCATGCGCGACGAAGACGATCTGCACGAGCCCGAGCATGACCACCTGCTCGACCACGAATTCCTTTACGACGGCATCGACCCCGAGGCAGACGCCCAAGGCGCGGAAGACCCTGTCGAGGAGGATGAGGAAACGCTGGATGACCTCGATGATGAGGAGCGTGATCACCCAGCCTGGTTCGACGACTGCGAAGACGCGTGAGTCAGCGACGGTCCAGCGAGAAGCGGCCGGGGCCACTTACGGCCAGCAACAGCAAGCCGCCAATGATGCTCAGGTTTTTCAGGAACTGGGTCATGTTGGCGCTGCGCTCGGGGTCGACCATGTTCCAGAACGGGTGGCCGATCAATGCGGTGCCCAGCACGAACAGTGCAAACAGGAAGGCCAGCGGGCGCGTGTAGAACCCCAGAATCAGCACGATGCCGACGAAAAACTCCATGATCACCGCAACGGCCGCGGCGATCGTAGGGGCGGGGGCGCCGAGGGAGGTCATGTAGCTGACCGTGCCTTCAAAGCCGGTCAACTTGGCCCACCCGGACACAACAAACAGAATCATCAGCAGAATGCGGGCAACCAGGATGATGAAGTCGCGTTGACCATCGAACAGGGAGTAGCGCATGGCGGCATACCAGTGGACGGGGACAAGCTCCACTCTAGCAGTTGCACCGGGGATTTCCGCTGGGCAGCAAAAAGGCGCCACCAGGGCGCCTTTTCGAAGGAATTTGGTGCGAGTGGCGGGACTCGAACCCGCAAGGCTCACGCCGGCAGATTTTAAGTCTGCTGTGTATACCAATTCCACCACACTCGCACTTGAATGGGCCTTGACGACCGACGGGCTTCTAAGCAGAGGTATCTAAGTAGAAAGCGCGTTGCATTCAAGCGCGCTTTATAACCCATTGTTATAGTTGAGTCAACCGCAGCACCTATGATCAAGGGAAGACAGCCCTCACCCGTGGCCGCAATGCCTGTACTCGTCGACCGAGAACGCTGACAATCAGTTGCCACAAGGGCGGCTGCAGAGGACACTCCTGATCACGCCCAATTCCTCCCCGCTGTGCCTGTGGAGTTTGCATGGTTTCAGCTGACTGTCTCGAACACCCTGTCATGCCCGCGCACCGCTACGAACAGCTGGTTCAGTCGGTGGTGGACTACGCCATCTACATGCTCGACCCGACGGGGCATGTGGTGTCGTGGAACGCTGGCGCCGAACGCATCAAGGGCTACCGGGCCGATGAAGTGATCGGCCAACATTTCTCATTGTTCTTCACCCCCCAGGATTGCGCGCAAGGGCGCCCCGAGCGCTTGCTGCGCCAGGCGCTCGAGCAAGGCGTGGCGCAGGATGAGGGGTGGCGCGTGCGCAAGGACGGCTCGCAATTCTGGGCGCTGGCCGCGCTGGATGTGATTCGCGATGACCTTGGGCAGATCATTGGCCTGGCCAAGGTTACCCGCGACATTACCGACCGGCGCGAATCGGCACTGCAGCTCGACGCTGTGCGTGCGCAGCTGTTCCAGGCGCAGAAGTTAGAAGCGCTCGGCCAGCTGACCGGCGGGCTGGCGCATGATTTCAACAACATGCTCACGATCATCCTGAGTTCCGCCCGGCTGGCCCTGACCTCTCACGACCCGGAGCGCATCCAGCGCATGTTGCATCACATCCTCGAAGCCGGCGAGCGGGGCACCGAGCTGACCCAACAACTGCTCAGCTTTGCCCGCCACCGTAAGCTGGATGTCACGCGCATCGCGCCCCTGGAGTTGATCGCTGCCACGCGTGGCTTGCTCGAGCATTCGCTGACAAGTGAAATCGACCTGCAACACCATTTGCCCGCGAGTCTGCCAGCCATCGAAGTGGATGCGGGGCAGTTGCAGATGGTGCTGCTCAATTTGCTGTTCAACGCCCGTGACGCCATTGAGGGTAAAGGCAGCATCGGCCTGGCGGTCGATGTTGTTGAACTGGCCGGGGACGTTGAAGGGTTGCGGGGCCGTTATGTGTGCTTCGAGGTGCAGGACAGCGGCAGCGGGATTGCTCCCGAGGTACTGCCACGTATCTTCGAGCCTTTTTTCACCACCAAGGCCTTCGGCAAGGGCACCGGCCTTGGCCTGAGCCAGGTTTACGGTTTTGCCAAGCAGAGCAATGGCGCCATCAGCGTCGACAGCGTGCCTGGCCAAGGCACGTGCATGCGTCTTTATTTGCCCGCGTGTGACCCATAAGCGGATCACCAATTCTACAGGTACACACCATGGCACAAGCACTCAAGCGGCTGGTGACGGGGATCGAAGGGCTCGATGCCCTGCTCAAGGGCGGGCTGGTCGCGGGCGCGTCCTACATCATTCAAGGCCCGCCTGGCGCGGGCAAAACCATCCTCGCCAATCAGTTGGCATGTGGCCACGTACAGGGTGGCGGCAGAGTATTGGTGGCGACGTTGCTCAGTGAATCGCACGAGCGGCTGTTCCAATACCTTGGGACGCTGGCGTTTTTTGATCCGACTCTGGTGGGCGACCAGATTCAATTTGTCAGTGCCTTCGATACCCTGGAGCAGGAAGGGCTCGATGCCGTGGTCAAGCTACTGCGCCAGGAAATCAACCGGCAGCAGGCCAGCCTGCTGATCGTCGATGGGGTGCTCAATGCCCGCGTGCGCGCCGAAACGACCCTGGACACCAAGAAATTCGTCTCGGAACTGCAAGGCCACGCGGCCTTTGCCGGCTGCACCCTGCTGTTGTTGACCAGCGCCCGGCTGGACGAGGGCAGCCCGGAGCACACCATGGTCGATGGCGTGATCGAGCTGGGTGAGCAACTGGTGGGCAGCCGTGCCGTGCGCCATATTCAACTGCGCAAGACGCGTGGTAGCGCAGCCCTGTCGGGGCGCCATGAATGCTTGATCGATGAAGCGGGCATGCATGTTTTTCCACGTCTTGAATCGCTGTTCAGCCACCCCAGCCACCTGGGCAACGCTAGCCTGAGCCGTGTTTCTTCGGGTATTCCGAGCCTGAATGAAATGCTCGACGGCGGGCTGGCCACAGGCTCCGTCAGCCTGATCATGGGGCCCTCCGGTATCGGCAAGACGTCCCTGGGCCTGGCCTTCCTTAGCGCGTGCACGAAAGAAGCCCCTGGTGTGCATTTTGGCTTCTACGAAACGCCCGAACGCCTGCGCCTCAAGGCGGCATCGCTGGGCTACGATTTTGCCGCACTGGAACGCGAAGGTGCGCTGCAGCTGTGCTGGCAGCCCACCACGGAGGGTTTGCTGGACCAGGTTGGTGCGCGCTTACTGGCGCGTGTAGAGGCCCAAGGCAGCAAGCGTGTGGTGATCGACAGCCTGGGCGCCTTCAGCCGTTTGGCAATTGACCCGACTCGGCTCAACGCGTTTTTCCGCGCCTTGACCGGCGAGTTGCGGGCGCGAGACGTCAGTGTGCTGCTGACCTGGGAGATGCGTGACATGTTCGGGTCGGAAATCATGGCCCCGGCACCGGACCTGTCGAGCATCGTCGACAACTTGATGCTGATGCGTTTCGTCGAACTGGATTCCCAACTGCGGCGCATGCTGTCGATTCTCAAGGTGCGTGACAGCCACCATGACCCCGCGCTGCACGAGCTGTTGCTCGGCCCGCAGGGCATTACCTTGCGCAAGGCCTTCGAGGGCGCCAGCGGCGTGCTCTCGGGGACGCCGGTGCAGCAAGGCAGCGGGTGACGGGGCGGCTGATGAACACCATTCTGATCGTCGATGACGAATACCTGATCGCCGACATCCTCGGCTTTGCCCTGGAGGATGAAGGTTATCTGGTGGAAAAGGCGAGCAATGGCCTGAAGGCGCTGGAAGCACTGAAGGAAAAACGCGTCGAGCTGGTGATCACCGACTACATGATGCCATTGCTCAATGGTGAAGAGCTGGCACGCAGGATGCGCGATGAGCTGCAGCTAAGCGACTTGCCGGTCATCCTCATGAGCGGCGCGCAGGCCAGCCAAGGATGCCCGGAGCTGTTCGCCGCGGTGTTCGACAAGCCCTTCGATATGGACAGGATGATCGCCAAGGTGCGCGAACTGCTGGGCACCTGAGGCGCAGGTCGATCAAGCGCGTCCGTGCGGCTTGAGGCAGTGCTGCTCAGTGCGAGTCGTCGTGTTTTTCCGGGGCTGGGTTGCCAGCCTGGATACGCTTGAAGATCTCTTCGCGGTGCACCTGAACATCTTTCGGTGCATCGATGCCAATCCTCACCTGCATCCCTTTGACGCCCAGAATGGTGACTTTGATGTCATCGTTGATGACGATGCTTTCGCCAACCTTACGGGTGAGTATCAGCATGTAGTTCTCCTTGGTAATGTTGAAATCCGTCGGGCTAATTGCCGCGGCGGTGGGAGCCAGTCCCTCTTCCTTCTCATTAAAGACGCTTTCGGCGGATAGGAATTCCCCGACAGACAAATTCTGTTGCGTATCTTCAGGTGCAGGCGCCGGTAACTGCCGCAAGCGGTGTCCCGGCGAAGGTGCTCGGTGGCAAGAATAGGGGGGTTCAGCCCGGATGGGAAATTTCTCTGCATCATGGCCTAAATAGACAGTGTCAATGATCGTCCTGTTCCTCCAGCGCCTGTAGAAATAACAACAGCGCCACTTCTTCTGGATCCAGGCCTTTGCGATTACGTTTGCGGGGCAAGCTGGCCAGGCGGCCGAGGGCAAAGTGTTCCAGCACGGCTGGGTGGATGTAGCAGCGCCGGCATACCGCCGGGGTATTGCCCAGGCGCGTGGCGACCTGCTTGACGATGGCAGCGACCTGGCGTTTCGCTTCGGTTTCCGGCTCCCAGGCCAGCGGCCTTAGCAGGTTCAGCGCAAGGCTGCTGCCAGCCCAGGTGCGGTAGTCTTTGGCGGTAAAGTCAGCGCCAGTAAGCGCCTGCAAGAACTGGTTGATATCGCTGGAACCGATGCTGTGGCGTTGCCCCTCTTCGTCGAGGTACTGGAACAGCGCTTGGCCCGGCAGCTCCATGCAGCGCTTGAGTAGGTTGGCCAGGCGCCTGTCGTGCAAGGTGACATCGTGCTCGACGCCGCGCTTGCCACGGAACTGGAAGCGGATGGTGCCGCCTTGCACCTTGACGTGACGGTTGCGCAGCGTGGTCAACCCGTATGACTGGTTGTCACGCAGGTAACGCTGGTTGCCGATGCGGATCAGGGTGTGGTCCAGCAGGCTGACGACCAGTGCCATCACCTTTTCCCGGTCCAGGCCCGGTCTGGCCAGGTGGGTCTCCAGTTGCGAGCGCAATTTCGGCAGTGCCTGGGCAAATGCCAACATGCGCCCGTATTTGTGCTGGTCGCGCAGTTCGCGCCATTGCTCATGGTAGCGGTACTGCTTGCGGCCACGGGCGTCGCGGCCGGTGGCTTGCAGATGGCCTTGCGGGTCAGCGCAGATCCACACATCGCTATAGGCCGGAGGGATCACCAGTGCGGCAATGCGTGCGAGGGTGTCGGCGTCGCGAACCCGCTGCCCCTCGGTGTCCAGGTAGATGAAGCGGTCGCGCCAGCGCCGTCGGCTCAGGCCCGGTTGGCTGTCGTCAACGTAATGCAGGGTGCGGGGCAGGGGGCAGTCGAGCATTGGCGGCAGGCCTCGATCAGGTCTCTGATCAATGGACAACGGCCGCGTCAGGGTTGCTCAGCCCAATAAAGCCACCGATTTGATCTGGGCGATCAGGGCCTGGCCTGGGTGTAGGCCAAGCTGGTCTGCCGAGAAGCGGGTGATGCGCGCCAGCAGGGCATTGCCCCCGGCATCCAGGCTCACCAGCACATGGGCCGGGTTGTCTGCCGGGCGGGTTTCGCGCACCTGCACCGGTAGCCGGTTGAGAATGCTGGAGGCGCTGTCCGCCGTCAGGGCCAGGCTCACGTCGCGCGCCTGCACCTTTACCCGCAGGGTGCTGCCCATGACGTGAGCGGGGTGGGCGATGCGCAGTATCGGCGCGCCGCTGCCGGGCAGGCGCAGGTCGAGCAGGTCGTAATAGGGGTCATGCCCGACTACCAAGCCTTCGAACACCACCCCGGCATCTTCGCCCTGGGCCAGCGACAGGTCCAGGCGTGCAAGCGTTTCGCCTATCGGGCCGCTGGCCACGGCCTGGCCTTGCTCCAGCAACACCAGGTGGTCGGCAAGGCGCGCTACTTCGTCCTGGGCATGGCTGACATACACCAGCGGGATATCCAGCTCGTCATGCAGGCGCTCCAGGTATGGCAGGATTTCGCGCTTGCGCGGTCCATCGAGGGCAGCCAACGGCTCGTCCATCAACAACAGCCGTGGGCTGCTCAGCAGCGCGCGGGCGATACCGACCCGCTGCGCCTCACCGCCGGACAACGTGGCGGGCCGACGTGCGAGCAGGTGGCCGATGCCCAGCAACTGGCAGGCCTGCTCAAGGCTGACCTTGCGCTCGCTGGGCGCGACCCGGCGCCAGCCAAACTCCAGGTTGCCGCGCACCGACAAGTGCGGGAACAGGCTGGCTTCCTGGAATACATAGCCCACCGGGCGCAGGTGAGGCGCTTGAAAATAGCCGCGGCTGCTGTCTTCCCAGACCTCGCCGTTTACTTCGATGTAGGCGCTGGCGGCGCGCTCCAGCCCTGCCAGGCAGCGCAGGCAGGAGGTTTTGCCAGACCCGGAATGGCCGAACAGCGCGCTGATCCCGCGCCCTGGCAGTTGCAGGTCGACATCCAGGGTAAAGTCGTCGCGTGCCAGCTTCAGGCGCGCCACAATCGATGCAGTCATTTCAGCTCCAGCCAGCTTTGCCGCGGCGCCCCGCGTACAGCAGGAGCAGCACCAGGAACGAGAACACCAGCATGGCACCGGCCAGCCAGTGGGCTTGCGCATATTCCATGGCCTCGACGTGATCGAAGATCTGCACCGAGACCACGCGGGTTTTGTCGGGGATGTTGCCACCAATCATCAGCACCACGCCAAACTCGCCCACGGTATGGGCAAAGCCCAGAATGCTGGCGGTGATGAACCCGGGGCGGGCCAGCGGCAGCACCACATGGACGAAGGTGTCCCATGGGCTGGCGCGCAGGGTGGCAGCGACTTCCAGCGGCCGTTGGCCGATCGCGCCAAAGGCGTTTTGCAAGGGCTGCACCACAAAGGGCATGGAGTAAATCACCGAGCCGATCACTAACCCGCTGAAGCTGAATACCACGCTGCCCAGGCCCAATGCCTGGGTGGCCTGGCCAAGCCAGCCATGGGGCCCGAGTGCGATCAGCAGGTAAAAGCCGATGACCGTCGGTGGCAGCACCAGCGGCAGGGCCACCACCGCGCCCACCGGCCCGCGCAGCCAAGAGCGCGTGCGCGCCAGCCACCAGGCGATGGGCGTGCCGACGATCAGCAGGATCAAGGTGGTCAGGCTGGCCAGTTTGATGGTCAGCCAGATGGCACCCAGGTCACTGGCGTCTAGTGGCATCAGAGCTCATAACCGTAGGATTTGATTACCGCGGCGGCTTTCGGGCCTTTCAGGTACTCGACCAGCGCCTTGGCAGCGGCACTGTCCTTGCCTTTGTTAAGGATCACGGCGTCCTGGCGGATCGGGTCGTGCAGGTTGGATGGCACGATCCAGGCCGAGCCGCTGGTGACTTTGCCGTTCTTGTAGATTTGCGACAGCGCGACGAAGCCCAGCTCGGCATTGCCGGTGGACACGAACTGGAAGGCCTGGGTGATGTTCTGCCCTTCGACGATCTTGCCCTTGGTGGCCTCGGTCAGTTTCAGCTTGTCGAGCACCTGGGTCGCGGCCAGGCCGTAGGGGGCGGCTTTAGGGTTGGCGATGGACAGGTGCTTGTACGTGTTCTGCTTCAGCACGTCCCCCTTGGCATCCACGTAACCTTCTTTCGCCGACCACAGGGCCAGGGTGCCGATGGCGTAGGTGAAACGCGAGCCTGGGACGATTTCCTTTTCCTGCTCGAGCTTGGCCGGGGTGCTGTCGTCGGCGGCGAGGAACACTTCGAACGGCGCGCCATTCTTGATCTGGGCGTAGAACTGCCCGGTAGCACCATAGGCGGCGACCAGCGTGTGGCCGGTGTCCTTTTCAAAGTCTTTGGCTATGGCCTGGATAGGGGCTGTGAAGTTCGCTGCGACCGCGACCTGGACTTCGTCGGCCCAGGCAGTGTTCAGGCAGATCAGGCTGGCCAGTGCAGTGGCGGCCAGGTGGAATGGGCGGATACGCATGAAGACAGCTCCTTGGGTTATCGTTATAGCGTGAACTATATAGCGATAGGCTATTGGCCGGGAAGGGGGCTGGACGACGACGGCGGTAATGGCCTGCAAGTGCTGCTCAGCGCGATAGCGTTTGCAGTGCCTTGCTGGCAATTTCCTGGGTCAGCTCAGCTGCCGGCATGTGCCTGCCTAAGCGCAGCGCCTGGCCCGACCACAGGTTGCTGAAGTCGCTGTTGCCTTGCGGGTCGGTGATTGCACGCAGTGGCATCAGCGCGCCACCTGCCAGCGGGAAGCGCGGTGCCAGGTCGCTCATCGGCCCCAGCTCACGCATGATGCGGTTGTTGATGCCCCGCGCTGGGCGGCCGGTGAACAGGTTGGTCAGGGCCGTGTCGCTGGCGGGCGCGGTGTCCAGCGCGCGGCGGTGGGCCGCAGACACCTTGGCCTCGGGGCAGAACAGGTAGGCCGTGCCGATCTGCACGGCCGATGCGCCCAACGCAAGGGCCGCGACCAGGCCACGGTGGTCGGCGATGCCCCCGGCTGCAATCACCGGCACCGTGACCGCGTCGACGATCTGTGGCACCAGGGCGAAGGTGCCAATCTGGCTGGTGATGTCTTCGCTGAGGAACATGCCGCGATGGCCGCCCGCTTCATAGCCCATGGCAATGATCGCGTCACAGCCGTTGCGCTCCAGCCACAGTGCTTCTGCCACCGTGGTAGCACTGGACAGCACCTTGGCGCCACTGGCCTTGACCCGTTGCAGCAGGTGGTGCTCGGGCAGGCCGAAGTGAAAGCTAACCACTTCAGGGCGCAACTGCTCGACCAGCTGGCAGCTTTGCTCATCGAACGGGGCGCGGTTGGAGACCGGCGTAGGGGCGTCGAAATCGGCACCCACCTCGCTGTAGTAAGGCTTGAGTACCTGCTTCCAGCGCGCCTCGCGGATCGCGTCGGGCGGTGGTGGTTGGTGGCAGAAGAAGTTCAGGTTCAGCGGCCGCCCAGGGCAGCCGGCGCGGAACGCTTCGATCTCATCACGTACCTGGTCACTGCTCAACATGGCGCAGGGCAGTGCGCCAAGGCCGCCCGCAGCGCCCACGGCAATGGCCATGGCCGAGCCCGTCGCACCTGCCATCGGGGCCTGCAGAATAGGCACTTCAATGCCCAGCAGATCGAGAATACGGCGGTCGGGCCAAGGGCTCATGCGGGTCTCCTTGCGGGCGGCGTGATCGGTGCGGCAGTACCTGCGGGGCGTTTACAGGGCCTTGCTGACCTGGATGTCGCTGATCTTTTCGGCGTCTTCGCCGTGGATCTTGCGCAGCGCTTGCAGCGCCTGCTCCTGGGAGGCATCGGTCATGAGTGCGAAATCCCAACGGCGCTCGCCGTCGATTTTGTATTTGATGACGTACTTGATGGTCTGGGTCATGGCGGTCTTATCTGAGTTTCGACGACGAGCGACGGATGATCTTGATCTTGTGGGTCAAGGTCGGCTTGCGCGTTACCGAGATCGGGCGCGTGGTCACGGTATCGAGGGTGATGTTCCAGAAACCGGTACTCGGAACGGTGATCTTGGCCGGGAACTTGTCGAAGGCACCACCATGGTAGGTGTGTCGACCGCCATTTTTGAAGCTGCGGAAGTTGGCGTCGTTCATCAGGCGGATGTTGCAGCGCTGGGAGCACTCGATGACGACGATATCGTCCTCGTTGAGGTGCTCGCGCTGGTGTACGAATTTCATGTGATGCTCCGCAAGGTTTGGATCTGCAAAGGCGAAAGATACCACGATGTCACGCTAAGCTGCCGCGCGCGATGGCCAGGCGTAGATAATTCTGCCAAAGCAGGGAGCAAACAGGCCTGGCTGTGGTCGAACTGGATTCTTGATGGCAGAGGTGCTGCAAATGAAGTGGATGGTGGCGGCGTTGTTCCTGGGGCTTGGGGGCTGTGTCAGCGTTTCGGAGCTTGAGCAGTCGCATGAAACGCTGGATGTGATGTCTGGCAAGACACCGCGTGAATACGCCGATTGCGTCAAGCAGAAGCTGGCCGATACCCGTGATCCGTTGGTCGAGGAGCAACGCGGTGATGGCTTGCGCCTGATCGTCCCGCAAAAGCTCACGGCCGGGGCTGGGCCGGCGGCACTGGTCGATATCGACTCGCGTGGCAGCGGCAGCAGCATCAAATTGCATGAACGGTTGAACAACTTCCCGTTGCGCCTGGGTGATGTGCGCACCGCAGCGACGCAATGCATTTCTGGCCATTGATCTGGCGCAACGGATGCGCGGTTAAACGGCCAATAGCTGTCACCTGGTAGGTGTTGGCGTTGTTGCGACTTGCCCTACGGGTCTAGTATCCATTTGCTTATGTTTTTTAAGCCTAAGCTTATAACAAAAGAAATGGAGATTCGTGATGACCCCGTTGAGTCGAGTCGTGATCGGCAGCCTGCTGATCCTGGCCTGGCCCACGGCGCATGCCGCCGATGGCCAGAAGATCTACACCCAGGGCGGGGCGAACCCCGCCGCCATGGCCTGTATAGGTTGCCATGGCCCAGACGGCAAGGGCATTGCCGCTGCCGGGTTCCCTCGCTTGGCCGGCCTGCCGGCCGGTTACCTCAGCAAGCAATTGCAGGATTGGCGCAATGGCACGCGCAAGCAGCCGGTCATGGAACCGCTTGCCAAGGCCCTGAGCGACGACGAAATCAAAGCCGTCAGTGCCTACTTGGCCAGCCTCCCGGCTGAGCCAGTAGCCGATCTGCGCCGCCAGCAGATAGCCGATGACCCCACCACGCGCCTGGCACTGTATGGCGACTGGGGGCGGCAGATTCCGGGGTGTGTGCAATGCCATGGCCCAGGCGGCAGCGGTGTGGGTGAGCATTTCCCACCGCTTGCAGGCCAGCCTGCGGCTTACCTGGTAGCCCAACTGAATGCCTGGCGCGACGGCAGCCGCAGCAATGACCCCAACCAACTGATGGTCGGCGTGGCCAAGGCCATGACCGATGACGAGGTCAAGGCGATTGCCGCGTTCTTCGCCCGTCCCGCCCACCCGGAGGTCACGCCATGAAGCCGATGATTCCAGCCGTGCTGCTGTTGGCCATGGGCAGTGCCCAGGCAGGCCCGATCGCCATGGAAGACCAGTCGCAGTTGAAAGTGCCGGGCGTGCAGGCCGCGCCCCAGTTCGTGCCGCCTGCCGAGAGCGAGTTGCCGGACAATGCCTTTGGCAAGATGGTCCGCCAGGGCCATGCGCTGTTTGTCGATACCCGGCGACTGATGCCGGAAGCCGTCGGCAACGGCATGAACTGCAGCAACTGCCACCTTGATCAGGGGCGCCTGGCCCACTCTGCGCCGATGTGGGGTGCGTATCCGATGTACCCGGCGTATCGCAAGAAAAACGACAAGGTCAACACCTATGCCGAGCGTATTCAGGGGTGTTTCCAGTTCAGCATGAATGGCAAACCGCCGGCGGCTGACAGCCCGCAGATGACGGCGTTGTCGGTGTATGCCTACTGGTTGTCGACCAAGGCGCCGACAGGCGTGGAGATCGCCGGGCGTGGCTACCCTGACGTACCGCAACCCCAGGGTGGCTACGACTTCAAGCGTGGCCAGCAGGTCTACCGTGACCAGTGTGCGATTTGCCACGGCGACAATGGCGAAGGGCAGCAGGTGGCCGGCGAGTATGTGATGCCGCCGTTGTGGGGCAAGGATTCCTACAACTGGGGGGCTGGGATGCACCGTATCAATACGGCGGCGTCCTTCATTAAATACAACATGCCGCTGGGCAAGCCTGGCAGCCTGAGCGATGAACAGGCCTGGGATGTGGCGGCATGGATCAACCGCCATGAGCGGCCGCAGGATCCGCGGTTGGTGGAGGGCTCTATCGAGAAGACGCGGCTTAAGTTTCATGCCAATGACGGGGTGAACCTGTATGGGCAGAAGGTCGAGGGGGTGCTGATCGGGCAAGGAACCGGTAGCTGATAGGCCAGCACAGGCAGCAACCGTTTTTGTCATCTACCCGTCACCGCCCTGCAACCACTGCCGGGTTGCAATGGCCGCCATCATCCTGAAGGAGCGCGGCCATGGAACTCTGTGTGATCGGGGCGGGGTATGTTGGTTTGGTGACGGCGGCCTGTTTTGCCGAAATGGGCAATCGCGTGGTCTGCCTGGAACGCGACCCGCAGCGCCTGATGCAACTGCGCCAAGGCCACTGCCCGATCCACGAGCCAGGCCTGCAGGCGCTGTTGCACAGCGCCATGCAGGCGGCCCGGCTGGCCTTCAGCGATGACTGGCAGCAAGCCCTGGCCGCCGCCGAGGTGGTGTTCATCGCAGTGGGCACACCGAGCCAGGAAGACGGCTCGGCCGACCTGCAGCATGTGCTGGCCGTGGCCGACAGCCTGGGGCGACACCTGACCCACCCGTGCCTGGTGGTGAACAAGTCGACAGTTCCCGTAGGCACCGCAGAACGCGTAGCCCGGCACATTGCGCTTGGCCTGCGCGAGCGTGGCGCAGGCTTCGTTGTCGAGGTGGCGAGCAACCCTGAGTTTCTCAAGGAGGGTAGCGCCCTCGAAGACTTCATGCGCCCGGACCGCATCATCATCGGCACCGACAGCGCAGCCGCCAGCCAGTGCCTACAGCGGCTGTATGCGCCGTTTGTGCGTAACCGTGAACGCATCCTGTTGATGGCGCCGCGTGCCGCCGAATTCAGCAAATACGCCGCCAATGCCTTTCTGGCCACCAAGATCTCCTTCATCAACGAACTGGCCGGGCTTTGCGCGCAGCTGGACGTGGATATCGAGCAGGTGCGACGAGGCATTGGCAGCGACCGGCGCATCGGCAGCCATTTCATTTATGCCGGGTGTGGCTATGGCGGCTCGTGCTTCCCCAAGGATGTCCGGGCGCTGATCCGCACCGCCGAGCAGCTTGGCTACCCGGCGGGTATCCTGCAGGCGGTGCAAGCCCGTAACGAAGCGCAGAAAACCTTGCTGTTCAAGGCGCTGCACCAGCATTTTGGCGGCTTCATGCGTGGGCGTAGCGTGGCGCTGTGGGGGTTGGCCTTCAAACCCGGTACCGACGACCTGCGCGAGGCGCCCAGCCTGGTACTGATCGACGCCTTGCTGGCGGCCGGTGCGCGGGTACAGGCCTGCGACCCGGTGGCGCTGGGCGGCATGGCAGGGCGCTACCCCCACGCCTTGGCCACTGGCCAACTGCGCCTGAGCGAAGACCCTTACGCCTGCGTCGAAGGTGCGGACGCCTTGGTACTGGTGACCGAATGGAAGCAGTTCAGGCAGCCGGATTTCGTGCGGGTGCGGGGGCTTATGCGCATGCCAGTGGTATTCGATGGTCGCAATATTTACGATGCTCAGGAACTATCTACACTGGGTTATCTCTATCATGGCATCGGTCGGCCTCAGGTGGGGCATTGTAAGGTGACTGCCGCCTGATTAGACTGCGCCGAATTCCACAGGCCTAGCCTTCGTTAAGGACGTATATGATCAAAAAATGCTTGTTCCCGGCCGCCGGCTACGGCACCCGCTTCCTGCCCGCTACCAAAGCCATGCCCAAGGAAATGCTGCCGGTGGTCAACAAGCCGCTGATCCAGTATGGCGTTGAAGAAGCGCTGGATGCCGGGCTGAACGAGATCTCCATCGTGACTGGCCGTGGCAAGCGTGCCTTGGAAGACCACTTCGACATCAGCTACGAGCTGGAAAACCAGATCAAGGGCACCGACAAGGAAAAATACCTGGTCGGCATCCGTCGTCTGCTCAACGAGTGCTCTTTCTCCTACACCCGTCAGACCGAAATGAAGGGCCTGGGCCACGCGATCCTCACCGGCCGCCCGCTGATCGGCGACGAACCGTTCGCCGTCGTCCTGGCCGACGACCTGTGCGTCAACCCGGAAGGTGACGGTGTACTGACCCAGATGGTCAAACTGTACAAGCAGTACCGCTGCTCGATCGTTGCCATCCAGGAAGTCGACCCGCAGGAAACCAACAAGTACGGTGTGATCGCCGGCGAGATGATCCGCGACGACATCTTCCGCGTCACCGACATGGTCGAAAAACCGGCCCCTGAAGACGCGCCATCGAACCTGGCGATCATTGGCCGCTACATCCTGACCCCGGATATCTTCGATATCATCGCCAACACCAAGCCGGGCAAAGGCGGTGAAATCCAGATCACCGACGCCCTGCTGCAGCAGGCCAAAGATGGCTGCGTGATCGCCTACAAGTTCAAGGGCAAGCGTTTCGACTGCGGTGGCGCTGAAGGCTACATCGACGCGACCAACTTCTGCTTCGAGAACTACTACAAGACGGGCAAGGCTTACTGATAAGCCTGGCAGGTCTGAGAGCCACCCTTCGGGGTGGCTTTTTTGTTTGCGGCGGCCAACGGCGGTATGCTGGGCGCCAGCCTAGGAGACTGAATAAATGGCCTACGATTTTGATCTGTTCGTGATTGGTGCCGGGTCCGGCGGTGTGCGCGCTGCGCGATTTGCCGCGGGCTTTGGCGCGAAAGTGGCAGTGGCCGAGAGCCGCTACCTGGGCGGTACCTGCGTCAACGTCGGCTGCGTGCCGAAAAAGCTGCTGGTGTATGGCGCGCACGTCGCTGACGAGCTGGAACAAGCCGCAGGCTTCGGCTGGACCCTGGAAGAAGGGCATTTCGACTGGGGCACCTTGATTGCCAACAAGAACCGGGAAATCGAGCGCCTCAACGGCATCTACCGCAACCTGCTGGTCAACAGCGGGGTGACCTTGTTGCAAGGCCATGCACGGCTCACCGGCGCCAACGAAGTGGACGTCGACGGCCAGCGCTACACGGCCGAGCACATCCTCATCGCAACCGGTGGCTGGCCGCAGGTGCCAGACATCCCAGGCAAGGAACTGGCCATCACCTCCAACGAGGCGTTCTACCTCAAGGCACTGCCACGCCGTGTGCTGGTGGTGGGCGGTGGCTACATTGCCGTCGAATTTGCCGGCATCTTCCAGGGCCTGGGTGCCGACACCACTTTGCTGTACCGCGGCGACCTGTTCCTGCGTGGCTTCGACGGCTCGGTGCGCACGCACCTGAAAGAAGAGCTGGAAAAACGCGGCCTCGATCTGCAGTTCAACGCGGACATCCAGCGTATCGACAAGCTGGATGACGGCAGCCTCAAGGCCACCCTCAAGGACGGCCGCGAGCTGGTTGCCGACTGCGTGTTCTACGCCACCGGTCGCCGGCCGATGCTGGACAACCTGGGCCTGGAAAACACCGGCGTCGAGCTGGATGCCCGCGGCTACATTCGCGTTGACGACCAGTACCAGACCACTGCGCCATCGATCCTCGCCATCGGCGATGTGATCGGCCGGGTGCAGCTTACCCCCGTGGCCCTGGCCGAGGGCATGGCCGTTGCACGGCGGTTGTTCAAGCCCGAGCAGTACCGCCCGGTGGACTACCAGAACATCCCCACCGCAGTGTTCAGCCAGCCGCCGATCGGTACCGTCGGCCTGACCGAAGAGCAGGCGCTGGAAGCCGGGCATAAGGTGCAGATTTTCGAGAGCCGTTTCCGGGCCATGAAGCTGACCCTTACCGACATCCAGGAAAAGACCCTGATGAAGCTGGTGGTCGATGCCGAGACCGACAAGGTCCTGGGTTGCCACATGGTTGGGCCGGATGCCGGTGAGATCGTCCAGGGCCTGGGGATTGCGCTGAAGGCCGGGGCGACCAAGCAGCAGTTCGACGAGACCATCGGTGTGCACCCGACGGCGGCCGAAGAGTTCGTGACCATGCGTACCGTTACCCGCTGATAATTGCGTGTGACGACACCACCCTGTGGGAGCGGGTTTACCCGCGAAGAATACAACGCGGTGTATGGCACCGGCTTTGCCGGTGTTCGCGGGTAAACCCGCTCCCACAGGGTTCTACTACATCAGCAGCAGCTGCGTTGTTCAGCGCAATCTCTTCTATTAATAAACCTTGGTTATAGCCAAAACCAATCAGCAGCATCAGCTTTGCCAATGAGCCTTCATTGGGATGAACGGTTAGGATTCTCTCCATCAACTGATTCCAACCCCATGAAGGAGCGTCTCTCATGCCTATCATCAACAGCCAAGTCAAACCGTTCAACGCCACTGCCTACCACAAAGGCGAGTTCGTCCAGGTCAGCGAAGCCGACCTGAAAGGCAAGTGGTCTGTCGTGTTCTTCTACCCGGCTGACTTCACCTTCGTCTGCCCAACCGAACTGGGTGACCTCGCTGACAACTACGCCGAGTTCCAGAAGCTGGGCGTCGAGATCTACGGCGTGTCCACCGACACCCACTTCACCCACAAAGCCTGGCACGACACTTCGGACACCATCGGCAAGATCGAATACCCGCTGATCGGTGACCCGACCCACATCATCTCGCGCAACTTCGACGTACTGATCGAAGAAGCCGGCCTGGCCGATCGCGGTACCTTCGTGATCAACCCAGAAGGCCAGATCAAGATCGTCGAACTCAACGACGGTGGTGTAGGCCGTGACGCCAGCGAGCTGCTGCGCAAGGTCAAGGCTGCCCAGTACGTTGCCGCCCACCCAGGCGAAGTCTGCCCGGCCAAGTGGAAAGAAGGCGAAGCCACCCTGGCACCGTCGCTGGACCTGGTTGGCAAGATCTAAGGTCGTGCGCCAGTCGCGGGCGGTAAGCAGCCGCCAAAGCTGAAGTACCTACCGCCCCGCCAAACGCCCGGGCGCTGCTGCCTGGGCGTTTTTGTATCTGAAGATTGAAAAAGGAATCGCCCGTATGTTGGACGCCACGCTTAAATCGCAACTGAAAACCTACCTGGAGCGGGTCACCCAGCCGATCGAGATCGTTGCCTCCCTCGACGACGGCGCGAAGTCCCGCGAATTGCACGACCTGCTGGTGGAAATCGCCGGCCTGTCGAACCTGATTACCCTGCGCGCGGACGGAAGCGACGCCCGTCGTCCTTCGTTCTCGCTCAACCGCCCGGGGGCTGACATCAGCCTGCGTTTCGCCGGCATCCCCATGGGCCACGAATTCACCTCCCTGGTGCTGGCGCTGCTGCAAGTCGGCGGCCACCCGTCCAAGGCCAGCGCCGACGTGATCGAGCAGATCCAAGGGCTGGAAGGCGAATTCACCTTCGAAACCTACTTCTCGCTGTCGTGCCAGAACTGCCCGGACGTGGTCCAGGCGCTGAACCTGATGGCGGTGCTCAACCCCAACGTGCGCCATGTGGCCATCGATGGCGCGCTGTTCCAGGACGAAGTCGAAGCGCGCAAGATCATGGCGGTGCCGAGCGTTTACCTGAACGGCGAAGTGTTTGGCCAGGGCCGCATGGGCCTGGAAGAGATTCTGGGCAAGATCGACACCAGTGCCGGCACCCGCCAGGCCGAGAAGATCAATGCCAAGGACGCATTCGACGTATTGGTGGTCGGTGGTGGCCCAGCCGGCGCCGCGGCGGCGATCTATGCCGCGCGTAAAGGCATCCGCACCGGTGTTGCCGCCGAGCGCTTTGGTGGGCAGGTGCTCGACACCCTGGCCATCGAAAACTTCGTTTCAGTGCAGGAAACCGAAGGGCCGAAGCTGGCCACCGCGCTGGAGGAACACGTCAAGCAGTACGACGTCGACATCATGAACCTGCAGCGCGGCGAGGCGTTGATCCCTGCCACCGACGGCGGCCTGCACGAAGTACGCCTGGCCGGTGGTGCCTCGCTCAAGGCCAAGACCATGATCCTGGCCACCGGTGCCCGCTGGCGCGAAATGAACGTGCCGGGTGAACAGGAATACCGCGGTCGCGGCGTGGCCTACTGCCCGCACTGTGACGGCCCGCTGTTCAAGGGCAAGCGTGTGGCGGTGATCGGCGGCGGCAACTCTGGCGTGGAAGCGGCCATCGACCTGGCCGGCATTGTCGCCCAGGTGACGCTGATCGAGTTCGACAGCCAACTGCGTGCTGACGCCGTGTTGCAACGCAAGCTGCACAGCTTGCCGAACGTGAAGGTGATCACCAGCGCGCTGACCACCGAAGTGCTGGGCAATGGTGAGAAAGTGTCCGGTTTGCGCTACAAGGATCGCACCACCGATGAGCTGCATGACCTGGCGCTGGAGGGCATCTTCGTACAGATCGGTCTGCTGCCGAACACTGACTGGCTGAAAGGTACGGTCGAGCTGTCGCCGCGTGGCGAGATCATTGTCGATGCCAAGGGCGCGACCAACATCCCAGGCGTGTTTGCCGCGGGGGATGTGACCACGGTGCCGTACAAGCAGATCGTCATCGCAGTAGGCGAGGGCGCCAAGGCTTCGCTGGCAGCCTTCGATCACCTGATCCGCACCTCGGCGCCGGCGTAAGTCAAGCACAAGCCTGAGGGTGTCTATGATTACCCCAGACACCCTCAGGAATCTCACCCATGACCCTGATCAGCCGCGAACCCTGGTGGCTAGTGCCACCCAAGCCCGGGCAAAAGGAGCAGGACCTGCACTGGGGCTATCTGGAAATTTACGCCGACGGCCGCACTGTGTTCGTCGACCAGCGCCCCAGCGATAAAGAACTGGCCGAGCGCAAAAGCTGCCGCAACTTCCCCGACCCCGAGCGCTGAAGGGCTTAGCCTTCGAGCTCGGCCAGGCGCGCCTCCAGCGCTGCAATCCGGGCTTCCAAGGCCTCCATGCGCTCCTCCGAAACACTGCCGCCACTGCTGCGGGCGCCCCCTTCCTGCTGGCGCGCGGCCAAAATCGCCTCGATTTCTGCCGGGTCACCCAGCGCATGGGTATAGCGGTCTTCGCGTTGGCCTGCCTGGCGCGGCAGGTGCAAAGCCAAATCCCGTGAAATCAGGCGCTCCAGCTGGTGCTGGATTTGTTCAGTGTCGTCGAAGTCGTGCAGGCGGTTGCTGCGGCTGAGCAGCTCGTTGAGGGTTTGCGGGCCGCGCAGGAACATCAGGCCCATCAGCACCAGCTGCGCCGGCACCAGCTCCAGGGCCTTGTCCACGCGTTGCTCCCAGCGGTCGGCGCGGCTGCCCATCTGCAAGCGTGTCATGCCCTGGCCTTCGAGTGCGCGCAAGGCCTGGCCGACCTGGCCTTGGGTGAGGTTCATCACCGGCTCGCGGCTGGTCTTCTGGTTACAGGCCAGGACCAGGGCATTGAGAGTCAGTGGGTAGCTTTCCGGGCTGGTGGCCTGTTTTTCGATCAGCGAGCCGAGAATGCGGATCTCGGTGCTGTTGAAACGGCCTTCACCTGCGGTTTCGTGTTCTGACATGGCCCAGTCTCATTGCGAGGAAAAGGCCACTAGCGTAGGTAAAGCCGCTGCATTAGGCAATTGGCAGCGCTTGTTGAACGGCCTTGCCGGGGCTCCGGGCTGGTCGAAAGGGCCGCAAAGCGGCCCCAACACGCTTAAGCCCCGCGCCGCTCTTCAGCCTGGCACGCCGCTGCCGTGAACAGCACGTCGGTCGAAGAATTCAGCGCAGTCTCGGCCGAATCCTGCAGTACGCCGATGATGAAGCCCACGGCAACCACCTGCATGGCGATCTCGCTGGGGATGCCAAACAGGCTGCAAGCCAGCGGAATCAACAACAGCGAACCACCCGCCACGCCCGAAGCGCCGCACGCGCAGACCGCTGCCACCACACTCAGCAACACCGCAGTCGGCAAGTCGACCGGGATACCCAGGGTGTGCACGGCCGCCAGGGTCAGCACGGTGATGGTGATCGCGGCGCCGGCCATGTTGATGGTCGCGCCCAGGGGGATCGACACCGAATAGGTGTCTTCATGCAGGCCAAGGCGCTCCGACAGCGCGAGGTTGACCGGAATGTTGGCGGCCGAGCTGCGGGTGAAGAACGCCGTGATACCGCTTTCACGCAGGCACAACAACGTCAGTGGGTACGGGTTGCGGCGAATCTTCCAGAACACGATCAGCGGGTTCATCACCAGGGCTACGAACAGCATGCAGCCAATCAGCACGGCCAGCAGGTGCAAGTAGCCGAGCAGGGCGTTCAAGCCTGACTGGGCCAGGGTCGCGCTGACCAGGCCGAAGATGCCCAGCGGGGCGAAGCGGATGACCACGCGCACGATCAGGGTCACGCCGTTGGACAGGTCCTCGACCACAGTGCGGGTGGTTTCGCCGGCATGGCGCAGGGCCACGCCCAGGCCGATCGCCCAGGTCAGCACGCCGATGAAGTTAGCGTTGAGCAAGGCATTGACCGGGTTGTCGACGGCGCTCAGCAGCAGGTTCTGCAGCACTTCCGTGATGCCGCCCGGTGCACTCAGGGCGGCGTCGCCGGCGCTCAGTGCCAGGTGCGACGGGAACAGCATGCTGGCGACCACGGCCACCACGGCTGCGGCAAAGGTACCCAGCAGGTACAGCCACAGGATCGGGCGGATGTGGGTTTCCTGGCCATGGCGGTGGTTGGCGATCGAGGCCATGACCAGGATGAACACCAGGATCGGCGCCACGGCTTTGAGGGCGCTGACGAACACCTTGCCGAGGAAGGCCAGGTTGCGGGCGACGTCGGGCGCCAGCAGTGCCAGGGCGATGCCCGCGAGCAGGCCGATGACGATCTGCGTCACCAGGCTGGTGCGGTTGAGGAGGCGGAAGACAGGGGTCATGTGCAGCGCAGTCTCGGTTTTTGAAAGGGCGGGACTTTACCACAGACCGCTGTAGGGCTTGCCGGCAATGAACTGGGAAAAATTACCAGTGAAACAGCTCCCGCCGTGCCCCCTCGGTAATGGCCACGATGCCCGGGTGCTTGACCTTGCGCTCCACCGAGATGGCGTAGAACGACTCATGCACCGCCTCGGTCTGCCCGATCAACTGCACACCATACTGGCGGCACACCTCCTCGGCGATGACGCTGGGCGCGACGAAAATGCCGCTGCCCGATTGCCCGAATGCCTGCATCAAGGCGCTGTCGTCGAACTCGCCAACGATGCGCGGCTGCACCTGTTGCTCGCCCAGCCAACGCAGCAACCGGCTGCGCACCACGGTTTCCTGGCCTGGAATCAACAGCGGCGCATCTTGCAGGCAGGCCGGGAAGGGGCCGGCATGGCGTTGTGCCAAGGCCTGTGTGGCGAAGAAACTCAGGCCGCACTCGCCCAGCTTCTGGCTGTAGCCCTTGATGTCCAGGTGGCTGGGCATCGGGCTGTCGGAGATGACCAGGTCCAGGCGCTGGATCGCCAAGTCTGCCAGCAGCCGCTCGAGCTTGTCTTCGCGGCAGTTGATGCGCAGCACCTCGTCCAGCTCCATGGTCGGCGCCAGCAGGCGATAGACGATGGATTTGGGGACCACGTCGGCCACGCCCACACGGAACAGGATCTGTTCCTGTGGGCCGGCACGCAGTAGCGCTTCAAGCTCGCCGCCGATCTGGAACATCTGCTCGGCATATACCAGCGTCTGGCGGCCGGTCTCGGTCAACTCCAGTTGCCGCCCGACCCGTTGAAACAGCTCCAGGCCATAGGTCTGCTCGAACAGGCTGATCTGCCCGCTGATGGTCTGGGGGGTCAGGTTCAATTGCTCACTGGCCCGCGCAATGCTGCCGGTCTTGGCCACGGCCCAGAAGTAGTGCAACTGGCGGTAGTTGAGCATCGGTTTTTCTCGATTCGTAAAAACCGAAGTATAACCGCTGAAAATACGAATTTTCCTGATGTATTGGCCTCTTTAGAATGCGACTCCATCAGGCGCTGCGTGCGCCGCCGGAATATCGACAAGCGAGGAACCCATGTTGCAGCTTAAATCCATTGGCACGCCTTTGGTGTTGGCCCTGGCCCTGTTCACCCTGGCCGGCTGCGATCAGGCCGAAAAATCCGCCCAGCAGATGCTCGACCAGGCGGCCCAGTCGGCTAAGCAGGCCATCGACAAAACCAACGAAGCGGCGCAGCAGGCCCTGAGCGATGCCATCGGCAGCGAAGGCCAGCCGCTAAAAGACGTTGAAAAGCAAGAAAAGACCCAGGACATCTGACCCCAAGACCCGATGCAGGATTGATTAAATGGAATATTTGCTGGAACTCGCCGCAAGCCCGACCGCCTGGGTCGCCCTCGCCACGCTGGTGGCCATGGAGATCGTGCTGGGTATCGACAACCTGATCTTCATCTCCATCCTCACCAACAAACTGCCCCTGGAGTACCGCTCCAAGGCGCGGCGCATTGGTATCAGCATGGCCTTGGTCATGCGCCTGGCGCTGCTCAGCACCGTGGCCTGGATCGTCCAGCTGACCGAGCCGGTGGTCGATGTGTTCGGCCATAGCTTCTCGTGGAAGGACATGATCCTGATCGCCGGTGGCCTGTTCCTGCTGTGGAAGGCGACCAAGGAAATTCACGAAAACGTCGACCCGCACGGCGCCAAGGAAGAATCCAAGGCCGGTTCCACCATCACCTTGGGCTTCGCCGCGGCCATTGGCCAGATCCTGTTGCTGGATATCGTCTTCTCGATCGACAGCATCATCACCGCCGTGGGCATGACCGAACACCTGCCGATCATGATCATTGCCGTGATCGCTGCTGTGATCGTGATGTTGGTGGCGGCCGACCCGCTGGCCAAGTTCATCAATGACAACCCGACCGTGGTGATGCTGGCCCTGGGCTTCCTGATCATGATCGGCATGACCCTGATTGCCGAAGGCATGGGCGCTCACGTGCCGAAAGGGTATGTGTATGCGGCGATGGCGTTCTCGACCTTGATCGAGATCCTCAACATCATGGCCCGCCGGGCGCGGATGAAGCGCGAAGCGGCTGAGGGTTGATCTAGAAAAAGCGGGGCCATGTGGGAGCGGGCTTGCCCCGCGAACACCGGCGAAGCCGGTGCCAACCACCGCGTGGCCCCATTCGCGGGTCAAGCCCGCTCCCACAGGTATACATCAAATACGTGCGTTTAATGCGCCTCTACCTGCCGCCGCGCCCCGCGCACAGCCTGAGGTTCGGCCACACCCTGCGGTGGCAGGTGATGATGGGAATGACGCCGTACGATACGCAGTACACCCCACAGCATGGCGGCTGCGACGCTCAGCCACATACCTACCAGCATGAGGATTGCCAGGGTCAGGCTCATGTGTGCCTCCTTCTCTCGGGCCAGCGCGCTGTCAGCCAGGGCTCGCCTTACAGACACTTCATTAGTCTAGCCTGCCCCTTGTGACGTTCCATTGACCTTAGGTCTATTGCTGAGGCCGATTCGCTACAAGCCGGTGTCGGACTATACCCGCGCACCTGTGGGCCCTATGATCGGTGCCCAGAGCCGGGCGCTGCCTGCCTGGCATAGGAACAAGCGAGTGCCCATGGAGCAAGTTTCCTTCAAATCGCTGGCTTCAGCCCCACGCCGGTTGCTGCTGGCTGGCCTGGTGGCAGTCAGCCTGGCCGGTTGCGCCAGCGCACCGCCCGCTAGCCTCAAAGGCCTGCCGCAGCGGGTCGAAATCAGCAGCGTGCCGTTCTACCGGGGTAACGCCAACCACAGCGGGGCCATGGCCCTGGCGGCGCTGCTTTCACAACAGGGCGCGCCGATCACCCCCGGGCTGCTGGATAAACCTTTGAACTTGCCTCAAGGCGCCGAAACGCTGGATACCAGTATCCCCCGTGTCGCACGGGACTACGGCATGGTGGTGTATGCGCTGGACAAACAACTGGACGCCTTGCTCACACAAGTGGCGGCGGGCAACCCGGTGTTGCTGTGTTACGAGGAGGGTTCGGCCTGGTGGAGCGAGCCACGCTACGCCGTGCTGATCGGTTATGACCGCTACAAGCAACGCGTACTGTTGCGCTCAGGCATGCACCGTCGGCAACTGATGGCCTTTGATGACTTTGCCTCGGCCTGGGCCAAGCAGGGGAGTTGGGCGGTGCTGCTGCAACCGCCGCGGCAACTGCCCGCCCAGGTTGACCGGCAACGCTGGTTGCAGGCTGCCGACGAGCTGGCCCGCGCAGGGCAGGAAGTCGCCGCCAAACAGGCGGTGAACAGCCTGGGGCGGTAAGCCGCGCATCGGTCGCTTCGCGGGCTTACCCGCAACGCGGCCGGTGCGATGTTACAGAAGGCTCAGAAGCCCAGGCGGTCGCGCAGGCTGTAGTACCAGGCACCAATGGCGCTGAACGGTACACGCAGCATCTGGCCACCCGGGAACGGGTAGTGCGGCAGGCCGGCGAACGCGTCGAAACGTTCGGCTTGACCACGCAGCGCCTCGGCCAGCACCTTGCCTGCCAGGTGCGTGTAGGTCACACCGTGGCCCGAGCAGCCCTGGGAGTAATAGATGTTGTCGCCAATGCGGCCGACCTGAGGCAAGCGCGACAGGGTCAGCAGGAAGTTGCCGGTCCAGGCGTAGTCGATCTTCACGTTCTGCAGCTGCGGGAAGGCCTTGAGCATCTTCGGACGGATGATCGCCTCGATGTTTGCTGGGTCGCGTGCGCCGTAGACCACGCCACCGCCGAAGATCAGGCGCTTGTCGCTGGTCAGGCGGTAGTAATCGAGCAGGTAGTTGCAGTCTTCGACACAGTAGTCCTGCGGCAGCAGGGTACGTGCCAGGTCTGCGTCCAAGGGCTCGGTGGTGATCACCTGAGTACCGCACGGCATGGACTTGGAGGCCAGCTCTGGCACCAGGTTGCCCAGGTAGGCGTTACCGGCGACGATGATGAACTTGGCGCGCACTTTACCCTGTGGCGTATGAACGACCGGGTTGGCGCCACGCTCGATGCGAACGGCCGGGGTCTGCTCATAAATGATGCCGCCCAGCGATTCGACCGCGGCAGCTTCGCCCAGGGCCAGGTTCAGCGGGTGGATGTGGCCACCGCTCATGTCCAGCATGCCGCCGATGTAGCTGTCGCAGGCGACGACTTCACGGATGCGCTTCTGGTCCATCAGCTCCAGTTGATTGTGGCCGAATCGTTCCCACAGGCGCTTTTGCGACTCCAGGTGGCCCATCTGCTTGGAGGTGAGGGCAGCGAATACGCCACCGTCTTTAAGGTCGCACTGGATGTTGTACTTGGCGACGCGCTCACGAATGATGCGGCCACCTTCGAACGCCATCTGGCCAAGCAGTTGTGCCTGCTTGGGGCCGACGGTGCGTTCGATCACGTCGATGTCACGGCTATAGCTGTTGACGATCTGGCCACCGTTGCGGCCGGATGCGCCGAAGCCGACCTTGGCCGCTTCGACGATGCTGACCTTGAAGCCGTTTTCCAGCAGGAACAGGGCGCTGGACAGGCCGGTGTAGCCGGCGCCGATGATGCACACATCGGTTTCCACCTCACCCTGCAGCGCCGGACGTGGCGGCACCGGGTTAGCCGAGGCGGCGTAGTAGGACTGGGGGTAGGGGGTGTTGGCCATGCTCGAGGAACCTCGTGTTTTATATTTTTAACGAATGTAGCGATGCTATCAATAATAATAAACACCCGCTAGTCGTCCGTTAAAAATCCTTTACCCGGCTGTCGCCGAAGCCTTTCTATAAAGAGGTTAAGATTCAGTGAGTTAGCGCGAAAAAAAGTGTTGACAGGGTTTTTGGATTGCGTAGAATGCGCACCACACGACAGGCACATAGCTCAGTTGGTTAGAGCACCACCTTGACATGGTGGGGGTCGTTGGTTCGAGTCCAATTGTGCCTACCAAATCGAAAAGGGGTGATCCGCAAGGGTCACCCTTTTTTATTGCGCACGCGTTTTACTGTAGGAGCAGCCTTGTGCTGCGAAGAGGCCAATCCCGCTGACATTGATCTGCGGTGACCACTCGGGCCCTTTCGCAGCACAAGGCTGCTCCTACAAAACCCGGTAGCGCAGCAAAGCTGAAAGTTTTTGATTTTTCTGAAAAAAACGCTTTACAGGTACGCATTCGATGTCTAATATGCGCACCACACGACAGGCACATAGCTCAGTTGGTTAGAGCACCACCTTGACATGGTGGGGGTCGTTGGTTCGAGTCCAATTGTGCCTACCAAATCGAAAAAGGGCGATCTACACAGATCGCCCTTTTTTATTGCCTGCTAGAAAGCCGCCGGCAACCACAGTGCCAGTTGCGGGAAAGCGATCAACAGCGCGATCAGCACCAGCAACGCCAGGCAGAACGGCAGCGCGCCGTACACCACGTCCATGAAGTTGCCCCGCCCACGAATGCTCTGCACCACAAACAGGTTCATGCCGAACGGCGGCGTAATCTGGCCCATCTCGCACAACACGATCAACACCACCCCAAACCACAGCGGATCGAAGCCCAAGGCGACGACAATCGGCACGATCAGTGGCGCGGTGGTGATCAGCATGGCCAGTGTGTCCATGAAACAGCCCAGTACGATGTAGAAGAGGATGATCGCCAGCAGTGTGGCCATCGGCGATAGGTTCAGGTCGGTGACAAAATTGACCAGTGTGGTGGTCAGTCCGATGGACGCCAGCACAAAGTTGAGAAAGAACGCCGACAGGGTGATGAAAATAATCATGCCGGTGGTGCGCAGGGTAGCCTCGAACGCCTGGCCCAGGCTTTGCCAGGTGAATGCCCGGCGCCACAGGCCCAGGCCAAAGGCACTCAGCACCCCCAGCGCGGCGGATTCGCTGGCCGTGGCGAAACCGCTGTAGATCGAACCAATCACCAGGGCGAAGATGGCCAGCGGCGGCAGCAGGTCAGGCAGGCAGGCCAGGCGCTCGGCCCAGCGGGTAGTCTCTTTGCGGCCGCCCAACTGGGGGCGAATCAGGCAGGCCACCACGATCAGTGCAATAAACAGCATGCTCAGGATGATGCTGGGAAGCGTCGCGGCCAGGTACAGCTTGGGCACTGACACGTTGGCGATCAAGGCAAACAGGATCATGTTGATCGAGGGCGGAATCAGGATGCCCAGCGTGCCGCCGGCAGCAATCGAGCCGAGAAACAGCGGCGCGTTGTAGCCTTTGCGTTCCTGCTCGGGGATGGCCAGGGTCGAAATGGTAGCGGCGGTTGCCACGCTGGAGCCACTGGTGGTGGCGAACAGTGCGCTGGCGCCGATGTTCGAATTCATCAGGCCACCCGGCAACCACGACAGCCACTTCTCGACGGCCTGGTACATGCGCCCGGCGACGCCTGAACACACCAGCAGCTCACCCATCAGGATGTACAAAGGGATCGCCACCAGCAGGAATTCGCTGCTGGTATTCCAGGCGATCTCGCCCATGGCGCTACTCAACGGCAGCGTCGAGAACAGCTGCGACAGCGACATTCCCAGCAGGCCGACACTGACGGCGGCGGCAACGCTCAACGCCAATAGCGCCAGCAGCATGAACAGGGTAAGGCTCAGCATGGCGTGCGCTCCTTGCCCGGGGTGCTGTCTGGGTAACGTTCTGCCTGGATGTCCTCTTCCACCGAGTTGATACCGATCAGTGTGCTGATAGCGTGCCAGCGGCCCTTCAGCAAGTGGCCCAGGCAGGTGATCGCCAGGCTCGCCAGGGTCAGGGCAAAGAACAGGTAGCCGGCGAACCACAGCGACTGGGGTATCCATTGTGGTACCTGCAAGGGCGTGTTCGATACCGAGCGGTATTCGATGGAGTCCCACAGCACGTTCCCTGCGTGGTAGGCCAAGGTGCTGACCAGCAGCGCCATGCAGGTGAGGGCGAACAGGTCGAGTGCCACCCTGGGCCGTAGGCCTAGGCGCGTATAGAGAATGTCCACGCGTATGTGCGCGCGTTTCAGCAAGGTGACCGGAAACGCCCAGGCGCTGGTAATCGCCAGCACGTACCCGGCCATTTCATCGGCGCCGCCCAGGGAAACACCCAGGGCCTTGCGCAAGATCAAGTCGATGCTGATCAGCAACGCACAGGCGAGCAGAGCGAAGCCGCCGACCCAGGTGCTGGCTTTGGCAATGGTGTTGATGACACCCATGCCTGAGCGGGCGGTGTGCATGTCAGTAGTCTCCGGGGCAAGGTAGCTCATGGGGCGAGGCGCATGCCGATGGCATCGCCCACGGTGGCATTCCAGCGCGCCACGCAAGGGCCGCCGCAGCGTTTGCCCCAGTCATTGGCGATGTGCAGCGCAGCCTGGCGCAGCGCCTGTTTTTCGCTGGCGGTCGGGGCCGAGGCGGTCATGTGCGCGGGGTGGTGAATCTGGCAATCAGGGCTGCCGACATTGCAGGCTTCGGCATAGCGGTTTTCATTGGCGGTCTCGCGCCACAAGGCATCCTCCAGCACCTGCGATTGCGCCTGCAGCAATTGCTGCACCTCGGGCGGCAGTTGCTGCCAGCGCTTCAGGCCGATGCCATAAAAGCCGATCGACCAATCGACGGGCAGGTTGTAGAGGTAGCCTGCAACGTCGTACCACTTGGCGGCATTGCCAGAGCCAATACCGGTGATGGCGCAGTCGATGACGCCGGTCTGCATGGCGGTCACCACTTCGGCAAAGGGCAGGGTAACCGGCGCGGCACCGATGGCCTTGACCAGTTCGGCCATGTTGCGCCCGCGTGTGCGGATTTTACGGCCCTGCAGGTCGGCCAGCGCGTGCACGGCGTCGCGGCAGAAGAACACCTGCGCGGTATACGGCACGGTGGCCAGCAGCTTGATGCCGTGGCGCTCGGCCATGCGTTGTTCCAGCACCGGCTTGTAGGCGTCGGCGATGGTGTGGGCGGTGTCGATGGTATCGGCCAGGCCGGGCAGGTCCACGCCCTCGAAGGTGGCATCGTCGCCGGCCACGAAGGCGAACACGCCCATGCCGATATCGACTGCGCCAAAACGCATCAGGCGAATGATCTCCGGGCCCTTCAGGCCACTCTCCGACAACCCCAGCAACTGCGCGGTGACCTTGCCTTGCGATTGCGCTGGCAACGTCTGGTTCCAGAACGGCTGTTCAACCGCGCGGAACGTGTAGTTGTGGCTGCCACCGCCGACCACGTTGAAGCGGATCACAGGCGGCGCTTGTTGCGGCGCAGGCGTGTCCGCAAACGCAGGCAAGTTACTGAGCAGCGCGCCGAGCGCCAGGGGGATGAGCAGGGAGCTGAACTTCACGGTAGTCCTCTTGTTCTTGTTCGGGAGCTACTTCAGGCGATGTTGAGTCAGCGTGGGCGGGACGCAGCCTCGATGGTCGGCCGCGAGCCGACGATATCAGGGAACTTCTCACCCTTGGCCAACCGCGCCAGTGTGTGCTTTTCGTTGTGCTGGAAGTCGATGGCACGCTGAGCCAGTTCGATGACCTGGCCCGGGCGCAGAAACACCATGCCGTTTTCGTCGGCCACCACCGCATCGCCGGGGTGGACAATCACCCCGCCACATTGGATGGCCGTGCAGAACTCGCCCTCCTGGCCGATCACGCGGGTGGTGATCGCGCTGGCGCCGCGGGACCACACAGGCACGCCATGCTCGCGGATTTCGCCCAGGTCGGTGACATAGCCATCGACGATGATCCCGGCCACGCCAGCCTGCTTGGCGGCATACGCCATGGCGCCGCCCAGTGCGGCGGTTATGCGCTCGCCGCAGCGGTCTACCACCAGAAAGTCGCCTGGGCGCACGCAGCCCATGGCGTAGTGCAAAATTCCGCCATCGTTGCCGGGCATCCTCACGGTGACCGCAGTACCGACGGCCCGCACATTCTGAAAGTGGGCCTTGATGTGGGGGTTGGCAATACCGTGAGTAATGAAGTGGCCGATCGTTGCCGGTTCGGCGTTGATCAGTACTTTAAGTTCGGTGGCGCTGATCGGGGCGGGCAGTGCTTCGATAATATACATAGGAAGTTCTTGTTATGCCGGATGCTTTTTCGAAGGGTTTCGGTCATCCTAACAAGCACGCCGAACGGTCGATAATAAAAATCCGTAAGCAGTTACCGGAGCAGTTTTTATCATGCGTATTACGCTGATGCAGATCGAGGCGTTCTACTGGACCGCCCGCCTTGGGGGTGTTCACGCGGCCTCCCGCCATCTTCACCTGACCCAACCTGCGGTGTCGGCGCGGATCAAGGAAATGGAATCGCTGCTCAGCGTCAAGTTGTTCGACCGCAGCAAGCAGCGCATGAGCCTCACCGCAGACGGCCATACCGCCTTGCGCCATGCCGAACTGGTGCTTAACAACAGCACGCAACTCGAGCAATTTGCTGCGCAGCAAAAAAAGCACCGGCGTTTGCGCCTGGGCGCGGACGAGTGCTCGGCCATGGTTGGGCTGACCGCGGTGATCAGCGATATAAAGGCGCACTTCCCGGAGATCACCCTGGAGATTTCCATCGACGTCGGCGCCGTGCTCAACCGCAAGCTGAACGATCATGAACTCGACATCGCGCTGTTGACCAACCCGGCCACGCGTGAGGATGTGACCGATGTGTTTCTCGGCTGGATGACCTTCCAGTGGGTGGCCGCGCGGCACCTGGACGTGGCCCAGGGGCCTTTTTTGGCGGAGCATGCCCGGCAATATTCGATCGTGACCCACAGTGCGCCCTCGACACTGTATTCAGTGGTGGACCGCTGGCTGAAAGAAAGTGGCTCGGTCAGCCATGCCTTTCATTCAAGCAATTCGCTGGCCTTTATTGCCAAGATGGTCTCGGCGGGGCATGCCATTGGTATTTTGCCGGTGCCATTGATTCGCGACATGTTGGCCGTGGATATGCTGAAGACTTTGCCGTGCGATCCGCCGATTCCGCCAGCCAAGTTCTGCCTGTCGTATTTGACCGAACGCCCGGATATGCAACTCGACACCTTGGTGTCGATTATTCGCGCGACCTTGGTCAAACAGAATTTCTTGGTTGATTAGTTAGTCGCTTTTATAAGGCAGCAATAGGGCCGGCCGGGCACATGCACCCTGGCCGGCCGGCATTTAAGCCAATGCGTGTTTCACGGCCGCTATCTGTTGCCCGGCCTGGTTCAGCCAGGACAGGTCACTGCCCATCAACAGCATGTCGCTGCCCATTTCGATCAAGCGTTGCGCCGTGGCCTGGTCTGCGGGGAAGCACGGCACCATCACCTGGATCGAGCGGGCGTGGCATTTCTCGATCAGCAACTGCAAACGTTGCAGCACTTCCGGGTTGCCCAGGCGATAGTCGACCGGCAATTGTCGCGACAGGGAGTAGTCGGCAGGGCCGAAATGCACGGCGTCGATCCCCTCCACATCGAGTATTTCATCGATGTTGTCAAAGAACTCGTAGCTCTCGGCCATCGGCACGATCACGCTGCGGGTGTTCTCTGCCTGGGTATACGTGGCCCAGTCGAAGCCAGGCCCGGCGTAGCCTGCCGAGCGTACCGAGCTGTCACCGCCGCGGCGCCCCAACGGGGGGAACTTGCTGTAGCGGATGATCTGGCGCATCTGCGCCGCTGTGTGCACCTGCGGCACGATCACGCCCGCCGCGCCCATTTCCAGCGCTTTGCGAATGTCCCACTCCAGTGTGCCACGCACCCGCACCAGGCCGGGGATGGCCGCGCTGTTGGCGGCCAGCAGGAGTTTTTCCATGTGGCTGTCGACACCCAGCGCAGTGTGCTCGGCGTCGATGAAGACAAAGTCCAGCCCCCAGTTGCCGGCCACTTCGATGGCCATGCAGGCTGTGCTGTAGATGTTCATGCCAAAGGTGGTGCCGCGTGCCATGCGGGCCTTAAGCGATGTGTGTGGGGTGTTTGGGTTCATGCTTGAGCTCTGCCTTTGGCGGGTATCAGATGCGGTAGGTTTCGGGCAGCCGGTCGCGGAACGGGTGCACTTCGAACACGCCAGGGTCGCGGATCAGCGATTTGTTGCGGGCCTTGGCCAGGTCGATCTCGACGCTGTACACACCGTCTTCGAGCCCTGCGCGTACCAAGGTCTTGCCGGAAGGTTCGATGATGTGGCTGGTGCCGATGAACTGCATGCCTTCATCCATGTCGTTGCGGTTGGGGGCGACGAAATACACCATGTTCTCTGCCGCGCGGACGGTGCTGAAAATGTCCGGCAGCATGCGCGCCTGCTCGGGCCAGGCGGCGGGCAGCACGACAATGTCGGCGCCTTCGAGCGCCAGCGTGCGCACTACCTCGGGGAAGCGGATTTCATAGCAGATGGCCAAGCCGATACGGCCGATCTCGGTGTCGAATACCGGCGGTGTCCACTCGCTGGGGCGGTCGGTGAAGCGGTCGCCGATCATGAATGGCAGATGGCGCTTGCGGTGCAGGCCGATGATGCCTTGCGGGCCGATCAGCGCGGCGGTGTTGTAGACCGAGGCCTCATGCCGCTCGTAGAACCCGACCACGATCAGGATGCCGCTCTGTGCCGATACCTGCAGCAATGGCGCCAGGGCGTCGAGAGTGATGGCGCCGCGTTCGAGGTCTTCGCGGCTGTCGAAGGCGCCACCGGTGATCAGGCATTCTGCGAAGGCGATCAGGCGTGAACCTTCGGCGGCGGTCTGGCGTGCCAGTTCGGCGACTTTTTCAAGGGTGCGCGCCGGGTTGCCGGCCACCGGGTGAATCTGGGCGACGGAGATTTTCATGCTGTTCCTTATTGGCAATAGAGGGCGCCGCGGGGGCGGCGCGGGTAGCGTCACTGCGCCTGGTAGCCCATGGCCTGGTAGACCTTGCTGACCAATTCGGGGTTGATCTGGGCGGCGTACTTGTCGACCACAGGGCGGATCTTGGCCTGGATGCGTGCGAGCTCTTCGGCCGGCAGGTCGTTGACCTGCATGCCATCGCTGCGCAGGTCGGCGATGGCCTTGATGTCGGCCTCGCGGGAGATCCGGCGCTGCTCCAGGCGCACTTCCTGGGCGACCTCGGTAAGCAGTTGCTGCTCGTCGCGGTTGAGGGTGTCCCAGAAGGTTTTGCTGATCAGCACGATCTGCGGGTTGTAGTTGTGCCGGGTCAGGCTCAGGTACTTCTGCACCTCGTTGAAGCGCGAGGCGAGGATCAACGCCGCCGGGTTTTCCTGGCCATCCACCGTGCCGGTTTCCAGCGCCGTGTGCACCTCGGTGAAGGGCAGCGGGGTGGGGTTGGCGCCCAGCGCCGCCCACACGTCGAGGAACAGGGGCGATTGCTGGGCGCGGATCTTCAGGCCCGCGATGTCTTCAAGGTTTTGCACCGGGCGCACGTTGTTGGTCAGGTTGCGCACGCCCAGCTCCCAGAACGCCAGGCCTACCAGGTTTTTCTCCGGCAGCTGATCGGTGAGCATCTTGCCCACTTCGCCATCGAGCATGGCATCCACCTTGGCGGTGTCGGTGTACAGGAACGGGAAATCGAGAATGCCGAAGTCGGTGACGTGGTTGATCATCAGCCCGGCGTTCCAGGTCATCATTTCCACCACGCCACCTTGCAGCGACGACAGCACCTGCACGTCGCCACCCAGCACGCCATTGGGGAAGGTGCGCACCTTGATCTTGCCATCGCTGCGTTCTTGCACTTTCTTGGCGAACAGCTCCATGCCGATGGCCGGTGGCGTGCCCTTGGGGCTGGTGGCGGCGAATTTGATCACGCGCGCGTTGTAGTCGGCGGCCATGCTCAGGCTGCTGGAAAGCAACAGGGCGGCGATGACGGCGAGCTTCTTCATGCTGTGTACCTTTTATTGTTGTGGGGATCAGTGGCCAAACCACTGGGCAGGGACGGTGACCAGTTCGGGGAAGATGACCAGCAGGAACAGCACGATGACTTCGGCGATCAGGAACGGGAACGTGCCCTTGAGCAGCGCTTCGTAGCGCATCCTGCCGATGCCACAGACCACGTTGAGCACCGTGCCCACGGGCGGGGTGATCAGGCCGATCGAGCAATTGATCATGAACAGCACGCCGAAGTAGATCGGGTCGATGTTCGCCGCGGTCACCACCGGGACCAGGATGGGGGCGAGCAGCAGCACGGTCGGGGTCAGGTCCATGACCATCGAGATCACCAGGATCAACAGCATCAGCACCACGATCAGCAGGCGCGGGTTGTCCATCACCGGCTGGATCAGGTCGATGATCTGCCCGGGGATATCGGCGATGGTGATCATCCAGGCCGGTATCGAGGCGGCGGCGACCAGGAACATCACGGCGGCGGTGGTCTTGCCGGCGCGCAGCAGCAGGTCATTGAGCGACTTGAGGCTCAGTTCGCGGTAGATGCACGACGACACCAGCAGTGCATAGACGCTGGCCACCGCGCCGGCCTCGGTGGGGGTGACCACGCCAAAGCGCAGGCCGACCACGATGATCACCGGCAGCATCAATGCCCAGAAGCTGTCGACCAAAGCCTTGAGGCGCTCTTTGCCGCTGGCCTTCGGGCTCAGTTCGACGTCGGTGTTGCGCCGCGACATCAGCCACCATGCCACGACCAGGGCGGCGGCGATCATCAGCCCGGGGGCGATGCCGGCCAGGAACAGCTTGGTGATCGACAGGCCGGACGCGACGCCCAGCACGACGAACCCGATACTGGGCGGGATGATTGAGCCAAGCACCGATACCGAGGCGATCAGGCCGCCGGAGCGGTCGCGGTTGTAGCCGGCGAGGACCATCATCGGTAGCAACAGGGCGGTTAACGAGGCGGCGTCGGCCAGTGCCGAACCCGACAGGCTGGACAGCAGCACGCCGGCGAAGATGGTGACGTAGCCGAGCCCGCCGCGCAGGTGGCCGACCAGTGTGATGGCCAGCTTGATGATGCGCTTGGACAGGCCACCGCTGTTCATGACCTCGCCAGCGATGATGAACAACGGAATGGCCAACAGGGGGAAGCTGCCTGCCGAATTGATGATGTTTTGCGCGATGATCTGGCCATCGAACAGGCCCAGCAGCCACATCAGGGCCACGCCGCAGAGGATCAGGGCGTAGGCGATGGGGGCGCCGATCAAGATGGCGGCCATCAGCACGCCGACGAAGACTGACAGGGCCATTATTCGACTGCTCCGTGTTCGGCTGCCGAGGGCTCGGCCGGGGTGTGCGCGGGAAGGGTGCCCATCAGGTTTCTGACCAGTTGGGTGAAGATCAGCAACCCGCTAAGGATGCAAAAGACCAGGCCCGCCCCATGGAACAAGGCCATGGAAATGCCGGTGGAGGGGGCGCCGACATGCAGGTTGATCACGGTCTGCTTCCAGCTGCCGTCAAGGAACAGCCAGGTCACGTAGAGCATGAGTAGTTGCGTCAGTGCCAACAGGCACCTGGCCACACCAGGCGAAACCCGGCGGGTGACGATGTCGACACCGATGTGGCCGTTTTCATGAAGCATCAATTGGGCGCCGGCAAACACCAGCCAGACGAATGCCAGGCGGGAGATCTCTTCGCTGAAGAACAGGCCCGAGTTGAAGCCATAGCGCAGCACGACATTGGTGAAAATCAGGCAGGTGATGGCCACAAGGCAGGCGATCACCAGCGTTTTCAGAACCAGAAAGTAACTATCGATCAGTGTTTTCATGGCGCCTCCTGGAGCAGAGCTGCCCAGGGAGCGCCGAAAGCGCTTGGTGCGAGAGCGCGGACAGCAACATCCACCTTTAGGTGTAAGCGGGGCATGGGGTCACCTTTTTATTATTGGACATACGTCGTCGTACGACTGCCTGGAATGTTGTCTGAAACGCCCGGTTTCGGCTGCCTCAAGTTTTTTATCAGGGGGATAAGAAATGGCGATCAGTGCCCGGGCCGTGGCTGCGCAGGGGGCGGTGGTCGGCACATCGCGGTAGCAGGGTGTAACGTATGGTCGCGGTCCTTGCCCGGGGGCGGCATGCTAGAATCCGCCCCTTCGAATCTGGAGGTACACGCGTGCGCAAACTGGCTGTGGTAATGGCAGTGCTCGCCCTGGCGGGCTGTGAGAACGAAGTCGAAGGCGTGCACAAACAGGTGGCCGAGCACCTGCACAACCCCAAGACTGCCAAGTTCGGCAACGTGCGGATCGACACCCATGGCACCATTTGCGGCCAAGTCCGCGGCAAGGACGACGCCGGGCAGTACGAAGCCTACCGTAGCTACGTGGCGATCAAGCGTGATGGCCAATACGAGATCATCGTCGACGACAGCGGCAACAACCTGCGCATCCGCGAGCTGTGCGGTGGTGCCGACCTGCAGCGCCGCGCCGAGGCGCTGGCCGGTGAGCCGGCCCCGGAAGGCTGGGATGTCGAAGTGGTGCAGGGGGCGAACATGGGCGCTTTGAGCGACATGACGGCGCGCCTGATCGAGAAGGGCATCCCGTCTTCGGTCGAATACCGCAACGGCAAGCCGGTGGTGTTGATGGGGCCATTCCCGACCAAGGAAGAAGCCGAGGCGCGCAAGGCCGAGGTGATGGCCAAGCTGGGCACCGATTCGGTGGTCATCCAGCATGGCGCCCAGCGCTAACCCCGCAACCCACACCGTGTAGGCGCAGCCTTGTGCTGCGAAGCGGCCGGTGCAGCCACCTGAACCCAGGGCGTCTGCACCGCCCTCTTCGCAGCACAAGGCTGCGCCTACAAAGGCTGGGCGTATGTGCCCGTGCGGGCTATGCTTGCACTGGGAGAGCTGAACGGGGAGGGCCTCATGTCTACACTGGAGCGGGCCATTGCCGTGGCTGCCAGGGCGCATGAAGGGCAATATGACAAGGGTGGGGCGGCCTATATCCTGCACCCGCTACGCGTGATGATGCGGGTTTCCACGCCCGAGCAGCGGATCGTCGCGGTGCTTCATGATGTAATCGAAGACACCCCGATGACCCTGTCCGACTTGGCGCGTGAAGGCTTTGCACTGAAAATTCTTGCCGCGCTGCTGGCGCTGAGCCGACGTGATGGCGAGTCTTACCAAGACTTCGTCCAGCGCCTTGGTGGTGACCCCTTGGCGCGCACCGTCAAACTGGCCGACCTGGCCGATAACAGCGACCTCTCGCGCATCCCAGTTCCTGGCCCCGCCGACCTGGCGCGGCTGGCCCGTTACCGGGAGGCCAGCGCCTACCTGCAGACACTGGCTTGAGCCTCAGCCGCAGGCCTTGAGGTTCACCGGCCCAACAAACGCATTACCCCGCCCCATCACGCAGGCCACCTGCTGGTTGCGCTGCAGCTCCCATACCTGCGGCGGGTACGTTTTGTTCCACGCTTCGAACAGCTGTCGGTCCTGCTTCGACAAGCGCAGGTTGTACTGCTTGCTCATGTAGAAGTACGTGCGTGCGATCATGCCGCGGATCGAAGGGCGTGGCATGACCTTCTTGGCCTTGAAGTCGACTTGGGTCAGGCAACTGCCGTACTGGCCCTGCTGCTCAGGCAGCCAACCGAAACTGAAGTTGCTGCGGTCGCCATTGACCTCACCGATGCTGGGCACCAGGTTGTGCAGGTCGGCCTCGGCGCGTTTGTACACCTCATCGTGCTGCGAGCACTGTTTGCGCCCACCGTCCTGCCAACACTGGCGCTGGTGGCCGATCTGCCAGGCCGGCACGATGTGCTCCCATTCGATGCGCGAAGCCCGTTGGGCGTTCTTGCGCGGTGTATAGCCGCAAGAGGCCAGGTTAACCTTGTTGCCTTTGTACTTGCAGCCGCAATAAAACTCCGTCGATTGTGGCGCGTACAGCTTCCAGGCGACCTTCTTGGCCTCCTGGAACGTGCGTGGGGCATCGGCATGGGCGAACGGGGTGGACAACAGCAGGCAGGCTGCAGCGAAAAGCGAAACTCTCATGCGCAGTCAGTCTTCCTTGGGCACGGTCCAAAAAATCTGCACGCCGCCATCGTCGCGATGGGCGAGGGTGACGTTGTCGTTCTCGGCGATTTCTTCGAGCAGGGTCTCCCAGTCATCCGGGGACTCTTGTTCCAGGCGGAAGATCAGCGCTGCACGGCTGCGTTGGGCGGTGGGGCTGTTGATGATCTTCTGGATACGTACGCCCAGTTGTTCATAGCTGCTCGGTGTTGCTGAGGAGGTGCTGGCCACAGGCATTTCCTTGTTTTTGCTGTATGTGCGTACAGTATTTCACCGTAAGTAAATTCGCAACTGCCTGTGAGGCAAAAGTGTGTGTGGCCGAGGTGAAGGATTGGTACCATCTGTGCCATCACCTCTCCGCTATCATTCGCGCGCTCTGTGCCTGGACACAGCAGTGACGCCTTGGGCATGACGCGAAATCGGTCAGGCCCAAGCTTCAGGAAGCTTCACATGTACCCATTCCGTTTGCATCGACCTGCCCCCTTGCGCACAGGCCTGACCCTGTTGCTGACCGGCAGCATCAGCCCGTCGATCCATGCCAGCACCGAGGCAGTCGATGTGCTGATCACCGACCCGGTGGTGGTCACTGGCGCCTACGCGCCAACCGGCAGTTTCGACCTGCCTTTTTCGATCGATACCGTGGACCTTTCCCACGGGACCGACGGCCAGTTGGGCGTCAATCTTTCAGAAGTGCTGACCAAGGTGCCCGGCCTGGTGGTGCAAAACCGGCAGAACTATGCGCAAGACCTGCAAGTGTCATCGCGGGGTTACGGCGCACGTTCGGCCTTTGGTATTCGCGGCCTCAAGCTGCTGAGCGATGGTATCCCGGCCAGTACGCCAGACGGCCAGGGGCAGGCCGCCTCGCTCAATCTGGATGTGGCCGATCGCATCGAAGTGTTGCGCGGCCCCGCAGCGACCCTGTACGGGAGCAACGCCGGCGGCGTTATCCAGATGTTCAGCCGGGACGGGCAGGGGCCTGCAAGGGTAGGGGCCGAAACCACTTTTGGCAGCGACGGTTTCAACAAGAATCACCTGTCGGCCGAGGGCGGCAACGAAACCGCCGGCTTCGTGCTCGATGCATCGCGCATGGACACCGACGGTTACCGTGACCACAGCGCCGCCCGCCGCGACCAGACCTTCGCCAAGGTGCACGTAAGGCCCGACGCTGACTCGCGCCTGGCGCTGATCTACAGCAGCCTCGAACAGAACAACACGCAAGACCCGCTGGGGCAAACCTGGGACGCCTATAAACATGACCCTCGTTCCACCGCGGCGGTGGCGGATATCTACAACACCCGCAAGAGCATCGACCATCAGCAGTTGGGCATGAACTACGAGCGCTATTTCGGCGATGCCACGTTGCAGTTCAACCTCTACGCGGGGCAGCGTAGCGTCGTGCAGTACCTGTCCATTCCGAAGACAGTGGCCTCCAACAGCCAGCGTGGCGGTGGGGTAGTGGACTTCGACCGTGCGTTTCACGGCGGCACCTTGCGCTGGATACAGCCGGTTGTAGCCGCCCCCGGTAACCTCACGGTCACGGTTGGCGCCGACTATGACCAGAGCAAGGACGACCGCCGCGGCTACCAGAATTTCAGCGGCGACACGCTGGGCGTCAAAGGTGAGCTGCGGCGTGACGAGCAAGACACCGCCACCAGCCTGGACCCATACATCCAGGCGCATTGGGAACTCGGCAACTGGACCACTGACCTTGGCCTGCGCCACAGCTCGATGCAAATGCGCGTCGATGACCACTACCTGGCCAATGGCGATTCCAGTGGCAAGAAGACGTACCAGCAGAACACGCCATCGCTGTCGGTGATGTATGCGTTTACGCCGGATGTGCGTGGTTATGTGAGTGTCGGCAAGGGTTTCGAGACCCCGACCCAGGCTGAAATGGCGTACGCCCCTGGCCAGGTTGAACGCTTTAACTTCGGGCTCAAGCCAGCCTCCAGCACCCAGTATGAAGTGGGCGTCAAATACCGGCTCGGCGAACGTACCCGGCTCAACGCCGCGGTTTACGAAATCCATACGGATGACGAAATCGTGGTGGCCAGCGCCACCGACGGCCGTACCAGTTACCGAAACGCCGGGAAGACCTTGCGCCGCGGGTTTGAGGCGAGCCTGCAAAGTGACCTCAGCGATCAGTGGCAGACGACCGTAGTGTACACCCGCACCGATGCCCGCTACGCCGAAGACTTTGCCCAAGGCACGCAGATCATCGAGGATGGCAACCGCCTGCCGGGCGTGCCGCTCGACAACCTGTTCGGCGAGCTCGTGTGGAAGCCAGCGACGTTTGTCAGCATGGGGGTTGAAGGGCAGTACCGCAGCAAGGTGTATGTGGAGGACAGCAATACCGCAAAACCGGCGCCGGCCTATACCGTCTTCAACTGGCGGACGCGCTTCGAACAGCACGCTGGGCCGTGGACGTTCCACCAGCTGATCCGCTTGGACAACCTGTTTGATCGGCAGTATGTGGGGTCGGTGATCGTGGGTGACGGCAACGCACGCTACTACGAAGCCGCGCCGGGGCGTTCGTGGTACGCGGGCGCCGGGTTGGAGTATCAGTTCCGCTGAAGCACGGCTATGCAAACCGCTCGAACCGATAGGGGCTCGGGTCGATCAACGTGGGGGACTGCGAAACCAGGTCTGCCGCCAATTGGCCCGCTGCCGGCGAGGTGCCGAAGCCATGCCCGGAAAATCCGGTCGCCAAGGTCAGGCCGGGAATGGCCGGCACCGGGCCGATCACGGGGTTTGAGTCAGGGGTGACGTCAATCGTGCCTGCCCAGGCTGAGGCGATCCGGGCCTGCTCGAACACTGGCCAGGCTGCCTTCAGGTTACGCAAGGCTTCATCGTTCAATGCCGTGTTGGCCTGCGGGTCCTGAACCCTGACGCGCTCGAAGGGCGTCACCTGCGACGGACCCCAGCGCCGGGCCAGGGCCAGGTCCTTGAAGAAGTACTTGCCGAAGCTGATGCGCAAAAAGTCACGCTGTGCCCGCAGTTGCGGCAGGTAACGCCTGCCCAGCAGCAGGTGGTCCAGGGTCAGGAACGCATCGAGCGCCCCGCGCTGGGTAATGATGTAGCCGCCATCCTTGTGTTTGCGGAAGGAAAAGTCCGGTGCGCCCACCGCAATGTCGGTCGGGCCGTCCAGCGGGTGGGTGCGCAGTACAGAACAGGTCAGCGGCAGGGTGGGCAGGTCGATATTGAGGTTGCCGAGAAACTTGCGAGACCACAAGCCGCCGGCCAGCAATACCTGGTCGCAGCGAATCTCGCCTTGCTCGGTGACAACGCCGCTGACCCTGCCAGCGGCGGTGACCAGCGTGCGCACCGCGCAGTTTTCCACGAGCACCGCGCCTTTGGCGATCGCTGCACGGGCGATGGCGCTGGCGGCCAGGGTCGGCTCGGCGCGCGCGTCCGAGGCGGTATAGATGCCCCCGGCCCAGTCGGCACGGCCGCCGGGCACCTTGTTGGCAATCTCCTTGTTGCTGAGCAGCCGAGAGTCCAGGCCAAGGTGCTCGACGCTCTTGAGCCAGCTTTCGTGCATGCCCATCTGCGTGTCGTTGCGGCCGATGAACATGATGCCTGCTTGCCGGTAGCCGACATCGCTGCCGACCCGTTCCGGCATTTTCGCCCACAGTTGGTCGGCGGCCAGGGCCAATGGAATATCGTGCGCATGGCGGTTGGTCTTGCGCACCCAGCCCAGGTTGCGCGACGACTGCTCACCCGCAAGGCGCCCCTTCTCCAGCAGCACCACGGGGATGTTGCGTTCGGCCAGGGTAAGGGCCGCGGTCAGGCCGATGATGCCTCCCCCGATGATCACCACGCTCGTGGCCTGAGGGTGGGTGGTAGAGGTGTGCACAGGGTCGATGACGGGGGACATGGCTTCACTCGGCGGCAGTGTGAACGGAATGTTGCGGTTCAAGGCTGGCGGCGCATTACTCGCCCAGGCGGATCAGCGTGACCTGCGCGCGCGAAGCCCCCCGGTACGCCGTCACTTCCAGCTCGACTTTGTAGACGGTCGAGCCCAGGGGCGGGCAGGTGACGGTGGTGGCCGGGTCGATGCCTCGGAATTTTTCGCCGATCACTTCCATGACCGTTGGCACGTCGGCCGGGTCCTGGATGAACACACGCGAGCTGATCACATCGCCCAGCCCTGAATCGACTGCCGCCAGTGCGGTTTCGATGTTGGCGAATACCTGGTGGGTCTGTTCGATCACGTCTTCAGGGATGACCTGGGTCTGCGGGTTGCGCCCGGCGGTGTTGGAGACGTGGATCCAGTTGTCCACCGCCACCAGGCGTGAATAGCTGGCCAGGTCTTCGAATTTCGAGCCGGTTTTCAGTTTGGTGATCTGCGTCATGGGGGAGCCTTTTTTGAGTGGTTGAGGAGTCAGCTAAGGACAGGTTTTTCCCAGAGATTGAGCTTCACGCCGATGCCTTTCTCGAGCGCGTTGCGGTACACGACGGTGCCCCAGGCAACGTCTTCCACAGGCATGCCACCCACCGACATGAGGATGATTTCGTCGTCGTTCAGACGGCCTGGCGCATCACCCCTGATGATCTTGCCGATGTCCTCGACCTGCGCGGCGTCCAGCTTGCCTTCGGCGATCATGTCCATGAAGCGCACGCCTACCAGCGGCACATGGTTGTGCGCAGGCTTGGGCAGTTCTTCGAACCAGGCTTGGTACAGCCCTGTGTTGTCCACCACCTTGCGCACGTCCGCACGCTCCATGCCGTCATCGATGCTGCACGGGGCAGGCATGGCCAAGAACGCACCGGGCTTGACCCACTCGCGCCGCACCAGCGGGTAAGTGCTGGGGTCGCCGACTTCGCCCGAGCTGCAGTAGCTGACCAGGTCGGCGTCACGTACCACTTCTTCCAGGGTCTGCACGACCTGGATGTGGGTGATTTGCGGGAAGGTCGCCTGGACCCAGGCAACGAAGTCATCCAGGTTCTTCTGGCCTCGGCCCTTGATCTTGATCGTGTCGATCAGCGGGCACACCGCCATGAACGCGGCAACCGTGGTCTTGCCCATCACGCCCGGCCCGGCCAGGCCGATGACCTTGGCGTCCTTGCGGGCCAGGTGGCGCGCACCAACCCCGGGGATGGCGCCGGTACGGTACGCCGACAGCAGGTTGGCCGACATGTGTGCCAGTGGGGCGCCGGTGTCGGCGTCGTTGAGGGTGAACATCAGGATCGAGCGTGGCAGGCCCTTTTCGCGGTTGGCGATGTTGGAGCCGTACCATTTGGCGCCCGCGGTGCGGAAGTTGCCGCCCAGGTACGCTGGCATGGCCATCATGCGACGGTCTGCGGTCGGCTTTGGCATGTGCGGAAACGGCGATTGCTCGGGGAAGGTGATCATCGCGCCGTGGGAGTCGTTGTTCGGGCCGGCCATGCGGTAGTCGCCCTGGTAGAGCAGGTCGAACATTTCTTCCATGGTATCGACACAGGCGGGCATGTCGGTCACGCCGGCGCGGATCATGTCCTGTTCGGACAGGTAGATGAAGTCAATGCGGGTATCGAGGGTCATGGCGGGTCTCGCAAGGCGGCCGTTGTCAGGTTTTGTTCTTGTGGGCGGGGGCTGTCATTCGTGGTGTCAGTTTCGCTAACGAGCGGCAGGCCGTCTTGCGTCAGCGTGCCAGGCGACTTGACCTGCCGTGCCACGGCTGCGCTTCGTGTAGGAGCAGCCTTGTGCTGCGAAGAAGCCGGTGAAGGCAGCGGAGATCTACTGTGTTTTCACTGGCCTCTTCGCAGCACAAGGCTGCTCCTACAGTGGTTCATGTACTGATCTAGAACGGCACCGCGACTGTCAGCGTGCCAGGCGACTTGACCTGCCGTGCCACGGCTGAGCTTTGTGTAGGAGCAGCCTTGTGCTGCGAAGAGGCCGGCGAAGGCAGCGGAGATCTACTGTGTTTTCACCGGCCTCTTCGCAGCACAAGGCTGCTCCTACAGTGGCTCATGTGCTGATCTAGAACGGCACCGCGACCGTCAGCGTGCCAGGCAATTTGACCTGCCGTGCCACGGCTGAGCTTCGTGTAGGAGCAGCCTTGCGCTGCGAAGAGGCCGGCAAAGGCAGCGGAGATCTACTGTGTTTTCACTGGCCTCTTCGCAGCACAAGGCTGCTCCTACAGTGGTTCATGTACTGATCTAGAACGGCACCGCGACCGTCAGCGTGCCAGGCAATTTGACCTGCCGTGCCACGGCTGAGCTTCGTGTAGGAGCAGCCTTGTGCTGCTCCTACAGTGGTTCATGTACTGATCTAGAACGGCACCGCGACCGTCAGCGTGCCAGGCGACTTGACCTGCCGTGCCACGGCTGAGCTTCGTGTAGGAGCAGCCTTGCGCTGCGAAGAGGCCGGTGAAGGCAGCGGAGATCTACTGTGTTTTCATTGGCCTCTTCGCAGCACAAGGCTGCTCCTACAGTGGCTCATGTGCTGATCTAGAACGGCACCGCGACTGTCAGCTGGCTGTAGACGTTGGTGCCGTTGCCGCCCACCTGATTGCCGCCGTTGCGCTCGTCCTTGCGGGGCTGATACAGGCCCATCAGCGGGCTAATGATCAGGTGGTCGTTGACCGCCCATTCCAGGTAAAGGTCGAGCTCCCGGGCATCGAGGTTGAGGCTGTCGCGGGTACGCACCGTGTCGAAGTCGAAATACAGCGCACCGACCGTGAGGTTTTCCAGCGGGGTCGCCTTCACGCCGACGTGGTGGATGCCGGTGTTGCTGTTGAAGGACCCGGCGTAGTTGGCGGCAACCTCACCCTGGAACCAGGTGCCATAGCCACTGGACAGGCCACTGAACAGCGCGTCCCAGCCTGCCGAGTAGCGGGTGTAGCGGTAGGTCAACTGGGGTGCCCAAGGCAGGTCGGCGAAGGTATAGCCGGCCTGCAGGTACCAGGCTTTTTCCGGGCCGCCTTGCTTGTCTTGCCACGCGTATTCGAAGGCGAAACTGGCATTGTCGATGCCTGCGTTGCCTTCGCCACGCAGGCTGTAGACGTCCATGCCCTCACGCGCTTTCTGAAACGCGCTGGCCCATTGGTCGGTGACGTCGATACCGTGCACCCAGGTCAGCCCCAAGGTGCCCAGAGCATGGGTGTAGTCCAGGGTGCCGGCGGCCAGTTCGGTTTCGGCCTGCGCGCGGTTATCGGACTTCAGCCACAGCAGGCTGCCATGCAGGCCATCCTGCCCGCCCAGGCGCAGTACTGCAGTGCGGTCGAAGGCGTGACGCGCCGCCAAGTAGTAGGCGCCGCCGCGGTCCAGGTGGCCGTCGGCCACGCCGTTGCCCAGGTTCGGGCCGTCGTCGTTGATCAGGAAGCCGCTGCCCAGGCGGACCACCTGCCGCCCCCCAGAAAGGTCTACGCCATCCTTGCCCAGCCAGGGCAGCAGGTCGCCTGAACGCCAGCCCAGGTAGGCGTCCTCGATCTTGGTGGTTCGCTCGGAGCCATCGGTGTTGCCGGCGGCATCGCCATCGCCCCAGGTGGCGGAGCTCACCCAGTTCAAGGCGCCATAGAGGCTGCCGTTGCCTGCCAGGCCCTGGTCACCGCTCAGGCCATACTTGATGAAGCCCTCGCGCCAGGTCGAGCCACCGGCCGTGCCGTCATAATTCTTGCGGCTGTTGAACATGCCCCACACCGCGAGCATGTCGGCGTTCACGTGGCTGTCTTCGTCGGCGTAGAGTTCGTAGGCCGGCGCGGCCTGGCTGGCCAGCAGCGTGGCCAGGGCCAGGATGGACAGCCGTTGCGGTTTGAACATTGCACTTCCCTCGATTGTTCTCGGCACCTCGCAAGGCGGCCTTTGTTGTTCGGGGGCAGCCTCGTGGTGGCGAGGCGCCGTCGCGGTTGGCTGCGACGGCCTATTAGTGCGTGGATGGCTGGGTGGGGTCTTGTTCGTGGCTGCCAAGGCGCTTGCCCGCCTTGGCCAGGTGCATGCAGCAGGGCACTTCAGTAACGGATCATCACCGACTTGAGCTCGGTGAAGTCATCGATGAACGCCGAGCCGAACTCGCGGCCAATGCCGGACGCCTTGATACCGCCGAAAGGCACGGCGGGGTCGAGCAGGGTGTGCATGTTGACCCACAGTGTACCGGCCTGGATTTGCGGGACCATCCGCATGGCTTTGCCCAGGTCGTTGGTCCACAGGCTGGCGCTGAGGCCGTAGGGCGTTGCGTTCATCAGGTGCAACAGTTCGTCTTCGTCGTCGTACGGCAAGAAGGTCGCCACCGGGCCAAAGGTTTCCTGGTTGAGCAGGGTGTCGCTGGCGCCCTTGGCGAGAATCACCGTCGGCTCGACAAAGCAGCCTGGGCCATCGCCAATGTGCCCACCATGAATGATCTGGCTGCCTTCGGCGCGTGCGGTGGCGAACAATTCGGCCAGCTTCTGCTGGTGTGGCTTGTTGGCTACCGGGCCGAACTGGGTCGATTCATCCAGCGGCGAGCCGACCTTCAGCTGGCCCAGGCGCTGGCACAGTGCGTCAAGCAGTGGGTCGATGCGCGAGCGGTGGACGAAGAAGCGCTCACCGGCGGCGCAGATCTGCCCGGAATGCAGAAAGCCAGCTTCAATGATGCCGTCGACGGCTTTGTCGAGCGCTACATCGGGCAGGAACGCTACCGAGTTCTTGCCGCCCAGTTCCAGTGTCGCACGGGTCAGCTTGGCACCCATGGCGGCCTGGCCGACGGCGATGCCGGTGGGCACGGAGCCGGTGAACGAGACCTTGTCGGTACCGGGGTGCTCGACCAGCGCCTTGCCCACCAGGCCGCCGCCGGTCAGTACGTTGAGGGCGCCCGGTGGCAGGCCGGCCTCGCTGGCCAGTTCGGCGATGCGCAGCAGCGTCAGGGGCGTGAACTCGCTGGGTTTGAGAATGATGCTGCAGCCGGTGGTCAGCGCCGAGGCCAGCTTCCAGATGGCGATCATGGTGGCGAAGTTCCACGGCACGATGCCCACCACCACGCCGATCGGTTCGCGCAGGGTGAAGGCGCTGTAGCGCTCACCGGCGAACGAGGGCAGGGACGGGGTGATGGTTTGGCCGGTGATCTTGGTGGCCCAGCCTGCGTAGTAGCGCAAGAAATGCGCGGCCTGCTCTACCTCGAACGCGCGCGCGATGCCGATCAGCTTGCCCGACTGCAAGGTCTCTAGCTGGGCCAATTCTTCGCGGTTGGCTTCCAGCAGGTCGGCCAGCTTGAACAGCACGCCGGCGCGGGCGGCCGGGCTGGTGCGCGACCAGGTGCTGAAGCCTTGGCGCGCCGAGCTCACGGCATGGTCAATGTCGGCCTGGTTGGCATCGGCGATGCGCGCGAGGGTTTCGCCATTGGCCGGGTTGACCACGGCAAGGGTCGAGGCGGATTGGCTGGCGATGGAGTGGCCGTGAATGAACACGCCATGTTGGCGGGCCAAGAATGCCGTGACCGCGGGAAGAAGGGTAATGTCGCTCATGCTGGCTCCTGAGGCAGAGGAACGCGGCCTGACCGGCCGCCAAAGCGTCGAGCATAGTGAACGGGCCCGGTGCTGATCTTGCATCTCCCTGACGGCGGCATGACGCTGCCTGCCAGGCATGCAGGTGCTGGCAGGCAGCAACAAGGGCCACGGCAGCCATGGGCAAGACGCCCCGCCGGCTGCGGCGCACAGTGATGACGCAGGGAGGCAAACAACAGCCGTGCGTGCAGGTTCACTTGCCGCGTTCAACGCCACAAAAACAAGCCGGGGCATAACGATGTCACTCAACAATAAGCTCACCGAGCATCTCAACCGGGGCAGTGTCGGTTTTCCTACGGCGCTGGCCAGCACCGTCGGGCTGATCATGGCCAGCCCGGTGATCCTGACCGCGACCATGGGGTTTGGCATTGGTGGCAGTGCCTTCGCCTTGGCCATGGTCATCGCGGCATTGATGATGCTGGCGCAGTCGACCACCTTTGCCGAAGCGGCCTCGATCTTGCCAACCACAGGGTCGGTCTACGACTACATCAACTGCGGCATGGGCCGCTTCTTCGCCATCACCGGCACGTTGTCGGCCTACCTGATCGTGCACGTGTTCGCCGGTACTGCCGAAACCATCCTGTCGGGGGTCATGGCGCTGGTGAACTTCGAGCACCTCAACACCCTGGCTGAGTCGGCGGGCGGTTCGTGGCTGCTGGGTGTCTGCTTCGTGTTGGCGTTCGCCGTGCTCAATGCCTTCGGGGTCAGTGCGTTCAGCCGGGCCGAAGTGATCCTGACCTTCGGCATGTGGACCACGCTGATGGTGTTCGGCGTGCTGGGCCTGATCGCCGCACCGGCGGTCGAGCTGGAAGGGCCGTTCGGGGCGTCGCTGGTCGGCACCGACCTGATGACCATCCTCTCGCTGATCGGCATGGCCATGTTCATGTTCGTCGGCTGTGAGTTCGTCACGCCGCTGGCGCCGGAGCTGCGCCGTTCGGCCTGGGTGTTGCCGCGGGCCATGGCGCTGGGCCTGTTTGGTGTGGCCAGCTGCATGTTCATCTATGGCGCAGCCATGAAGCGCCAGGTGGAAAACGTCGTGCTCGATGCCGCCAGCGGCGTGCACTTGCTCGACACGCCCATGGCCATCCCGCGTTTCGCTGAACAGGTGATGGGCGATATCGGCCCGGTGTGGCTGGGTATCGGCTTTTTGTTTGCCGGCGCCGCCACCATCAACACCTTGATGGCCGGGGTGCCTCGCATCCTGTACGGCATGGCGGTGGACGGCGCGCTGCCCAAGGCTTTCGCCTACCTGCACCCGCGGTTCAAGACGCCCTTGCTGTGCATTCTCGTGGTTGCCCTGATCCCTTGCCTGCACGCCTGGTACCTGGGCGGCAACCCGGACAACATCCTGCACCTGGTGCTGGCGGCAGTGTGTGCCTGGAGCACGGCATACCTGCTGGTGACGCTGTCGGTGGTGATCCTGCGCATCCGCCGGCCCGACCTGCCACGGGCCTACCGCTCGCCACTGTTCCCGCTGCCGCAGATCATTTCCAGTGGCGGTATCGTCATTGGCATGGCGTTCATCACCCCACCAGGCATGAACCCGGCCGACATCTATGTGCCGTTCGCCATCATGCTGGCCGGCACCGCCACCTATGCGCTGTTCTGGACGCTGTGCGTGCAGAAGGTCAACCCATTCAAGCCGGCGCGGGTCGAGGATGTGCTGGAAAAAGAATATGCGGCAGAGCCGGGCCATGCAGTGGAGCACCTGCACCATGATCAGACGTTTGCGTGATCGCCTGCTGGCGCCGCGTGCCCCGGCCGGCTACCGGCCCGGGGCCACGCTGGGGCTGCTGTCGCGTAACCTGGGGCAGGTGCACATGCAGTTGCTGGAACCCGCCCGCGGGGTGATCGACAACCCGGCGCTGGGCTGGCGTGCTGAGGTACGTGAGTGTGTCGAGGCGCACTTGCTGATGCATGTGGTCACCTGCGAATTCCGCCTGTGCCTGCCTGCCCTGCAAGGGGGCGGGGTAATGCTTGAAATGCGTCATGCGGGTGCAATCCGTCGTACCGGCCTGGCGTGCGTGTACCGCAGCGGCGACAAGGCGCGTTTCGCCCAAGTACGTGAGCAACTGCTGAACAATGCGCAACTGACCGCCGCCCTGATGCCGCTGGATTTCAAGCGCCTGACCCTGGAATGCCGCGATGGCCACTGGTGGCTGACCTTGGAACACATGGGCGGCAGCGAAGTGGTCAACCGCATGCCAGCGTTTCGTCGCTACATTCAGATCAGCCCGCCGCAACGCGCGCACCTGATGGCCTGCCTCGGCCTATTCGGGCAATCGCTGCCGCGTCTCTAAGCCTTTTTGGCACGTGCCTTGCTCAAGCTTCAGACGAGAGATCACAGTTGTGCGGCCATTGATAACATGTTAACAATGGCTGCATAACAACAAATTCTGCGTCGAGGGCACCCATGCACACTCAACAACCCAACCGTCAGGGTCTGGAACGCTGGACCACGGACATGCAGCAGATCTGCGGCCGTTTCGAGACCGAGCTGGCCTCCAACCCGGCGTTGTTCATCGGCGAAGTGTCGACGTTTTCCCGTGCGGGGTTACCACTGGCCAATCTGCGCACCAATGCCGGCAACATCCGCCGCCTGGGCGAAAACCCGACCCTCGACGACGACCAGCATTGCTTTCTGGTCAGCCAGCGCATGGGCTACTCGACGGTGGCGCAGGGCGGCATGCAGGTCAGCCTGGCGCCGGGCGAGTTGCTGCTGATGGACTCTGTCGGGCGTTGCGAGATCACCCCCAGCGGGCTGATCGAGCATGTTTCGCTGGCCCTTTCCCGCGAGCAGGTGCGCAAGCATGTGCAAGGCAGCGGTGCGATGTTCGGCAAGATTTCCTCATCCAATGCCTGCGGGCGCATGCTGCATGTTTTGATGGACCAACTGTGCAAGGACGACCATGCCAGTGGCGATGGTGCGCAAGGCGATGCGTTGCAGACGGCATTCATTGCATTGCTGGAGCCCGGTTTCGAGCGCAATGGCGACTCGCCGCACACCCTTGGCCCGCTCAGTGGTGCCAACCTGCGCAGCTATGTGCAGCAGGTGATTGACGAGTCCCTGTCACAGCCCGGGCTGACACCGGCCAACCTGGCCGGCCGGCTGAACATTTCGGTTCGGCATTTGTACCGCCTGTTCGAGGAGGAGGGTGACAGCGTCTGCCGCTACATTCAGCGTGCGCGCCTGAAGCGCAGCGCGGACGACCTGGCCAACCCGTTCTTCAAGCGCGAGTCGATCACCTCGATCGCCTACAAGTGGGGCTTTACCGACTCGGCGCATTTCAGCCGCTCGTTCAAAAAGCAGTTCGAGCAATCGCCCAAGGACTTCCGCGCCCAGGCCATGGCCTGACACGCGCTTACCGCGACCCAGGTAGGAGCAGCCTTGTGCTGCGAAGAGGCCGGTGAAAGCAGTGTAAGTTCACTGTGTTTTCACCGGCCTCTTCGCAGCACAAGGCTGCTCCTACCCAGGTCGTGTCAATCCGGGGGCAAACCTCAGGCCACTGCCAGGTAATGCTTGACGAACGATTCGCTCAGCACCTCCCACAGCACCGGCGTACCTTTGCTGACGAACCAGGCATCACCGGCCTTGAAGCGGGTGACTTGCCCCGTGGATTCATCGGTCAGCTGGATTTCGCCGGTGACGATCACCGCCTGCTCGTCGAACGGGTAGACCATGCGGAACTTGCCACGCGTGGTGCCGAAGTAGGCGCTGCTGACTGGGTCAGTCGGCGCGCCGTGGGTCATCTTGCCGAAGGCGTTGACGTCGCCTTCGAGAATCTCCGAGCCCAAGTCAGCAACGCTGCCCCACGGGTCGAGTTCGGACAGTTGGACGCCTTGTTTGGCGGCGGTGAGGGTCATGGCAGTGCTCCAGTGATGAGAGGGAAAGGTTTAACGGCGGCCGTTGAAATAGCCCGACAGCTGGTGCGCGGCCTTGCCGGCGGTGAGCAGCAGCGGGCGGAAATGGTCCTTGCCGAGGATTCGCGCATGCTTGACCGAGCTGAGCAGGCCATAGCGTGCGGACCCTTCGTGCATGCCTTCGGCGAGGATCTTGCAAATGATGTGGCTAGGCGTGACGCCAAAGCCTGAATAGCCCTGCACATAGAACGCATTGGGGCGGTTGCTCAGCGTGCCGATCTGCGGGAACAGGTTGGCGCTGGTGGCCATCGGGCCGCCCCAGGCCAGGTCAATGCGCACGTCCTTGAGGTACGGGAAGATCTTCAGCATCAGTGCACGGTTCCACGCCTTGAGGTCCAGCGGGATATGCTCGATGCAGGACGTGGCAGCGCCGAACAGCAGGCGGTTATCGCGGGTGACCCGGTAGTAGTCGATCACCGGGCGGATATCGCTGTAGGCACCGCGGATCGGGCTGATGCGGTCGATCAGCGCCTCCGGCAGCGGCTCGGTCATCATCTGGAAGGCGTAGGTGTTGATGGTGCGGCTGTGCAGTTCGGGCTCCAGCTTGTTGAGGAAGCTGTCGCAGGCCCACAGCAGCTTGCTGGCGCGCACCGAGCCGCGCCCGGTACGCACTTTGATGCGCTCACCGTAGGTCACTTCCAGCGCCGGGCTGTGCTCGAAAATGCGTGCACCGTGGCCGACCAGGGCCTGGGCTTCGCCGAGCAGCAGGTTGAGCGAATGCACGTGGCCACCGCCCATGTGCAGCAGGGCGCTGCTGTAGGCGTCGCTGCCGATGATCTGCCGCACTTCCGAGCCGCCCAGAAAACGGATTTCGTCATGTGGGTTGATGGCCTTGAATTGCTTTTCCCAGGCGCGCAGGGTCTTTTCCTGGCGGCTGTTGAAGCCCATGTAGCCATAGCCGTGGCAGAAGTCGGCGTCGATGTCGTAGCGGGCGATGCGTGCCTTGATGATGCCGGCGCCCAGTTCGCTGATCGCGAAGATCTCCTGCAGGCCCTTGTCGCCGACACTGCGCCGGATCTTCTCAAGGTCATGGCCGATGCCCGCCATGATCTGCCCGCCGTTGCGCCCGGTGCCGCCGTAACCCAGGTAGCGCGCTTCGAGCACGACGATGTTGGTCACGCCTTTTTCCGCCAGCTCCAGCGCGGTGTTGATGCCGGAAAAGCCGCCCCCGATGACCACGACATCGGCGTCGATGTCACGTTCCAGCGTGGGGAAGTTCAGGTTGTACTTTTTGGTCGCGGAGTAATAGGTCGGGCTCTCGAGGGTGATCATGACGCCGCCTGCTGAATAGAAGTGTGATAGGGCCGTTTGGCAAGCGCTCTGGCACAAGAGGCCATTGAGCGCCTGACCATCGGCAGGTGTCTTGTCCTTGCCTGCCAGCGAGTGTAACCAGCCTGCAAGTGCCACTGGCAGCGGTTGCACAGGGCTGCCAGCGGCTGATTGGTTAATGTATTAATGAGCCCGTGCTGGCATACTGGCCTGCTCGCCACTTTCCATGATGCTCGGGCACGCATGACCACACCAAGACCCTCTCTGACCCTTACCCTGCTGCAGGCTCGCGAAGCCACGATGGCGTTTTTTCGGCCGGCATTGAATGCCCATGACCTGACTGAACAGCAGTGGCGGGTGATTCGTATCCTGCACCAGCAAGGCGAGCTGGAAAGCCATCAGCTTGCCGAGCTTGCCTGCATCCTCAAGCCCAGCATGAGCGGTGTGCTCAAGCGGCTCGAGCGCGATGGGGTCGTCGCCCGGCGCAAGTCGCCAGAAGACCAGCGCCGGGTGTTCATCAGCCTGACCGACAAGGGGCAGCAGGCGTTCATGGCCATGAGCGAGGAAATGGCCCGCAACTATGAACGGATCCTCAGCCAGTTCGGCGAAGACAAACTGCAGCAACTGATGCAGCTGCTCAACGAAATGAAAAAGATCAAACCGTGACCCGCCAGAGCCCACCGCACCTCGGCTGATCAACACCATGGAAAGTGCAATTTTCCCGCCGTAACGTGCATTTCGAGGCGCACTCGCACCTCACATACTGAACGCGTCTTTACCGACTTGCCGGCTGTGCCATAGCACCGTAACGCCTGCGCCACAGGGCGTGCGCAGCCGCAGCTGACTCTCCAATAATAAAGAGACCGTTCATGAAAAAGCCAAATCCCCTGCTGGAAGACCTCAAGTCGATCCTGCCGACAATTGCTGCGAATGCGGTGCGTGCAGAGCAAGATCGCAGTGTCCCGGCAGAGAATATCGCGCTGCTCAAGAGCATCGGCATGCACCGTGCCTTTTTGCCTAAACACTATGGCGGCATGGAGATCTCGCTGCCGCAGTTTGCCCAGTGCATCGCCTTGCTGGCAGGCGCCTGCGCCAGCACCGCGTGGGCCATGAGCCTGCTGTGCACCCACAGCCATCAGATGGCGATGTTCTCGCCCACGCTGCAGCAGGAGGTCTGGCAAACCAACCCGGATGCCACGGCCAGCAGCAGCATCGCGCCCTTTGGCCGTACCGAGGAAGTCGAAGGCGGCGTGACCTTCAGTGGCGAAATGGGCTGGAGTTCCGGCTGTGACCATGCCGAGTGGGCGATCATGGGGTTCCGCCGCAAGAATGCCGAAGGTACGCAGGACTACTGCTTTGCCGTTCTGCCGCGCAGCGACTACGAAATCCGTGATGACTGGTATGCCGTGGGCATGCGCGGCAGCGGCAGCAAGACCTTGATCGTGCGTGACGCCTTCGTGCCGGAGCACCGCATCCAGAAGGCCAAGGACATGATGGAAGGCAAGTCGGCAGGCTTTGGTCTGTACCCAGACAGCAAGATCTTCTTCGCCCCGTACCGCCCGTATTTCGCCAGTGGTTTTTCCACCGTCAGCCTCGGTGTCGCCGAGCGCATGCTGGAGGTGTTCCGCGAGAAAACCCGCAACCGCGTACGTGCCTACACCGGCGCCGCAGTGGGGGCTGCAACCCCTGCGCTGATGCGCCTGGCCGAGTCCACCCATCAAGTGGCCGCCGCCCGTGCCCTGCTGGAAAAAAGCTGGGATGAAATCGCCGAGTACAGCGAGCGCCACGAATACCCCACACGCGCCACACTGGCGTTCTGGCGGACCAACCAGGGTTATGCCGTGAAGATGTGTATCCAGGCGGTAGACCGGCTGATGGAAGCGTCCGGCGGCGGCGCCTGGTTTGAAAGCAACGAGATGCAGCGGCTGTTCCGTGATGCGCACCTGACCGGTGCCCACGCCTACACCGACTATGACGTTTGCGCGCAGATCCTCGGCCGCGAGCTGATGGGCCTGGAGCCTGATCCGGCGATGGTCTGACCCGCGCGCGGGTCAATTCCCCTTACAACCACAACAACAAACAGGGCAGGCCGCTGGCCTGTTCGGGAGTCTTGCATGTCCACTGAAAACACCACGGCCTTCGATAGCCGAGCCTTCCGCCGCGCGCTGGGCAACTTCGCCACCGGCGTTACCGTAGTCACCGCCGCTGGCGCCAGCGGGCGCAAGGTCGGCGTCACCGCCAACAGCTTCAACTCGGTCTCGCTGGAGCCTGCGTTGATCTTGTGGAGCATCGACAAACGCTCCACCAGCCATGAAGTATTCGAAGAAGCGTCGCACTTTGCCGTGAACATTCTGGCGGCGGACCAGATCGAGCTGTCCAACAACTTCGCGCGGCCCAAGGACGATCGGTTCGCAGGCATCGATTACCAGCAAGGGGCGGGTGGCGCACCGCTGTTGGCTGACTGCTCGGCGCGCTTCCAGTGTGAGAAGTTTCAGCAATTGGACGGCGGCGACCACTGGATTCTGGTGGGCAAGGTGGTGGCGTTCGATGACTTCGGCCGCTCGCCGTTGCTGTACCACCAAGGCGCCTATTCGATGGTGCTGCCCCACACACGCATGACCCAGCGTGCAGAGGGCCAGGCGCCGAGCAGCCACTTCCAGGGCCGCCTGCAGCACAACCTGTACTACCTGATGACCCAGGCGTTGCGTGCCTACCAGGGTGATTACCAGCCACGTCAACTGAGCACCGGGTTGCGTACCAGTGAGGCGCGCATGTTGATGGTGCTGGAGAACGATGCCGGGCTCAGCCTCAACGACCTGCAGCGCGAAGTGGCGATGCCTGCGCGTGAGATCGAGGAAGCGGTTGCCAACCTCAAGCGCAAGGGCCTGATTGCTGACGATGAGGGGCGGGTGCGGCTTTCGGTGAAAGGTGTGGATGAGACCGAGGCGCTGTGGACCATTGCCAGGGAGCAGCAGGACAAGGTGTTTGGGCAGTTCAGTGAAGAGCAGCTGGATACCTTCAAGACGGTGTTGAAGGCGATCATTAAGATGTGAGCCTTTGATAACCGGGGCCGCTTTGCGGCCCATCGCCCCAGGGATCACGCGGTCCCTGTAGGCGCGAGCTTGCTCGCGAAAGGGCTGCAAAGCAGCCCCATTGCTGTTCAGTAAACCCCGCCCCCGTCACTCACCGACGCCGACGTACCTTTGAACTTCCCCGCCAGATCCTGCAGCCCACGCATCAGCACCGTGGTATCCACCCCCACCGCCACAAACGCCGCGCCCAAGGCGATGTAGCGCCGCGCCAGCGTCTCGTCCGCACTGAGAATACCCGCCGCTTTGCCTGCCTTGCCGATGCGCACGATCGCGTCCTCGATGGCTGCCTGCACCTCAGGGTGCCCAGGGTTGCCGCGGTGGCCCATGGCGGCGCTCAGGTCGGCCGGGCCGATGAACACGCCATCGACGCCCTCGACCGCAACGATCTCATCCAGGTTGGCCAGCCCTTGTTTGTTCTCGATCTGCACCAGCAAGCACATCTGCGCGTCGGCTTGGTCGAGGTAACCCGGGATGCTGTTCCAGCGCGACGCCCGCGCCAGAGCGCTGCCCACGCCGCGTATACCTTTGGGCGGGTACTGCATGGCCTGCACCAGCTGGCGTGCTTGCGCGGCGGTTTCCACCATGGGTACCAGCAGGGTCTGCGCGCCGATATCCAGCACTTGCTTGATCAACGCCGTGTCGCCAATGACCGGGCGAATTACCGCCTGGCTCGGGTAGGGCGCCACCGCCTGCAACTGCGCGAGCATGCCGCGCAGGTCGTTCGGCGCGTGCTCGCCGTCAATCAGCAACCAGTCGAAGCCGGCATTGGCCGCCAGCTCCGCGCAGTATGCATCGGCCAGGCCGAGCCACAGGCCGATCTGCGGCTCGCCACTGCGCAGGCGTTGTTTGAAGCGGTTGACGGGCATGTCCATGGGCAAGTCCTCAAACGAAACGGCAGGCAATCGAGCCGAGCAGGTCATAGTCGACGTGGAAGGTGTCGCCAGGCCGTGCGGCTACTGGGCGAGTGAAGGAGCCACCGAGGATGATCTGGCCCGGCTGCAGGGTGACGTCGTACGCGGCCAGCTTGTTGGCCAGCCACGCGACACCCTTGGCCGGGTGGTTGAGCACCGCGGCGCTGACCCCGGACTCTTCGATCACACCGTTGCGGTAAAGCACGGCCGGCACCTTGCGCAGGTCGATCTCGGTGGGGCGTACTGCGCGCCCGCCCATGACAACGCCGGCGTTGGCGGCGTTGTCGGAAATGGTGTCGAACACTTTGCGCGTGGCCTGGGTCTGCGGGTCGACCTGTTGAATGCGCGCGTCGATGATTTCCAGCGCCGGGATGACCCACTCGGTGGCGTCCAGCACGTCGAACACCGTCACATTCGGGCCCTTGAGCGGCTTGCCGAGAATGAAGGCCAGCTCGACCTCGACGCGCGGCACGATGAAACGCTCAAACGGAATGTCGCTGCCTTCATCGAACAGCATGTCGTCCAGCAGCGCGCCGTAGTCAGGCTCGGTAATGTTCGACGAGACCTGCATGGCGCGTGAGGTCAGGCCGATCTTGTGGCCGACCAGCTTGCGCCCGGCGGCGAGCTTCTTGGCCACCCAGGCACGCTGGATGGCGTAGGCATCTTCGATAGTGATGGCAGGCTGGTCGAGCGAGAACTGGCGCACCTGTTCGCGCGAGCGCTCGGCCTGGTCGAGCCGCTCGGCGGCCTGTTGGATGAATGCGTTATCGAGCATGGTTGAAGTCTCAAGGTTCAAGGGTTGACGATGGCGGCGCGGGTACGCAGCACCAGCAGGCCGCCGAGGGTGATGAACGCAGCCAGCACATACAGCGCGAGGCTGGCGCTTTGCGTGGTGTCGCGGACCCAGCCGATGAAATAGGGCGTGGCGAACGAGGCGATGCTGCCCAGCGAGCTGATCAGAGCGATGCCGGCAGCCTGGGTGCGGTCATTGAGAAACGCCGTAGGCAGTTGCCAGAACATCGGCAGGGCGGCGCTTGCCCCCATGCCTGCCAGCACCAGGCCGGCCAATACGGGCAGTGCCTGGTTGGGCGCGAGGGCAGCGATCGCGATACCGGCCGCGGCCATCAGCAGGGGGATGGACAGGTGCCAACGGCGCTCGCGGTGGCGGTCGGACGAGCGTCCGCAGGCCAGCATGAACACGCAGCCGGCCAGGTACGGCACGGCGCTGAGCAGGCCGACACTGGCGTCGCTGCCGATGCCGGCGGTGTGGATCAGGCTGGGCATCCAGAACGCCAGCGTGTTCACCGCCAGCATGACTGCGCAGTACACCGCCACCAGTAGCCACACGGCAGGGCTGGCGAGGATGCCGGCGAACGAGGTGACCGGCTTGCGCTGTTCTTCCTGGCCGAACTGGGCGCGCAGGGCGGCTTTTTGCTGCGCGTCGAGCCAGGCCACCTGCTCGAAACGCTCGGGCAGGACCGCCAGTACCACCAGGCCGAGCAGGATCACCGGGGCGCCTTCGATCAGGAACATCCACTGCCAGCCACGCAGGCCCGCAGCGTCATGCATGAACGCCAGAATGCTGCCCGACAGCGGCCCGCCGACCACGCCTGCCAGCGGCACGGCAATGGCGAACAATGCCGTGACCTGGGCACGGCGGCCCGCGGGGTACCAGCGGTTGAGGTACACCAGAATGCCTGGGAAAAACCCGGCTTCCGCCGCGCCCAGGGCAAACCGCAGCAGGTAGAACGCGCTGCTGCTCTCGATCAGCAGCATGCAGGTCGACAGTGTGCCCCACACCACCATCAGGTTGGCGATCCAGCGGCGCGGGCCGACGCGGTCGAGCATCAGGTTGCTGGGTACGCCAAACAACGCATAGGCGATGAAAAACAGCCCGGCGCCCAGCCCGTAGACCGTGTCGGACAGGTGCAGGTCCTGGCTCATCTGCATCTTGGCGAAGCCGATGTTGATGCGGTCCAGGTGGGCGAACAGGTAACACACCAACAGTAACGGCATCAGCCGCCAGGTGACGGTCCGGTGTGTACTGTCGAGGAGTGTGGCTTGCGCCGTGCTGCGCGAGGCGTGCTCGAGTGTGCTCATATTTGTTGTACTTGTTGTGTGATGAGACGGTGAAAGGTGTCGGCCGTTGGCTCAGGCCGGTTTGTTGAACAGCGGGTGCAGGGTGCTGTGCTTGGCGTCGTAGACCTGCGCGTTGCTCTCGTCGATCTGCAGGGTGATGCCGATGGGGCGCTGCTGGAGCAGCGCGTCCAGGTGCTGCTTGAGCACCTGCAACAGGCTGTCGCCGACTGTTTTGTGAACCTCCGCGGAGCGGCCGTTGGCCATCCGCAGGTTGGCGTACAAAAAGCCATAGTCGCCGTTGCCATCCGCCACTGCGCAGTGCGCGGCGGGGTAGGCCAACACGCGGGTGCCGCCGGTGGGGAACACGGCCTTGCCGGCGGCATCGCGCTGTTCGAGCATGGTGTTGGCCAGGGCACGGCAAAGGCCCGGGATGTCGGCGTCTGTTTCCAGGTCGGGGGTGTAGAGCAGAACCAGGTGTGGCATGAAGGGCATCCTCTTGGCAGAAACGCCTGGCCGCCCGGCAGAGCGGCCAGGCAGCGGAACTACAGGCGGCTGGTGGACACCACCGCGGCCGGGTTGGCGGCCTGCGCGGCGGGGATGGCAGCACCCTCCTGCGGGGTGACCGGGAAGATCGCGTTGATCTGGCCGGTGCCCGACGAGCCGAAGTAGGGCGTTACCACGTCGGCCTTGCCGTCGTACTTCGACCAGCCCAGGGCACCGAGCAGCATCGCGGTGTCATGCATGAACCCTTCACCGTGGCCCTTGGCGGCGTATTCGGGGAGCATGCCGCAGAATTCTTCCCATTCAGCGTTCTCCCACATCTTCACCACGCGGTGGTCCAGGGTTTCCAGGAACGGGCTCCACACCTTGGTGGCGAAATCCGGCGCCTGGCCGTTCTGCGCAAAGCGGTGTGACAGCGAGCCACTGGCCAGGAACGCCACGGTGCCGTCGTAGTGCTCTTCCACGGCCTTGCGCATGGCCCAGCCGAGGCGGGCGCTGTCGGCCAGGTAGTGGGAGGTGCACAGCGCCGAGACCGAAACCACCTTGAAGTGCTGGTCTTGGTTCATGTAGCGCATCGGCACCAGGGTGCCGTACTCAGGGCCCAGGGTGGTGGCGTGGTGGGCCATGGTCTCGACGTTGAAGCGGTTGCATTCGGCTGCCAGCAGTTGGCCGAGTGCAGTGTTGCCCGGGAACTCGTATTCCATGTTGCTGATGAAGTGCGGCAGTTCGTTGCTGGTGTAGACGCCCTTGAAATGCGGGCCGCAGAGCACGTGGTAGTTGGCATTGACCAACCAGTGGGTGTCGAACACGACAATCGTGTCGACCCCGAGCTCACGGCAGCGTCGGCTGATCTCGTAGTGCCCGTCGATGGCGGCTTGCCGAAAGCCCTGACGCGGGCCAGGCAGCTCGGACAGGTACATGGACGGTACATGGGTAATCTTGGCAGCGAGAGCGAGTTTGCCCATGGAAATCTCCGGTAAGAGGATGTTGTTAGGGTGTCGAGGCCTGTGGGAGCGGGCAAGCCCGCCCCACAGGGTTACCCGCTTGATCGAGACGGTTTATACACCCCAGCGCGGGATGTGGTGGCTGCCCATGGAAATGCACACGTTCTTGATCTCGGCGAACACTTCGAAGCTGTATTGCCCACCTTCACGCCCGGTGCCGGAGCCTTTCACGCCGCCGAACGGCTGGCGCAGGTCGCGCACGTTCTGGCTGTTGATGAAGACCATGCCAGCTTCGATGCCACGCGCCAGGCGGTGCGCCTTGCCGATGTCCTGGGTCCAGATGTACGAGGCCAGGCCGTATTCGGTGTCGTTGGCCAGTTGCAGTGCTTCGGCCTCGTCCTTGAACGGGATCAGGCACACCACTGGGCCGAAGATTTCTTCCTGGGCGATGCGCATGCTGTTGTTCACGTCGGCGAACACGGTGGGCTGGATGAACTGCCCCTTGGCCAAGTGCGCCGGCAGATTGGCCGGGCGCTCCAGGCCGCCGGCAACCAGGCGTGCGCCTTCTTCGATGCCGATGCGGATGTACCCGGTGACTTTGTCATAGTGCTGCTGGGTGATCATCGAGCCTACTTGCGTTTTCGGGTTGGTCGGGTCACCCACGATCAGGCGCTTGGCGCGGGCGGCGAACTCGGCGACGAACTGCGGGTAAACGCTTTCCTGGATGAAAATGCGGCTGCCGGCCGTGCAGCGCTCGCCATTGAGCGAGAAGATGGTGAACAGCGCTGCATCCAGGGCGCGTTCCAGGTCGGCGTCTTCGAAGATCACCACCGGCGACTTGCCACCCAGCTCCATCGAGTATTTTTTAAGGCCGGCGGTCTGCATGATCTTCTTGCCGGTGGCGGTGCCGCCGGTAAAGGAAATCGCACGCACATCGGGGTGACGCACCAGCGCATCGCCGGCGGTGGCGCCGTAGCCCTGGATCACGTTCAGCACGCCGTTGGGGATGCCGGCCTCAACGGCCAGGCGGCCGAGTTCGTTGGCAGTCAGCGGCGACAATTCGCTCATTTTCAAGACGGCGGTGTTGCCCAGGGCCAGGCACGGCGCAGTCTTCCAGGTGGCCGTCATGAACGGCACGTTCCAGGGGCTTACCAGGCCGCACACACCCACCGGCTGGTACAGGGTGTAGTTGAGCATCTGGTCGTCGACCGGGTAGGTGTGGCCATCCATGCGGGTGCACACTTCGGCGAAGAAGTCGAAGTTGTGCGAGGCACGCGGGATCAGCACGTTCTTGGTCTGGTGGATCGGCAGGCCGGTATCGAGGGTTTCCAGCTCGGCCAGTTTCGGCACGTTCTGGTCGATCAGTTCGCCCAGCTTGCGCATCAGACGGGCACGTTCCTTGGCTGGGGTGTTGGCCCATTTCGGGAAGGCTTCCTTGGCCGCCGCAACCGCCTGCGCGACCTCTTCGGCACCGCCGCTGGCGACTTCGCAAATCGCGTCACCGGTGGCTGGGTTGTAGTTGACGAAGGTGTCTTTGCTCTCGACCTCACGGCCGTTGATCCAGTGCTTGATCATGCTGCTCATGCCTTGTTGTTCTTGAAGAAGTCAGCTTCGCTGACGATGCGGTTGACCAGGCGACCGACGCCTTCCACTTCCACCACCACTTCATCGCCTGGCACTACGTCTGCCAGGCCTTCTGGGGTGCCGGTTGCGATCATGTCGCCCGGTTGCAGGGTCATGAAGCTGGAGAAGTATTCGATCAGGTAAGGGATGTCGAAAATCATGTCCGAGGTGCTGCCTTCCTGTTTCAGCTCACCGTTGATCCAGGTGCGCAGCTTCAGGTTGGACGGGTCTGGCACGTCGGCCGCATCGACGATCCACGGGCCGACCGGGGTGGTGGCGTCGCGGTTTTTCACCCGCAGGTTGGGGCGGTAGTAGTTTTCCAGGTAGTCGCGGATGGCGTAGTCGTTGCACACGGTGTAGCCGGCCAGGTACTGCAGGGCGTCTTCGCGCTTGACGTTACGTGCCTGCTTGCCGATCACCGCCACCAGCTCGCACTCGTAGTGCATGTAGGCGACGTTGTCCGGGCGCCAGGTGACCTGCTTGTGGCCGGTGTAGGTGCCCGGCGACTTGATGAACGCCAGCGGCTCGGTGGGCGGCGTGAAGGCGAGTTCCGCAGCGTGGTCGGCGTAGTTCAGGCCCAGGGCGAACATGCTGCCGGTGGCCGGTGGCAGCCAGGTCACCTGGTCTTCATGCACCAGGCGGCCGTCGGCCAGGCGCAGGTGGTCGTCTTCGACGGTGACGTTATGGACCTGGCCGTCGAACTGGATACGGGCGTGTTTCACAGGTGCAGTCCTCATTCGGCGACGATGTGGTTGGTGAGCGTGCCCAGGCCATCGATCTCGACATCGACGCGGTCGCCTGGCTGCACATTGACGCGCCCCTCGGGGGTGCCGGTAATGAGGATGTCGCCCGCATGCAGGGTCATGAATTCGCTGATCTCGGCGATCAGCTGGGCAACCGTGCGCACGCAGTTGGCGGTGGTGTTCTGCTGGCGCACTTCACCGTTGACCCGCAGGCGCAGGCCCAGGGCGTCGGGGTTGGCCACCTGTGCAGCCGGCACCAGGGCGGGGCCGACCGGGCAGAAGCCATCGCGGCACTTGGCCTTGACCGCAGGGCGGTAGTAGCTGGTCTCAGGCAGGCTGACTTCGTTGACGATGGTGTAGCCCGCCACGTAGCCCAGCGCGTCTTCGGCGCTGACCCGGCTGGCGTCCTTGCCGATCACCACGCCCAGGGCAGGGCCCGGTTGCAGGCGCTCGACACCGGCCGGAAACACCACGTTGCCTTCATGGTGGTTGCGGGTGTTGGGCGTCTTGACGAACAGCACCGGCTTGACGGGCGGTTGTTTGTAGGGCGCTTCGTGAAACGCCGCTTCGTGCTGCTGCTGCAGACCCTGGTAGTTCAGCGCAACGCCGAACAGGGTGCCGGTCGCAACGTCATGCAGGGCATGGCTCATGCTTTTCTCCAGGCGGTGCAGGGCGAGGGTCGTCCTGCCGAGATTGTTAATGTGTTAATGTTATAGTTAATATGTTAACGAAGGTCAAGGCTTCACCCAGTGGCATCTGCCAAGCAGCCGGGGCACCATGGGTGATCGTCAATACGGGCAAGCGCTTTGCGGGTAAGCAGTCATGAGTGATCGGCATCCCATTCCGAACATCAACATCGGCCAGGTCTATGACCAGCGCTACAGCGACAGCGAGGTGCACTACGACCGGCTGGGCAACCTTGCCGGGTTTTTCGGGCGCAACATGCCCGTGCACCGGCACGATCGGTTTTTCCAGGTGCATTACGTGAAGTCCGGTACGGTGCGGGTGTACCTGGATGATCAGCAGTACATCGAGGCCGGGCCGATGTTCTTCCTGACGCCGCCGACGGTGGCGCATGCCTTCGTCACCGAGCCAGACAGCGACGGCCATGTGCTGACGGTGCGTCAGCAACTGGTCTGGCAACTGATCGAAGCCGACGCCAGCCTGTTGCCGGCCGGGGTGCAGGTGCGGCCTGCCTGCGTTGCCCTGGCCAAGGTGCCGGCCGCGTACAAGGCCGAGGCGCGCAGGCTCGAACGCTGGCTGGAAGCGCTCAGCGACGAAGTTGCCACGCCCCATCCGGGGCGCGATGCGGCGCTGCAGTCGCTGACCCGGCTGATCATGATCAGCTTGCTGCGGCTGTGCCCCAACTCGCGCGAGGCCACGCCGGCCAGGCACGAAGACCTGAAAATCTTCCACCGCTTCAACGCACTGATCGAAGCGCATTACCTTGAGCATTGGCCCCTGGCGCGCTATGCGCAGCAGATCGGCGTGACCGAGGCGCGGCTGAACGATGTGTGCCGGCGCATCGCCGACTTGCCGTCCAAGCGCCTGGTGCTTGAACGCGTGATGCAGGAAGCCAAGCGCCTGCTGTTGTTCTCCGGCAGCACGGCAAACGAAATCTGCTACCAGCTGGGCTTCAAGGACCCGGCCTATTTCAGCCGGTTCTTCAACCGTTACGCCAAGCTCACGCCCGGCGAATACCGCCAGCGGCAAGCGGAGTTGTTGTGAGAGGGCCATGGCGTACCGCCCGGATCGCGTCGTTGTTGTTTGATCCGGATGGTCGCAGCTTGGCGGGCGGCCTTGAATGGGTTTTCCATGGAAGAGCTTGCACTTTCCAGGCGCCTTGTCCCTTTTTGCCTATGCCCCTAATCTTGCCAGTCGTACCCCAATCACAGGCGCCCACATGACCAAGACGCAACCCTCGCTGACATTGAGCCTGCTGCAGGCCCGGGAAGCGGCAATGGCATTTTTCAGACCGTTGCTGAACGAACACGACCTGACCGAGCAACAGTGGCGAGTCATTCGTATTCTTAGCCAGCAAGGTGAGTTGGAGAGCTACCAGCTCGCCCACCTGGCGTGCATCCTCAAACCGAGCATGACCGGGGTGTTGAGCCGTTTGGAGCGCGATGGCCTGGTGCGCCGGCAGAAGGCGGCGCAGGACGCGCGGCGCGTGTTGGTGAGCCTCACCGAACGCGGCGAGGCCTGTTTCGAGTCGATGCGCGAGGGCATGGAGGCCAACTACCGCAAGATCCAGGCGCAGTTCGGCGAAGACAAGTTGGCGCAACTGATGGGGTTGTTGAACGAGCTCAAACGCATCGAGCCGTAGGCCGGGCTGCGGGGGAGGGCCGGTGCAACCCGTGCACCGGCCTTGGTATTACAGCACTCAGTATTCCCAGAAAATCCGCTGCAGCTCTTTGCTGTCCTGGGTCTTGGTCATTGCGACCATGGCCAGGATGCGGGCTTTTTGTGGGTTCAGGTCATGGGCCACGACCCAATCGTTCTTGTCGTCCGGCTGCTCGGCGTTACGCAGTACGAAACCGCCTTGGTTGACGTGGGACGAACGGATGATCTGCACGCCGTTCTTGCGCAGCTCTTGCAGCGCCGGTACTACCCGCGACGACACCGAACCATTGCCGGTACCGGCATGGATGATCGCCTTGGCGCCGTTCTGCGCCAGTGCCTTGTAGGCGGTGTCGGTCACGTTGCCATAGCCGTAGGCGATGTCCACGGCCGGCAGGCTGCTGATCTGCTTGATGTCGAATTCCGAATTGACCGTATGGCGCTTGGCCGGCAGGCGGAACCAGTAGGATTTGCCTTCAACGACCATGCCCATCGGGCCCCAGGCGCTCTTGAACGCTTCGGTCTTGATGTTGACCGACTTGCTGACATCGCGGCCAGACTGGATCTCATCGTTCATGGTCACCAGCACGCCCTTGCCACGCGACTGCTTGTCGCTGGCCACGGCCACGGCGTTGTACAGGTTGAGCATGCCGTCTGCCGACATGGCGGTGCCAGGGCGCATCGAGCCGACCACCACGATTGGCTTGTCGGTTTTCTCCACCAGGTTAAGGAAGAAGGCGGTCTCTTCCAGGGTGTCGGTGCCGTGGGTGATGACGATGCCGTCGACGTCGTTGCTGTCGGCCAATTCGGCGACGCGCTTGCCCAGTTTCAGCAGGTCTTCGTTGGTGATGCTTTCGGAGGCGATCTGCATCACCTGTTCACCGCGCACGTTGGCCAGGTCGGCCAGCTCGGGCACACCGGCGATGAGCTTGTCGACGCCCAGTTTGGCCGCTTGGTAGGTGGCGCTGTTGGCCGCGCTGGCGCCCGCACCGGCAATGGTGCCGCCGGTGGCGAGGATGACCACGTTGGCCAGCTTCTGTTGGGTTTCGGCTTCTTTGGCGGAAACGGCGGTCGGCAGGATCAGCAGCAACGCGAGTGCGCTGGGGGCGAAGGATTTAAGTGCAGCATTCATAGTTATTGTTCTCTCTCTTCCTATTGAGGCGATTGCTGTATCGCACAAGAAACAACGCATGTTTCGTACCATTCCTGGCAAGAGCCCGTATTTGCCTGCGCAACCCTGCACCTGTGGGAGCGGGCTTGCCCGCGATGGGGCTCGCAGCGGCCCTATTCATTCGGAATCCCGAACAAGCATAGGAAAACCTGTTCGGTTTTTCGGAAAAATTCCGGATAATCTGCGCCAGGCGTGACTCGCCCTTAAGAGCCAAACGGATTTGACAAAACCAGGTCCTGTTTCCATAGTGAGTCAACGCAAACGTTTGCGATCCGATAAAAAACACAAGATTCGGAGTCATCGTCCATGAAACTGCCGTTCCCCGGTCGTCTGCTGGCCCTCGCTGTCGTCTCGTCACTTTCCCTGGCCTTGCCGCTCAGTGCTGCACACGCCGAAGAAAAGCCCAAAGTCGCCTTGGTGATGAAGTCCCTCGCCAACGAATTCTTCCGCACCATGGAAGACGGCGCCAAGGATTATCAAAAAAGCCACGCCAATGATTTCGACCTGATCGCCAACGGCATCAAGAACGAAACCGACACCGGCGAGCAGATCCGCATCGTCGAGCAGATGGTCAACGCAGGGGCCAAAGCCCTGGTAATTGCGCCAGCGGACTCCAAAGCCCTGGTTTCAGCCGTTAAAAAAGCCATGGACCAAGGCGTGGTGGTGATCAACATCGACAACCGCCTAGACCCCGAACTGCTCAAAAGCAAAGGCATCAGCGTACCCTTCGTAGGCCCCGACAACCGCAAAGGCGCCCGCCTGGTGGGAGACTACCTGGCGCAGCAGAAGCTCAAGGCCGGTGACCAAGTCGGCATCATCGAAGGCGTGCCGACCACCACCAACGCCCAGCAGCGCACCGCCGGCTTCAAGGATGCGATGGAAGCCGCGCAGATGAAGATCGTTTCGGTGCAGTCCGGCAACTGGGAAATCGACAAAGGCAACGCCGTTGCCGCCTCCATGCTCAACGAATACCCCGAGCTCAAGGCCCTGCTGGCCGGTAACGACAGCATGGCCCTGGGCGCCGTGTCGGCCGTGCGCGCCGCAGGCAAGGCCGGCCAGGTGCAAGTGGTCGGTTACGACAACATCAATGCCATCAAACCCATGCTCAAGGACGGCCGCGTACTCGCCACGCTTGATCAGGCCGCCAGCCAGCAGGCGGTGTTCGGTATCCAGGCGGCGCTGAAGATGATCAACGGTGAGAAGCCGGGCGTGGATGCCGACAATGTCATCCAGACCCCCGTCACGCTCATCACCCAGCCCTGATACCCGCCAGGAGAGAGGGCCATGCCTGCAACGGCCAATGAAGTGGTGCTCGCCGCCAGCGGGCTGGGCAAGACCTACGCCCAGCCGGTGCTCGGTGACGTCGGCCTGAGCCTGCGCGCCGGTGAAGTACTGGCCCTGACGGGCGAGAACGGTGCTGGCAAGAGCACGTTGTCCAAGCTCATCAGTGGCCTCGAGGTGCCCACCACCGGGCACATGACCTACCGCGGCCAGGCCTACGCGCCCGGCAGCCGCAGCGAGGCCGAGCGCCTCGGTGTGCGCATGGTCATGCAGGAACTCAACCTGCTGCCGACCCTGACCGTGGCCGAAAACCTGTTCCTCGACAACCTGCCCAGCCGCTTCGGCTGGATCAGCCGCAAGCGCCTGCGCCAACTGGCCACCGCTGCCATGGCCCAGGTCGGGCTGGACGCCATCGCCCCGGACACCCTGGTCGGCGAGCTGGGCATCGGCCATCAGCAGATGGTCGAAATCGCACGCAACCTGATCGGCGATTGCCGTGTGTTGATCTTCGACGAACCCACCGCCATGCTCACTGCGCGTGAAGTGGAGCTGCTGTTCACCCAGATCGAACGCCTGCGCCAACGCGGCGTTGCCATCGTTTATATCTCCCATCGCCTCGAAGAACTGCAGCGCGTGGCCCAGCGCATCGTCGTGCTGCGTGACGGCAAGCTGGTGTGCGACGAGCCGATCCAGCGCTACAGCAGCGCCGAGCTGGTCAACCTGATGGTCGGCCGTGAGCTGGGCGAACACATCGACCTGGGCCGCCGCGAGATTGGCGCGCCGTTGCTGAAGGTCGACCGGCTTAGCCGGGGCGACAAGGTGCGTGAGGTGTCGTTCGAGGTCAGGGCAGGGGAGATCTTCGGTATCTCTGGCCTGATCGGCGCCGGCCGCACCGAGCTGCTGCGCCTGATCTACGGTGCCGACCGCGCCGACAGTGGCAGCATCGCCCTGGGCCAGCCGCCACAGGCAGTGACCATCGACTCACCCAAAGCCGCCGTCAAAGCCGGTATCGCCCTGATCACTGAAGACCGCAAAGGCGAAGGCCTGCTGTTTACCCAGTCGATCAGCGCCAATATCGCCTTGGGCAACCTTGGCGCGGTATCGCGCGCCGGTGTGCTCGACAGCGAGGCTGAAATGGCCCTGGCCGAACGCCAGATCCAGGCCATGCGCATCCGCAGCGCCGGCCCGCACCAGGCCGTGGGCGAACTGTCCGGTGGCAACCAGCAGAAGGTGGTGATCGGCCGTTGGCTGGAGCGTGATTGCCAGGTGCTGTTGTTCGATGAGCCAACCCGAGGCATCGACGTTGGCGCCAAGTTCGACATCTACGGTTTGCTGGCCGAACTGGCGCGCCAAGGCAAGGCCTTGGTGGTGGTGTCCAGCGACCTGCGCGAACTGATGCTGATCTGCGACCGCATTGCCGTGCTCTCGGCTGGGCGCCTGATCGACACCTTCGAGCGCGACCATTGGAGCCAGGACCAACTGCTTGCCGCAGCCTTTGCCGGCTATCAAACACGTGACGCACTGCTGCATGACGCAGCACCCAGGATGGATGCATGAAAACCACTCCCCTCGACAGCCAAAACGCCGCCCCCGTGCGCCGCAGTGGCACGTACTTCGGCCTGGGCACTTACCTGGGCCTGGCCGGCGCGCTGCTGGCGATGATCGTGCTGTTCTCGTTCCTCAGTAGCCACTTCTGGTCCTATGCCACCTTCAGCACCCTGGCCAACCAGATCCCCGACCTGATGGTGCTGGCGGTCGGCATGACCTTCGTGCTGATCATCGGCGGCATCGACTTGTCGGTCGGCTCGGTGCTGGCGCTGGCGGCCTCGACGGTCAGCGTGGCCATTCTCGGCTGGGGCTGGGGTGTGCTGCCCTCGGCGCTGCTCGGCATGGCCGTGGCAGCCCTGGCCGGTAGCATCACCGGCGGCGTTACCGTGGCCTGGCGCATCCCGTCATTCATTGTCTCGCTCGGTGTGCTGGAGATGGCGCGCGGCCTGGCCTACCAGTTCACCGACTCGCGCACTGCCTATATTGGCGATGCCTACGCCTGGTTCTCCAACCCGATCGCGTTCGGTATCTCGCCATCATTCCTAATCGCCTTGCTGGTGATCGTTCTCGCCCAACTGGTACTGACCCGCACGGTATTTGGCCGCTACCTGATCGGCATCGGCACCAACGAAGAGGCCGTGCGCCTGGCGGGCATCGACCCGCGCCCCTACAAAGTGCTGGTGTTCGCCCTGATGGGCCTGCTCGCCGGCCTGGCCGCACTGTTCCAGATTTCGCGCCTCGAAGCCGCCGACCCCAATGCCGGGTCCGGCCTTGAGCTGCAGGTGATTGCCGCCGTGGTGATCGGCGGCACTAGCCTGATGGGTGGCCGGGGTTCGGTCATCAGTACCTTCTTTGGCGTGCTGATCATTTCAGTGCTGGCCGCAGGGCTGGCGCAGATCGGCGCATCGGAACCCACAAAACGCATCATCACCGGGGCGGTCATCGTCATCGCCGTGGTGCTCGACACTTACCGTAGCCGGCGTGCAGGCCGGCGGAACTGAAAACATGGCAACCATTAAAGACGTCGCGGCACTGGCGGGTATTTCTTACACCACCGTGTCCCATGTGTTGAACAAGACCCGCCCTGTCAGTGAACAGGTGCGGCTCAAGGTCGAGGCCGCCATCGTCGAGCTCGACTATGTACCCAGCGCGGTGGCGCGCTCGCTCAAGGCGCGCAGCACCGCCACCATCGGTTTGTTGGTGCCCAACAGCGTCAACCCGTACTTCGCCGAACTGGCGCGAGGGATCGAAGACGCCTGCGAGCGCAACGGCTACTGCGTGATCCTGTGCAACTCCGACGACAACCCGCAGAAGCAGCGCAGCTACCTGCGTGTGCTGCTGGAAAAACGCATCGATGGCCTGGTGGTAGCGTCTGTAGGTGAAGACAGCGACCTGTTGCAAAGCCTGGCCTGCGTGCGCACGCCCATGGTCATCGTCGACCGCGAGCTGGACGGCGTTGACGCCGACCTGGTGCGCATCGACCATGAGCACGGCGCTTACCTGGCCACCCGGCACCTGCTGGAGCTTGGCCATCGCGACATCGCCTACATCGGCGGCCCGGCCGAAACCGGTGTCAGCCAACTGCGCCTGGCCGGTTTCCGTCGCGCCCTGCAAGAGGCTGGCGTAGCGGTGGAGCCCAGCCGCGTGCTGCATTGTGATTTCACCAGCCCAGGCGGCCACGGCGCGGCCGCACAGTTGCTGGACGGCAACCGGCCGACGGCGATCTTCGCCGGTAACGACATGATCGGCTTTGGCGTGCTGCGCGCCGCCGCCGAGCGCAACATCAACGTACCGGGTGAACTATCGGTAATTGGCTTCGATGACATCGAGCTCAGCCGTTACGTTTACCCGCCGCTGACCACCGTGGGCCAGTCGATCCGCGAGCTGGGCGAAAACGCCGCCGCGTTGCTGCTCTCGCGCATCGCCACGCCTCGGCAGGGTTCGGCAGAGCAGCGCATCGTTGCCCCGCGCATCGTGCAGCGCGAGTCCACCGGGCCACGCCCGGACCTGTTCAATGATTACCGCTAAGGAGCGCTTATGCATGCCAAGGTAGTGGTGGTCGGTAGCCTCAACATGGACTTGGTCGCCCGCGCCCAGCGTTTGCCACGGGCGGGCGAAACCTTGCCTGGCGAGGCGTTTTTCACGGCGCCCGGCGGCAAGGGCGCCAACCAGGCGGTGGCGGTGGCACGGTTGGGTGGCAGTGTGGCGATGGTGGGCAACGTCGGCGATGACGCCTATGGCCAGCAACTGCGCAAGGCGCTGGAGCGCGAAGGCGTTGATTGCCAGGCGGTGAGCGTGTGCGAAGGGGTTTCCAGTGGTGTGGCGTTGATCACCGTCGACGCCGCCAGCCAGAACTGCATCGTCATCATCCCGGGTGGTAATGGCCTGCTAACGCCGCAGTCGGTGCAGCGCTTCGACAAGTTGCTGCAGGCGGCCGACGTCATCATCTGTCAGTTGGAAGTGCCGGCCGAAACCGTGGCCTGGGCCTTGGCCAGGGGGCACGAACTGGGCAAGCGTGTCATCCTCAATCCGGCGCCTGCTACAGGCCCGCTGCCCTCAACCTGGTTTGGCCATATCGACTACCTGACCCCAAACGAAAGCGAGGCCGAAGCACTGACCGGTATCACTGTCACCGACCAGGGCAGCGCCCTGCGCGCCGGTGAGCGATTGCTGCAACTGGGTGCTGGCAAAGTGATTATCACCCTCGGCGCCCAAGGCGCCCTGTTGGTGACCGCGCAGGGCCATCAGCACTTCCCTGCGCCGGTGGTGCAGCCGGTGGACACCACGGCCGCTGGCGACACCTTCGTGGGTGGTTTTGCCGCAGCTTTAGTGCGTGGCCTGGAGGAGGGCGAGGCAATCGCCTTAGGCCAGCGCGCCGCCGCATTGTCGGTCACCCGCGTGGGGGCGCAACCGTCGATTCCCTACCTCTCGGAGCTGCAGCCATGAAGAAGACGGCGCTGCTCAATATCGCCCTGTCACGGACCATTGCCGGGTTGGGGCATGGCGACATTCTGGTGATTGGCGATGCCGGGCTTCCGGTGCCGCCTGGCGTCGAGCTGATCGACCTGGCGCTGACGCCGGGCATACCGGACTTTGCCAGTGTGCTGCGGGTGGTGTTGAGCGAGATGCAGGTTGAGCGGCATGTGCTGGCTGAGGAAATGCAGAAAGTGGTACCGCCCGGGCTGGTTGAGATTGAGCGCTTGCGCGGTAAGCTGGGCAAGCGGGAGTGGATGAGCCATGAGGAATTTAAAGTGCTGTCGCGCAGTGCGCGTGCCGTGGTGCGCACGGGGGAGTGCCAGCCGTACAGCAACATTGCCCTGATATCCGGGGTGACCTTCTAGCCGAGGGCGCTGCCCTCGATCGCCGGCAAGCCGGCTCCCACAGGTCCTGTGCAGTTTGCCGAAGTATTCACAATCTCTGTAGGAGCTGGCTTGCCGGCGATTGGGCCGCAAAGCGGCCCCGCAACCTTTAACCAAGGCAACAGGAGTGCCCCATGCTCAAACCCCTGCTACAAGGACTCACCCTCATGGCCGCAGCCACCACCACCACCCTCCAGGCCGCCCCGCGCGACCTGATCATCGACACCGACCCCGGTGCCGACGACGTGGTCGCGCTGTTCCTGGCCATGGCCTCGCCCGATGAGCTGAACATCCGCGCCATCACCACCGTGGCCGGCAACGTGCGCCTCGATAAAACCTCGCGCAACGCCCGCCTGGCCCGCGAATGGGCTGGCCGTGAAGACATCCCCGTGTACGCCGGGGCCGGCCGCCCGCTGGTGCGCACGCCCATCTACGCCGCCGAAGTGCATGGCGAAGAAGGCCTGACCGGTGTGCAAGTCCACGCGCCGCAAAAGCCGCTGGCCCAAGGTAATGCTGTGCAATACCTGGTCGACACCCTCGGTAGCGCACAACCCCACAGCATCACCCTGGCCATGCTCGGCCCACAGACCAACCTGGCCCTGGCACTCATCCAGCGCCCGGAGATCGCCCAAGGCATCAAAGAAGTCGTGGTCATGGGCGGCGCCCATTTCAACGGCGGCAACATCACCCCGGCAGCCGAATTCAACCTGTACGCCGACCCGCATGCCGCCGAGGTGGTGCTGGCCAGTGGCATACAACTGACTTACCTGCCGCTGGACGTCACCCACAAGCTGCTGACCAGCGAAGCACGCCTCAAGCAACTCGCGGCGGTCAACAACCAGGCCAGCAAGCGGGTCGTGGATATTCTCAATGCCTACATCACCCACGACATGGACCTGTACGGCATGCCTGGCGGCCCGGTGCACGACGCCAGTGTCATTGCCTACCTGCTAAAACCCGAGCTGTTCAGTGGGCGACGCATTCACATAGCCATCGACAGCCGCGAGGGCCCGACCTTTGGCCAGACCATCGCCGACTGGTATGGCGTGCTGAAACAGCCCGCCAACGTCATGTGGGTAGAGGAGGGGGATGCTCAGGGCTTTTTCGACCTGCTCAGCGCGCGCCTGGCTCGATTGCAATAGGGGAATGCCTGGCGAAGCGCTCGAACGCTTGGTCCATAAAGCTGCGCGCCGCTTCGCTGCCGCGGTCGCGCACCAGCAGGTCGATGGCAATCAGTAGCAACTCCTCCGGCGTGCTGGGGCTGTAGGCGCTCTGGCCCTCCGCCCATTTGACCTTGATATCGGCGTCGATGCTGTGGCTGCTCATGAAAGGCTCTCACTGGGGGCCTGGGACGAAGGGGCGAACACCGGATCCTGATGTTCGAGGGAGGCACGGCGCGCTCCACTTCTTGCAGTAAATCATGCCTTTGCGTCAATGACTCTGCGACATAAGAATAAAAAGCTTTGCGCGGCAAACCAAGCGTATTGTGCAAAATCCAGTCACGATTGCATTTCGCCTCCACCGGCATGTTCAGGCAGACTTGGGCGGTTTTGCAACAAACAATGCGCGCAGCTGTCGGATCAGACAGTGCCCAGATCGATTTTAGGAGGATTCATGTTCCGTACCCGTGCTTACCTGGCGACCCTGGCGGTGGCTGCTGTGCTGGCTGGTTGCAGTACAGGTGGCAATTCTGCTGGTAGTGCGCCTGCCGCACCGGCAGGCAACGACGGTCGCTGCGAAGCCAGCGGTGCCGATTTTGCCATCGGCAAGCCGGGCAGCCCAGACCTGCTGGAGCAGGCCCGCAAGGCCAGTGGCTCGCAGATGGCCCGTATGCTCAAGCCACACGACGTGGTGACCCTGGAGTACCGCTCCGAGCGCCTTAACCTGAATGTGGATGAGCAAGGTGTGGTAACCCGCGTCAACTGCGGCTAAGCCGTTGCGAACCCCATAAAAAAACCCGCCACTTGGGCGGGTTTTTTTACAGCTGTCCGAATTACTCCGGACGAACCTGTGCAGCCTGCATTCCTTTCTGGCCTTTTTCGGCCACGAAGGAAACAGCCTGGCCTTCTTTCAGGCTCTTGAAGCCGTCAGATTCGATGGCCTTGAAGTGTACGAAGAGGTCGTCGCCGCCGCTTTGTGGGGTGATGAAGCCGTAGCCTTTTTCATCATTGAACCATTTGACGGTGCCGTTTTGGCGATTGGACATGGGGTGAATCTCCAGACATTTGATTTTTTCAGTGGTGCGATGTTGCCGAGGCTCCGAAGCACCGGCAACATCATAGTCTAATTCTGCGCATCTAGCGCCTTTTACGTTCGCCAGATGTTGATCCAGCGCAAACAATGGGTGTCGAATCGCGGCTTTATGGTTTCAGCCCTTCATGCATGCTTGCTGCACAACCGTTTGTGCTTTCTGCATCAGCTTGGCGTCAACGCCATCCTTGCTGTCTAGGTCCTTGATCTGCTCATCGCTGAAATTCTTTTCAATAGCCGTTGCGCCACAACTGCAGTGCTGCTGCGCCGCCTTGGCGTCCAGGCCCTGGGCGGTGGCGGCCTCGATGCACTGGGACATGTAGTTTTGCTTCGCGCCAGCCGGGAACGAACCCGCGTTGGCCGCAACCGGCAGCAGCAGGGCGCCAGCAACGCTCAGGGCCAGAAGAGACGGAAATCTCATAACCAGACACTCCTTGGTTTAGGTCTCATCAAGAGTAGGATGCTTCCCAAAGTCTGATAGGAATTTTTCCGCGTAAGTTCACCCCGGTTGTGTAATTTCCAAATATTTCTGCATCGTGCCCAACCCCGCGTGCTAGCATGCTCGGCTTGTAGCTGACAACGTGCAGCTCACCTGTTTTTTACCTTCCAGTCACTCTGGTTCGCCCCTGGTAAGCCGAAAGGCTTCTGCCACTGTGAGGCAGGCTTTCTTTCGAGAAAGACAGCGCGGATCTTGTACTGGCTCATCCCAACCCACGTGACCTTTGGTAGGGGTCACCACTAGGAGAGGAGGCGCCATGCCCACTATTACTCTTCCCGATGGCAGTCAACGTTCGTTTGATCACGCCGTATCCGTAGCCGACGTCGCCGCCTCTATTGGTGCCGGCCTGGCCAAGGCCACCCTGGCCGGCAAGGTCGACGGCAAGCTGGTCGACGCCTGCGACCTGATCACCCACGACGCCACCCTGCAGATCATCACCCCTAAAGATGAAGAGGGACTGGAGATCATCCGTCACTCGTGCGCCCACTTGATCGGCCACGCGGTGAAACAGCTGTACCCGACCGCCAAGATGGTGATCGGCCCGGTGATCGACGAAGGCTTCTATTACGACATCGCCTATGAGCGCCCCTTCACCCCAGAAGACATGGCCGCCATCGAAAAGCGCATGCTGCAGCTGATCGAGAAGGATTACGACGTCGTCAAGAAGATGACCCCGCGCGCCGAAGTCATCGACGTGTTCAAGGCCCGTGGCGAAGATTACAAGCTGCGCCTGGTCGAAGACATGCCGGATGAACAGGCCATGGGCCTGTACTACCACGAAGAATACGTCGACATGTGCCGCGGCCCGCACGTGCCGAACACGCGCTTCCTCAAGGCATTCAAGCTGACCAAGTTGTCCGGCGCCTACTGGCGCGGCGATGCCAAGAACGAGCAGCTGCAACGCGTCTACGGCACCGCCTGGGCCGACAAGAAGCAGCTGGCCGCCTATATCCAGCGCATCGAAGAAGCCGAAAAACGCGACCACCGCAAGATCGGCAAGCAGCTCGACCTCTTTCACCTGCAGGAAGAAGCCCCAGGCATGGTGTTCTGGCACCCGGACGGCTGGACCGTCTATCAGGTGCTCGAGCAGTACATGCGCAAGGTTCAGCGCGACAACAATTACCTCGAGATCAAGACCCCGCAGGTTGTTGACCGTATACTGTGGGAGCGTTCCGGCCACTGGTCCAACTACGCCGAGAACATGTTCACCACGTCCTCGGAAAACCGTGACTACGCGGTCAAGCCGATGAATTGCCCGTGCCACGTGCAGGTGTTCAACCAGGGCCTGAAGTCGTACCGCGACCTGCCGATGCGCCTGGCCGAGTTCGGTGCTTGCCACCGTAACGAGCCGTCCGGCGCCCTGCACGGCATCATGCGTGTACGTGGCTTCACCCAGGACGACGCGCACATCTTCTGCACCGAAGACCAGGTGAAGAAAGAAGCCGCCGACTTCATCAAGCTGACCCTGGACGTCTACAAGGACTTCGGTTTCAGCGACATCGCCATGAAACTCTCGACCCGCCCAGCCAAGCGCGTGGGCTCTGAAGAGCTGTGGGACCGCGCCGAAGGCGCCCTGGCCGATGCCCTGAACGAGTCTGGCCTGGAGTGGGAATACCAGCCGGGCGAGGGCGCGTTCTACGGTCCGAAGATCGAATTTACCCTGCGCGACTGTCTCGGCCGTAACTGGCAGTGTGGTACCCTGCAGTACGATCCGAACCTGCCAGAGCGTCTGGACGCCAGCTACATCGCCGAAGACAACAGCCGCAAGCGCCCGGTAATGCTGCACCGCGCCATCCTCGGTTCGTTCGAGCGCTTCATCGGCATGCTCATCGAGCATTACGCGGGTGTGTTCCCGGCATGGCTGGCGCCGACCCAGGCAGTGGTCATGAATATCACCGACAAACAGGCGGATTTCGCCCTTGAGGTTGAGAAATCTCTGAACGGTAGCGGTTTCCGTGCCAAGTCGGACTTGAGAAATGAGAAGATCGGCTTTAAAATCCGCGAGCATACTTTGCTCAAGGTCCCGTACCTTTTGGTTATAGGGGACCGCGAAGTCGAAACGCAAACCGTCGCTGTGCGTACTCGCGAAGGCGCAGACCTGGGCTCCATGCCCGTCGCGCAATTCGCTGAGCTCCTGACACAAGCGGTTTCCCGGCGTGGTCGCCAAGAATCGGAGTAATGACTATTAAGCGTGAAATGAGAAACGATAAACGTGCTGTACCGAAGGCCCCGATCAACGAGAATATCTCGGCCCGCGAGGTTCGGTTAATTGGCGCAGACGGCGAGCAGGTTGGCATCGTCTCGATTGATGAAGCGCTGCGTATCGCTGATGAAGCGAAGCTGGATCTGGTGGAAATCTCTGCAGACGCGGTACCGCCGGTCTGCAAGGTCATGGACTACGGCAAGCACCTCTTCGAAAAGAAGAAGCAGGCTAACGAAGCCAAGAAAAACCAGAAGCAGATCCAGATCAAAGAAATCAAGTTTCGTCCAGGGACGGAGGATGGGGATTACCAGGTAAAACTACGCAACCTGGTACGTTTCCTTACCGATGGGGACAAGGCCAAGATCTCTCTGAGATTCCGTGGTCGTGAGATGGCCCACCAGGAGCTGGGCATGGAGCTGTTGAAGCGGGTTGAAAATGACCTGCTTGAATACGGCACCGTTGAGCAGCATCCTAAGATGGAAGGACGCCAGCTTATGATGGTCATCGCCCCCAAGAAAAAGAAGTAATCTCCCGGGCACGGCAGGCCTGATGATTATGTGTAATTTTATCGAATGCGGAGTTCCAACATGCCAAAAATGAAAACCAAGAGCGGTGCTGCGAAGCGTTTCCTGAAAACAGCTTCGGGCTTCAAGCACAAGCACGCTTTCAAGAGCCACATCCTGACCAAAATGTCGACCAAGCGTAAGCGTCAACTGCGTGGTAGCAGCTTGCTGCACCCGTCTGACGTCGCGAAAGTCGCGCGCATGCTGCGCGTTCGTTAATTCTGGTCAAAGATAGAGGAAGTTACTCATGGCTCGTGTAAAGCGCGGCGTTATCGCTCGTAAGCGTCACAAAAAAATTCTGAAACTGGCTAAAGGTTACTACGGTGCACGCTCGCGCGTATTCCGCGTAGCCAAGCAGGCTGTCATCAAGGCCGGTCAATACGCCTACCGTGACCGTCGCCAGAAGAAGCGTCAGTTCCGCGCACTGTGGATCGCTCGTATCAACGCCGGTGCCCGCACCAACGGTCTGTCTTACAGCCGTCTGATTGCTGGCCTGAAAAAGGCGTCGATCGAAATCGACCGTAAGGTTCTGGCCGATCTGGCAGTGAACGAAAAAGCGGCGTTTGCTGCGATTGTCGAGAAAGCTAAAGCCGTTCTGGCTTAAGTACCCGCGACAATCACCCGGCGGCGCTAGCGTCGCCGGGCATTGAACGTCATCGATAGGGGAAGAGCCTTCAAAGCTCTTCCCCTATTTTCGTATCTGGAGTCTGTACATGGAAAACCTGGATGCGCTGGTCTCCCAAGCCCTTGAGGCCGTAGAGCGCGCTGAAGACATCAATGCCCTGGAACAGATCCGGGTTCAATATCTCGGCAAGAAAGGCGAGCTGACCCAGGTGATGAAGACCCTGGGCAACCTGCCAGCCGAAGAGCGGCCGAAAGTCGGCGCGCTGATCAACGATGCCAAGGAACGCGTCACCGAGGTGCTCAACGCACGCAAGGCCGCCTATGAAGAAGCCGAGCTCAGCGCTCGCCTGGCTGCCGAATGCATTGACGTGACCCTGCCAGGCCGTGGCCAGACCACCGGTGGCCTGCACCCGATTACCCGTACACTCGAGCGCATCGAACAGTTCTTCACCCACATCGGCTACGGCATTGCCGAAGGCCCAGAGGTCGAAGACGACTACCACAACTTCGAAGCGCTCAACATCCCCGGCCACCACCCGGCACGGGCGATGCACGACACCTTCTATTTCAATGCCAACATGCTGCTGCGCACCCACACCTCGCCGGTGCAGGTGCGGACCATGGAGTCCAGCCAGCCGCCCATTCGCATTGTCTGCCCGGGCCGCGTCTACCGGTGCGACTCGGATATCACCCACTCGCCGATGTTCCACCAGGTCGAAGGCCTGCTGATCGATCGCGATATCAACTTCGCCGACCTCAAGGGCACCATCGAAGAATTCCTGCGCGTCTTCTTCGAAAAAGAACTGGCTGTGCGCTTCCGCCCGTCGTTCTTCCCCTTCACCGAGCCGTCCGCTGAAGTCGATATCCAGTGCGTGATGTGTTCTGGCAAAGGCTGCCGCGTCTGCAAGCAGACCGGCTGGCTCGAAGTCATGGGCTGCGGCATGGTCCACCCGAACGTGCTGCGCATGTCCGGCATCGACCCTGAAGAATTCCAGGGCTTCGCCTTCGGCATGGGCGCCGAGCGCCTGGCCATGCTGCGCTATGGCGTCAACGATTTGCGTCTGTTCTTCGACAACGACCTGCGCTTCCTCGCGCAATTCCGCTAGGTCAATGCCCGACGCAACTTTCAGGAGAACAGCATGAAATTCAGTGAACAGTGGCTGCGCGGTTGGGTAAACCCGCAAGTCTCCCGTGACGAACTGGTCGCCCGCCTGTCCATGGCCGGCCTCGAAGTCGACAGCGTGACCCCCGCTGCCGGCCAGTTCAGCGGCATCGTCGTGGGCGAAATCCTCGCCACCGAGCAACACCCGGACGCCGACAAGCTGCGCGTCTGCCAGGTCAGCAACGGCCAGGAAACCTTCCAGGTTGTCTGCGGCGCCCCCAATGCGCGCCCGGGCATCAAGATCCCGTTCGCCATGATCGGTGCCGAACTGCCAGGTGACTTCAAGATCAAGAAGGCCAAGCTGCGCGGCGTCGAGTCGTTCGGCATGCTGTGCTCGGCGGCCGAGCTGCAGATCAGCGAAGAAAACGACGGCCTGCTGGAACTGGCGGCTGACGCCCCGGTTGGCGAAGACATTCGCCAGTACCTGAGCCTGGACGACGCCAGCATCGAAATCGGCCTGACCCCGAACCGCGGCGACTGCCTGTCCCTGGCCGGCCTGGCCCGCGATGTCAGCGCCCTGTACAACGTCCCGGTCACCCGCCCAGTCGTCCCGGCTGTACCGGCTGCCCACGACGAAGTGCGCCCGGTCGAAGTGACTGCCCCGGCTGCCTGCCCACGCTACCTGGGCCGCGTCATCCGCAACGTCGACCTGTCCAAGCCGACCCCGCTGTGGATGGTGGAACGCCTGCGCCGCAGTGACGTGCGCAGCATCGACGCTGCCGTCGACATCACCAACTACGTGATGCTCGAACTCGGCCAGCCGATGCACGCCTTCGACCTCGCCGAAATCAACGGCGGCATCCGCGTCCGCATGGCTGAAGAGGGCGAAAAACTCGTCCTGCTCGACGGCCAGGAGGTCGCCCTGCGTGCCGATACCCTGGTCATCGCCGACCACACCCGCGCCCTGGCCATTGCCGGCGTCATGGGGGGCGAGCACAGCGGCGTCAACACCGAAAAAACCCGCGACCTGTTCCTCGAAAGCGCCTTCTTCGAGCCGATCTCCGTTGCTGGCAAGGCCCGTTCCTACGGCCTGCACACCGATGCCTCGCACCGCTACGAGCGCGGCGTCGACTCGCAGCTGGCCCGCGAAGCCATGGAACGCGCCACCGCGCTGATCCTGGAAATCGTCGGCGGCGAAGCCGGCCCGATCGTCGAAGCCGTCAGCGAACAGCACCTGCCCAACGTCGCCCCGGTAACCCTGCGCGCCGAACGCATCACCCAGATGCTTGGCATGGAGCTGGAAGCCGCCCAGGTCGAGCAACTGCTCAACGCCCTGGAACTGACCACCACGGCGAACGGGGCAGGGCAGTGGACCGTCAACGTCCCAAGCCACCGCTTCGACATCAGCCTGGAAGTCGACCTGATCGAAGAGCTGGCCCGCCTGTACGGCTACAACAACCTGCCGGTCCGCTACCCACAGGCGCGCCTCGCGCCCCAGGGCAAGCCGGAAACCCGCGGTGACCTGCCGAACCTGCGCCGCCTGCTGGTCGCCCGCGGCTACCAGGAAGCCATCACCTACAGCTTCATCGACCCGAAGTTGTTCGAGCTGTTCACCCCTGGCGTCGAGCCCCTGCTGCTGGCCAACCCCATCTCCAGCGACATGGCCGCCATGCGCGCGTCCCTGTGGCCGGGCCTGGTCAAGGCGCTGCAGCACAACCTCAACCGCCAGCAAGACCGCGTACGCCTGTTCGAAAGCGGCCTGCGCTTCGTCGGCCAGCTCGGTAACCTCGAGCAGCAACCGATGATCGCCGGCGTCGTCACCGGCAGCCGCCTGCCAGAAGGCTGGGCCAACGGCCGCGACGGCATCGACTTCTTCGACGTCAAAGCCGACGTGGAAGCCCTGCTGGGTTACTCCGGCGCGCTGAGCGACTTCACCTTCAGCGCCGGCAAACACCCCGCCCTGCACCCAGGCCAAACCGCCCTCATCGAGCGCGACGGCAAGCCCGTCGGCCACCTCGGCGCCATTCACCCTGAGCTTGCCAAAGCCCTGGGCCTGGATCGCCCGGTGTTCCTGTTCGAGCTGGTGTTGGGTGACGTGGTCGAAGGCCGCCTGCCGAAGTTCAGCGAACTGTCCAAGTTCCCAGAAACCCGTCGTGACCTGGCGTTGATTGCAGGACGTGATGTAGCTTCTAACGCGGTGCTTGAATTAATTCGTGACAATGCAGGCGAATGGCTCACAGACCTCAGGCTGTTTGATGTCTACCAAGGTAAAGGCATTGATCCTGATAGAAAAAGCCTGGCCGTCGGCTTGACCTGGCAGCATCCATCGCGCACTCTTAACGACGATGAGGTGAACGTTACCCTGCAAAATATCCTCACCTCGCTCGAACAAAGGTTGAACACCACGTTAAGGAAATAACGGCATGGGTGCTCTGACGAAAGCTGAGATGGCCGAAAGGCTGTACGAGGAGCTGGGGCTTAACAAGCGTGAGGCCAAGGAGTTGGTCGAGCTGTTTTTCGAAGAAATTCGGCACGCACTTGAAGAGAACGAGCAGGTCAAGCTGTCCGGTTTCGGCAACTTCGACCTTCGCGACAAACGCCAGCGGCCGGGCCGCAACCCCAAGACAGGGGAAGAGATCCCGATCACCGCTCGCCGTGTCGTCACCTTTCGTCCAGGGCAGAAGTTGAAGGCCCGGGTTGAGGCCTATGCTGGAACCAAGCCATAACGACGAACTGCCCCCCATACCGGGCAAACGCTACTTCACCATTGGTGAAGTCAGCGAGCTTTGCGCGGTAAAGCCGCACGTGCTGCGGTATTGGGAGCAGGAGTTCCCTCAGTTGAACCCCGTGAAGCGGCGGGGGAATCGGCGGTATTACCAGCGCCAGGACGTGCTGATGATTCGCCAGATTCGAGCGCTGCTGTATGACCAGGGGTTCACCATTGGCGGGGCGCGGTTGCGGCTCTCCAGTGATGAGGTGAAGGATGAGTCAAGCCAGTACAAGCAACTGATTCGGCAGATGATTGTTGAGTTGGAGGATGTGTTGGTGGTGTTGAAGAAGTGATTTGCTCCGACGAATGGAATTTTTTTTGAGAAAAAGCTTTCATTTATCAAAAGGTTAGGGTAGATTCTTCAACGTTCTCAGCGGTATCGAGAATAGAGTCGGGGCGTAGCGCAGCCCGGTAGCGCACTTGCATGGGGTGCAAGGGGTCGAGTGTTCGAATCACTCCGTCCCGACCAAAAATCCCTAAAAAATCCAGTCACTTAGCGGTGACTGGATTTTTTTATGGGCGGCTCTGCGCAAAATGGGCGCAAAACTATCCGGCGAATTCGCCACTATCCAGCTTCTGGTAGTTCCTGGCCATACCGTCAGTCGTATGCCCCGCGATCTTCTGGCCATCCTTCTCCGCCCGCTTGTTCAGGCCGGTCGCCACCAGCACATCAAGGTTGCTCGTAGCCCGGTCTTGTGAGGAAGTGGTTGCGGCTGATGCTGTGTCGGTTTGAGCATTCAGCGCACAAGCCAAGGGTGAGCCAGAGCAGGCCGAGCTGCTTCTCGGTGGCTTCAATCATAGCTTTCTCCACGCATGCGCCGCCCTCGCCGGGGAGGCGTTATCGTCGATAGGAAAGGTTGTCTGAACTGCCAAACGCGCTGGCTGCCCAACGGAAGGCAATCCAGAGGCTGCTGCGGGAGCAGCCAGGGGGTGTGGCACAGTGGCGTGTTACGTATCGCTGAGGGTTCCAGCGCGGGATGCGGCGCTTTTTGATACTCATGAAGGAGAACCAGAACATGGCGACTTTTTCGAGATTGTCACTCATCTTCATCAGCCCAATCTTCGTCAGCTCGTTTAGCCATGCTCAGGCAGGCTCGGCTGCGGTAATCGCTGCCCGTTCTCAAATCATGAGCGCGTTCGAGGCGTCGGTGGCGACCCATGCGGAGCCTAACTTTTCAATCTTGAAAACGCTGGACTTCAAGTCCCAAAGCTATCAGGAGACGGTTCAGCGTCTTGGTGTTCGGTTCACGTACCCACAAGGCTTTGAAATCGATGAGCAACGTGACCTCCTGTACGTTCTGCGGTACTCCAATGGCCGGCCTGCTCGCGCCGTGATTGAGAAGTACCGGTGGAACTCTGGTGAATTGCTCTCGACCTACATCATTCCCGAGCCTCAGGCCTCGGTGTCCGAGGGCCTTGTGGTGACCCAGGAAGAGGGGGGTGATGTAGCCTTCCTGCGATCCGATAGCGCCCTCACGCGCTATCGTCTTGTAGATGATCAATCCGGTTTCGGCACCACGCAAAAGCTTGAGGCGGTTGCAAGCAACGTTGCCCAAAGTTTCTATCACAAAGGTGGCGAGTGGTATGTCGAAAAGTTCAAGACGCCGGAAGATGCGCTTGGGCAGAGCCGCGGCCAGTACTCGGTGCTCGACAGCAGCTTCAAACACGTTCGGGACGTGAATTTTGCGCCGCAGTACTCCGGCTACCGAAACTCCGAGCAGCTCAATCTACCCAAGCACCAAGGCTTCGCGGTAACAGATAACGGCTATGCAATGACCATGGGCGGCTATTGGTCGTCGCGCATGAAGGCAACCCCGTACCACTATTTCGGCGTGAACCTGTTTGACCGGCACGGCAAGATCGTCAAGTCGGAATACATTGCCCCTGAGGCCTTGGTTTCACAGCTATCAGCGATGGGGATTCAGGCTGACACTGTCGAGAACGAGGGCATTCAGGCCTTGAGCAACGGCAAATTGGTGACCCTGCAAGTTGTTCGCACCAAAGGCGAACGGAGCGGGAAACTGCTTTTCCTCACCCTGAGCCCTTAATCCCCCATTTTTTGGGCGTGATCTGCGGCAAGGCAATTTCGACTGAGAGCGCCGCCCTCGCCGGGGTGGCGCGATTCTGATTGGGCTAGAGTTGCGTCACGTTTTGCGGGAGAGGTGGATCTTTGCTATAACGCCCGGCCATTTCACAGGAAGGACCCTCATGAAACTAGCCATTGTTCCGCTCTTCGTTGCCGCACTCGCTATTGGCTTGGCCGGCTGCAAAGAAGACACCGCCGACACTGCCGCCTACGAGCCCACTGCAGAACACTGCCAGCCCGATTACCTGAAAACGCTTCCGGACAACAAGGCTCGCGAAGACTTGGTCGAGAAGTGCATGACCGGTGGCTCGTACAAGAAGTCAGAGCCGAAGACCTGGTAACGTCCGATCTTCGTCAGTCAGCGCCGCCTCATCAGGCGGCGTTTTCGTTAGCGTGGATGGCGCTGGCGAGGAGCGCCGCAATTCGTGGTGGTAAGCTTCGCCGCTTACCAAACAAGGAGCGTGGTAATGGGGTTGCGGGAGAGGCATAAGGCGTTTCTGGAGTGGTTCACGCCTAAGCGTAGGAGGCGAGCGGGCGGAGCGTTGCTAGCTATCTGGGCTGTCGGTATCTGCGTATACCCTGGCAAGCACTGGATCTACGTAATGATGCCGGGAATCATAGGGTTCTTCAGCGCTTGGCCACCAGAGCTGCACGATAAGCGTTGAGGCGCTGGCGGGCCGCGCCGGAGGGGCAGGCGGCTTTGCACTTGATCAGCGACGCCTTGTAGCTGGCCTTTGCAAGCGGGGCGGTCGGGCACTACTCGCCAACCGCGTCCCGGTCATAGGCCGATTCGCGGCCATCGCGTGTGCGGTACATCCGATATTGGCATTGACCTTCATGCTTGCGCTTTCCGCGATGAGGCAGGTTGATACCCAAAAACGCGTGGAGATCGCAGTTCCACTCTTCTTCGTAATAACGGTCAAAGTTAGTGCGGCGCGGTGGCTTTGGCAGCGCTTCAGCCATCTCGGCGTACTCGATGCCGTCGACGGGGTGGTATCGGCCTGGATGGCGCTTCGTGCTCTCGTCGAGGGTGATACCGATGTGATTTCGTCTTTCGGCATTAATGGGGAAGTCTGCGATTGTGCTTGGATCGCTGGGGCCGCTTTGCGGCCCTTTCCGACCGGTCCGGCGCCCCGGCAAGGCCGCTCCTACAGAGGGGGCGTTGGGCCTTTAGAGGGGGTTGTGATCAAGAGGTGGCCATCATTCCAAGTTCAGCATCGTCGAGCAGGGCCTTGGCCAGGGCGCAGAGGTAGTGCGAGGCCCAGAGCAGTTGGGGTTTGTCTTCCATGAGGCCGTCGATGGAGAGGTCGCGGGCATAGCCCATCAGTTCCGAGGCTTGTTCGCGGGCGCTTTGGCAGGGGATGCCGGGTTCGATGCGGAACAATGGGTGGGTCTGGTTTTCACCTTGGTAGAAGGTGGTTTTACCGACAGTGAATTTGGTTTCTTCGGTGGCCATGGTTTGATCTCCCTTCAGTGCTGGCTCGTCGGACCCGTCGGCATTTGCAGCTGTGCCAATGCCACTTCAAGCATTCTGCGCAGGGCTTCGAGTTCATGCACTGAGGCCATGATCAACAAGGAGGAGGGCGACTTGGGTTGCATCATCATCGCCTGCTGGGCAACGGCTTCGGCACAGAGTGCGTAGTCCGCAGCCATCATTAGCGTGTCTTCCAGGGAGTGGAAGTTGTGGGGTGGATCGGGGACTATCTTCAGCATAAACCCTCTCAGTACCTTCAAGGGCTGCCGCAAACCCGCTGTCAAACGGAAGGGTGGCAGCTGTGTGTGGGTTGACAGACCGAGGGTACTGAGAGTCCCGGCGCACACAAAGGTGCCCCACGCACAGCTGCCATAACTGGCATTGCACATGCACTCAGTGACCCACGGTCTGTCAAAACCGTATCGCCGATTAGCAGCGACAGGCCGAGACTATGACTCACGTTTTGCGTGCGCAACGAAAAATAGGCGTCGCGAGTATCTTTGGGAAATGCCCTACAAGAAAGGGGCTAAATCTGATTTTTCAGCGGTTAGGCGTAACTACATGTATCGCGCTCACCGCACAGGGAAACGTAACGCCATGTGAGTGCACGGATATTCAGAATTAGTTTAAAATTCGCGCCTCTACCATCTCAAAGGACTGAATTTGTGGTAAGTCAAAATGCCATCACCTGCCCACACTGTCAGGGTCAAAACGTACAGCTTCTTTCTGTCATTCATGCCGCCGGAACCTCTCATTTCCAAGCCACTCATGAGGCGCACTCAGGATTCGGGCCGCGTGTAACTGTTGAAACGACCGGGCGCCAGCAGACTAACTTGAGCGCTAGCGTCGCACCTCCAGGCGCTAAACGTCTGCGTGGCCCGATGGTGCTTACAGTGGTGGGGGGCATCATCCTTTACGATGGGCTCAAATTGTCCTGGGAAGTGGACTGGACCAGGTTCTTCATTGGTGTGACGTTCATCACCATCGGTGTGATTGGATTTGTGCGGCACTGGCGGCACAACGTTGTGCAATATGATCAGTACGAAGAGTGGCGTCGTACCTGGCTGTGCCATGCCTGCAACACGAGATTCCAGCCTTCCTAACGTACACCTCAATGGTCGTTAGAGCCCGCCTAGTGCGTAATGCTGTTCACTTAAGTTATTCATCGCCTGTAGTGGGGCCGCTTTGCGGCCCATCGCGGCACAAGGCCGCTCCCACCCGAACTGTGTAGCCTCAAAGGCTAGCGCCGCACCTGTGGGAGCTGGCTTGCCAGCGATGAGGCCGGCACAAGCACCACAAGACAGTTGCTTCCACAACGATCGCTTCATTCTCCCCGCGCCCCTTCAGGGTGCAAAGTGGCCTGAAATAACAGCCTTTATGCACCATCAGTAAGCGTCCAGTGCCAGCTACTACCCCTCAATACGCTTGGATTACAGTTGGCGTGGAAGTTGCTGGCATTTTGATATTCGTGTCGCATGTGGTGAACTTAATGTCGCTTTCAAGTAGTTCCATGCAGTTGTCATCGAGCGAGCGGGGCTGGCTGCCCTGGTTCGGCAAAGCCGGCAAGTTCAGCATGGGGTGGGCGTGCCGCCTCAATCGTTCGAACTATGGAGAAATCGAGCAGACATTCGAAGCCATTGCCCAAACGCGGGTGCAGTTGCTGCACAACTGGGCGCGCGAACAATGGGATCACCTGGCAGAGTTGGCGGAATACCTGGCAGCAGACTTCGCTCATGTGCAGCCTTCGGCATTACTCGACAAGCTGGCACAGGCCGAAGACTTTTCCGAACTGAGTGTGATCGACTGCACGGGCAACGTCAGGGTATCCACTTGGCCAAAGCGTGGCAGCATGCAGATCGAGCAGCTCGCGGCGTTGGCCCATGGTTTGAAGGCGCCGTTTCTTCACGGGCCTTACAGCGACCCATTGACCTTGCAGATCGGCCCATCCTCGTCGCGTTTTCACGATGAGGTGACGCTGATGTTCTATCAGCCGATCAGGCACGCGGGCAAAGTCTTGGGCTGCCTGTGTGGCCGGGTCCCCAATGATGTGCTGGGCGACCTGATCCAACGCGAGGCCGGGCATATCTATGCCGAGTCGGGCGACAATTACCTGTTCATGGTGCAGTCACGCTTCGACCCGACCGTGCAGCCAGGCACCGCCTTGTCCCGTTCGCGCTTCGAAGACGGGACGTTTACCCATGGTGAAAACCTCAAGAGCGGCGTGCGTACGCCCTGGAGCACTGTGCAGGTGCAGCGCCATACCGAGTTGGAGCTGCGCTTCACCGACCCCGCGACGCGTGAACTGCACCCCGGCGTGCGGGAAACCATACGGCGTGGCGCCAACCTGTTCGTGACGTACCCGGGTTATTCGGACTACCGCCATGTGCCGGTGGTCGGCAAGGGCGTGACCTTCCAGTTACCAGGGTCGCCCGACCGCTGGGGCATGATGTGCGAGGCAGACTTGGAGGAGGTCTACCGCCGCCGTTCGCTGAGCTACCGGTTAATGAAACCCTACGTGGCGACCATGGTTGGGCTGTTCGGCTGTAATTACCTGGTGCAGCATTACGCCGGATTGCCACAGGGGGTGAACGACGCCATCCAGGCCCTCAGCATGCTCGGCGCTACGCTGCTGTTCGGCGTGCTCGGGCCCAGGCGCCTGGCGGCCAGGTTGAACGGCATGAGCGGTGTGCTGCGTACCATCGCCGAGGGTGAGGGCAACCTGCGCCAGCGCCTGGACACGGGCGCCCTGGCCAATGACGAGAGTGGCGACATGGCGCGCTGGATCAACAGTTTCATCGACCGCCTGGATGCCGTGGTGGGGCAGGTGGTCAAGGCCAGCCGCACGGTTGGCAGCACCAACCAGATGATGCTCGGGCGCAGCCAGGAAGCGAGCGTGAGCTCTGTCGAGGTGGCCGATGCGGTGCACCAGATGATGATCATCATGGAGGAGCAACTCGGTGAGCTGCAGCAGGCGTCGGTCAGCGCCGAACAGATGAAGCAGGCCATGGACGAGGTGGTCAGCCGCGCCCGCGAGCAGTACCTGGCTGTGCAGGCAGGCACCCAATCGATTCGCGATGTGGTGGCCCGCTCGGCCTCGAGTGTGCAGCTGCTCGACAGCCGCATGGCGCAGATTGGCAATATCACCGGGCTGATCAGCGACATCACCAACCAGACCAACTTACTGGCGCTGAATGCCGCCATTGAGGCGGCACGGGCGGGCGAGCATGGCCGTGGGTTCGCGGTGGTGGCCGATGAAGTGCGCAGCCTGGCGGCCCGCACCGCGCGGGCGGCCGACGATATCCGGCACATGGTTGAAGGCCTGCAGAACGAAACGCAGCTAGCGGTGAGTTTTATGGAGGAGGGCGTGCAGAACGTCGATGATAGTTTGCGCCTGGCCGAGGATGCATCGTCGGAGAACGTGCAACTTCATCAGGCGGTGGAGGGCATGTTCGCCATCATCCAGCAGCTCAACCGCCGCAGCATCGAGTACGGCAAGACCATCGAGCAGGTTAACCACTCCTCCAGCGAGATGCGCCAAACCGCAGTGGTGCTGCAAAACAGCGCGCAGAAGGTGAAGGTGGATGCCGGCAAGCTGCAGAAGCTGGTGGGGCAGTTCGAGGTCAGCGGTGATGGCGAACGGGTCGCTGCCGCTTGAGCGCCGACGGCGCCTCACTCAACTCACCCAGAATTCGCGTAAAAGTGCGAATTCTGGGTTGTACGCTGCCAATTAGAAGTAGGTAGTTACCCCGGCAAAGTACGCCCGACCGGGTACGTAAAAGCTGGTCGAGTCATCACGTGGATCTTCATCCAGCAGGTTCTGCACGCCGACGTTCAGGGTCAGCCAGCGGGTGGCTGACCAGTTGGCGGTCAGATCGTACGTGGTGTACGACTTGACGAAGTCGGTGCCCAGGCCGCGTTGCTTGCCCACGTGCTGAGCTGACAATTCTGTGCCGATCCGTTCGGTGATCTGCCAGTCGATAGCGCTGAACAACGACAGTTTCGGCGAGCTGATCAGGTCTTCACCGGTCGACAGGTTGCGGCTTTCGAGCATGTAGGTAGCGTTGGTGCGCCAGCTGGCATTTTCCCACAACGGCACTTTGGTGCTGCCTTCCCAGCCGCGGGTGCGGGCTTCCTCAGCATTTTCAAGCATGGTCCACCAACGGCCCTGGAAATACCCCAGCGGCGCGTACTCGATTTTGTCCTCGAAGTCGGTGTGGAAGTAAGTGAGGCTGGCCTCCCAACCGTCGCGGTCGAAGGAGACACCAATCTCCTTGTTGGTGCTGATTTCTGGGCGTAGGTTCGGGTTGCCGGCCATCCAGCAACTGCCGGTGACGTAACCCAGCGGGCGTAGCGATGTACAACCGCGACCGCCCGAGTTGGTCGCCGCGCCAGCACTGCCTTCTTTCAGGCTGGGGGCACGGAAACCTCGTGACACGCCACCGCGCACCGTCCAGTCAGGGTGAGGGTGATAGACCAGGTAAGCACGTGGGCTGTTATGGTTGCCGTATTCGTCGCTGTGGTCGAAGCGGTTCCCCAACGTCAGCGATAGGTTATCGAGCAGAAACAGCTCGTCCTCGACGAACAGCGCAGAGTAGTCGCCCTCAAGGTCCGCGCCGCCCACCGCTGCCCCTTGGTAATCAACGGGTACGGTGCCCAGCGTGTCGGTGTTGGTCAGTTGCTCACGCTTCCACTGGCCGCCAACGGTGAGGCGCTGGTTTACCAATAGGTCAAACGGGATGTTAAGGCTACCCTCGACGATTTTTTCTTCCGAGTTAGCCTTGCCCTCGCTGAGGTCGTTGTTGAACTTGTTCAGGTAAGCGTCGATACGCGAGGTGCCAAAGCCCCAGTCGCCGTGGTGGGAGACTACGAAGCTATCACGGGTGAGGCGTCCGGCACCGAAGGCTTCACCTACCGTGTCACCCCAGTCGCCGTAGGTTTTCTTCGACGACCACGAACGCTCGACGCCTTGGATCGCTTCGAAGGACAACTCATGGTTTTCGTTGAACTGCCAATTAAGCAACGCGTTGACGCTGTGGTCTTTGGCGCCGCCGGCGCCGTCGTTGTAAACGAAGTCACCCAGTGCGTCGAGGCGTGGCGCGGCTTCGTCGGCAGCGCGCCGAGTCAGGTTGGCGCCCAGGCGCAGCCCCAGGGAGTCGGTGACAGGGCCAGAAAGGTTAACGCTGGTCTGGTTGGTCTGACCGCGGTCGGAGTCTTCCGGGATCGTGGTGTTGACGTTGAGCGAGCCGCTCCACTCACGGGACACTTTGCGGGTGATGATATTGATCACGCCGCCCATGGCGTCTGACCCATACAACGATGACATCGGCCCGCGCACGATCTCGATCCGCTCAATCATGTTCGGCGAGATCCAGTTGATGTCCTGGCGACCCAGATCACGGCGGTAATTCGTGTCGGCTGAACTGCCGACGCGTTTACCGTCCACCAGGATCAAGGTGTATTTGTCGTCGAGGCCGCGCAGCTTGATTTTCGACTGCTCGCCCACCGGGCCGTAGCCCCCGGTGACGCCGGGTATGCGGCGTAGCAGGGTGTTCAGGTCGTAGACCGGCTGTCGCTCGATTTCTTCCCGGGTAATGACGCTGACACTGGCCGGCGCGTCGCGCACATCAGTGCCGCCGCCCGTGGCGGTGACGAACGAAGCTTCCAGTTCTGTGGCGGGGAGCGGTTCAAGCTCATGGGCTTCCTCGGCCTGGACGGCAGTCGCGGTGAGCAGCGCGACGGTGAGCAGGGCACGGGAAAAAGGTGGGCATGGCATCGTGAAACAGTCCTTGTCGAGCGGTTGGATTCCAGGGGCAGAATGCAATCGGGGCAGGACACTAACGCAAATGAGAATTGTTTAAAAGAAAATGTTAAAAATAATTTACTGAAAATTTACAAAAAATTGACCCAGCGAAGGGGCATTCCAGGCTTGCAGCCACGGCTACCTGACGGCAGGCCGTTACCGGCCCGCACACCAAGAATCTGACAGTCCCGAAAGAGCATTCAGGTCGCGATCAATCCACCCAGCGCCACAGCGGCTCATCTAACAGCCCAACACCGCGCAGCTGCGTTTGCCCCTGGATCTTCTCCAGCTCCAGCACATTGCAGCCATCACAGGCCGACAGCGCCTCTATCAACGGGGCGCTGTGAGACACAACCCAAACTTGGCTACGACGCGAAGCGCGAATGATCAACCGCGCTAGCGCAGGAAGCAGGTCAGCATGCAAGCTGGTTTCCGGCTCGTTCAGCACCATCAATGACGGCGGCCGTGGCGTCAGCAGTGCTGCCATCAACAGCAGATAACGCAGGGTCCCATCCGACAATTCAGCACCCCCCAGCGGGCGCAAAAGCCCATGCTGATAGAGCTGTACGCTGAACAGCCCACCCGGCGGTGCATCAATCGCCAGGCGACTCCCAGGAAACGCGTCATCCAGTGCCGCTACGAGGTCCTCAACCTCACCAATCTCGATGATGGTCTGCAATGCCGAGGCAAGGTTGCGCCCATCGTGATGCAGAACCGGCGAGCGAGTCCCGAGCTGTGGTTGACGGCAAGGCGCGTCGCGGTCGATGCGGAAGTGATCGTAGAACCGCCAGCTGTTGATGAACGCCCGCAGCTCCCCGATCTCAGGTGCTTGGCGTGGCCTGCCAACGATGTTGAAAAAGCTCTCACAGCTGTCGGCATGTTGATCGAGTACCGTCCAACTGTTTCCCTCCCGGGCACGAACCATCGCGTTTTTACGTTCAACCAGCAAGGACGATGGCCGGTACGCGCCGGCGGCCCAGATGGCTTCGGTTTTGATCTCGGGGTCGAGCATGAATGCGCTGGGATAGGGCAGGGGAATCGGCAGGCCGAGTGAGATGGCAAAGCCGAAATCTTCGGTGGCGAAGCCGAGCCGCAGGCGTTTGGCGTCGCTCGGGTGCTGGCCTTGGATGGGCACTTCACCGCGCTTCATGCGTGCGCTCATCTCAGGCCCCGCCCACCAGGTCGAATCCAGCCCGCCTTCGCGAGCGAGCGCTTCGATCACGCCGCCCTGAGCGGTTTCGGCGAGCAGGCGCAGGGCTTTGTACAGGTTGGATTTGCCGCTGCCGTTGGCACCGGTCACCAAGTTGAGTTGGCCTAATGGCAACACAAGGTGGTTGATCGAGCGGTAGTTGCCGATGGCGAGGGTGGTGAGCATGCGGGGCGTCCCAGCTTGAACTGAGTGGCCGATTGTGGCGGAACTGGAGCGGCCTTACTACCGCTCAACGTGGGCCTTTTCTTGAAACGCTGGGGCCGCTATGCGGCCCTTTCGCTGCACAAGGCCGCTCCTACAGGGGGCGGCGTTGGGCCTGTTATTCTGCCGTTATGCCGCCCTGAAGCAGCGCCGACTCAGATCCACACGTCGTTCAAGGCTGTGCGCTCACCCCCTTCATGGCCGGTATTCAGCACGCCGCGTGGCTCGATCATCATCAGTTTCGCTTCGCCCTGGGCCGCTGTCCTGTGCTCCACCCCACGTGGCACCACATACAGTTCGCCCGGGTTCACATAGACGCAGCCCTCGGGCAGGTCGATGCGCAACGTGCCTTCAAGCACAAGAAACGCTTCGTCGGTCTCAGGGTGCGAATGCCAGATGAATTCACCCTCGATTCGCACGACCTTGAACTGGTAGTCGTTCATTTCGGCGACCACTCTCGGGCTCCACTGTCGATCGATCAGCGAAGCCTTTTGGGCCAGGTTTACAGGTTGCAAGTTGGTGTCGGACATGACGGATCCTCTGTAGTTGAGGTAGTCAGCCTATCGAACCCAAAGCTCGCGACGCTTGTACGATCCTGCAAGTCAGCGCGTAGGCCGCAGCCGTTCCAGCCAGCGCAACGGCGACACGCCATAGCTGCGGGTGAAGTGCCGGGTCATGTGGCTTTGATCGTGAAAGCCCGCAGCCAGGGCTGCATCAACCAGCGTGAAGCCATCCAGCATCAGCCGCCGAACAGTGTCCAGGCGCCGCAGCGTGACAAAGCGATAGGGGCTGGTGCCGTAAAGGGCGCGGAAGTCCCGTGACAAGCTCCATTGCTCGCGCCCGCTGGCCTGTTCGAGCATTTCCAGGGTGATGCCCAGGTGCAGGTGCTCCATGATGAATGCCCGGGCGCGCTCGGCCGAGCGGTAGTCCAGGCGTTTGCGACCGCGTGGCTTGCCGCCGACTGCACGCAAGGCCATGGCCAGGTCATAGACGGCGTCCTGCTCTTCCAGTGTTTCCAGGGGGTGGTCCAGTGCCTGCACGAAGGCTTCACTGGCGCGGTACAGGCGCGGGTCGCTGGACAGCCCGCCAGCAATGAAGGGTAACGGCTCACCGCTGAGCACGTTTTGGATCAACGCCGGGTCGATGTAGGCCATGCGGTAGCGAAAGCCCGCATCCGTGCCGGCCATGCCGTCATGTACTTCGTCAGGGTGCAGGACCAGCGTATTGCCGGGTACGCCGTGGCACAGTGCCCCCTTGTAGTGAAAGCTCTGCACGCCTGCGAGGGTGCGGCCGATCGAATAGGTGTCGTGACGATGCGGATCGTAGCCATGGCTACCGAACCATGCTTCGATCCGCTCTACGCTGCCGGGTTGAGCGCTGCGTATGACCCAGTCCGAGGTGGCTGCGTGGGCTGTTTTACGTTCCATGGAGGGGCTTTCCTGCCGGGTTCCCTGCGTGACTGTGACTTGAAAACGGTTGCCTACTAATTAAAGCTGCACTCAGGTCAGAGGCCTGAACCCCTAAGCCAGATCGGGGGTCCTAGCGTACAGAAAACGCGAACCAAGGAGGGGTATGTCCCACGTGAAATGCACCCAATCGCTTATGCTATTGCTGGCAGCGGCCACACTCGCCGCCTGCGTCCCCTGGAAGCGCGAGCGCCCCGCCTACGCAGACCTTTGCCAATCCGAATTCCAATTCAAAGTGCCAGGCCCGCAGGGGGAGACTACCCTCTACCTGGAAACCTACCTCTACGACCACGCCGCCCACTGGAGCGACCGGCCAATCGAGCAAGTCCTGCACGTCGAGTACCCCGGCGAGAAGTACGCGCGGCGTGAATTCTATGTGCAACTGATCGCTTACAACAAAAACCGCCAGCGTCCGTCGTCCAGCTCCACCCGCGGCGAGCCGCCGATCCCGATCCTCTACGACAGCCGCCAGGCCTCTATCACCTTCGAAGATGGCTCACGCCTGCAGGCGCGGCCCGAGGTGTACCTAGGCATCGACAAAACCTACGACTATCCGCTCGTTTACCCAACCGCCGCGCGCCCATCGCCCTACGACATCAACAGCGACGAAGTACACCGCAACATCCCCAAGATCACCAACAACAAACGCTACGGCTCCGCTTATGTGATTTTCCAGACGGACAAGTTCGATGCCAATTCCAAGTGGACCATCCACCTGGGCGCGCTAGAGGTTCAAGGCCAGAAACTGCCTATTCCCCCGATCAAACTCTGCTACCAACCTGTGAAGAAATGGATCGGTATCGAGCCTTTGATGCGGCCATGAGGTAATGCGTTTATCGGCATGGAGGGGTATTCCACCGCTGTGGTGCTGCGCCCCTATATTTGAACTGCCCAACTGCAGGGGTGCCTAACGAACATCAACCAGAGGGCAGCACGATGACTGAGCGCGAAGACGACCAGAAGCAACAAAGCCAAGTACCGGCGCATTCCACGGAAGAGGAAAAGGCCAAGCTTAAGGACAAGAACAAGGATGGAATCCCGCCGGGTGCTGAGTGACGCCCGTTGGTTGCGGCGCGGGCACTGCGGCGTAAGGCAAGGGCTGCATCGGTAATCAGTAATTGACAGCGGCCCTACAGCTGACGACCATCCCCAAATAACGACGCCCCGCTGCACCCAGCTCCCCCTGCGTCAATCCATTCGTTTACAACCGTTACAGTGAGTGACGGTCCGCATCAGATCAGGACGATGAACGACTACGCCCTAAAACTCGCCACCTACTGGCGTAACTCCCTCGCTGACGCTGAAAACGGCAATGGCGCACTGACTTCCGATAAATCCAAGACACTGACCCCCATCCTTTTGGAGCACGTCAACAAAGGCTGCCTGCCTGTGGAACTGGCAGACCCCTTGTTTACCAACGAGCCCGCCTCGACTGCGACAGTTAAGGTCACCCTTCGGCCTTGGGTATTCGAAGCGCAACTGGAACACGGCAAGACGCGTTCGGGTATACCAGCCACGGTCACGCCGGTGATGTGCACTGTGCTCGTTGCGCGGGATGGTCGTCTTTATCCAACCAGCCAGACCTTCGTGCCACGCGATATTCTCGAACCGCTCGACAGGGGCACGTTCTGCATCGGCGCGCAGTCGGTGCTTGATGAGTTCTTGAACGCCAGGGAGGTACCTGCCTTTTCTCCTCCCGAAGGGGAGCAGGTGCTGGATGCGCAGAAGCACCACGAGCAATGGCGCCTGTTCATGCGTTTTTGCTGGAAGATGTTGCTCAAGGTCGGCAAAGGCTGGGACCCAACGGCAGACGGCCTGAGTCGAGCTGAGCACGGCCTGCTGTTCAAAGAAGACAAAGCCGACGGCTTCAGCCAGAACATCGTCAACCTGTACGACTACCTGCGCCAACACAAGCCCGCCGTAGCGCTGTTCGAGCGCTTCGCCCAGCGCGCCCCAAGCCTGGACGAAGCCTGCCTGCCTGCCAATAGCCTGTTTGCCGCACGGCTTGGCCATGCGGGTGACGAATACGCACTGGCGCCGGCCCAGCGTGACGCCTTGGCTCATCTACTGGCAGGCGAGGCGGGCGAGGTACTGGCTGTGAACGGCCCGCCCGGTACGGGTAAGACGACGCTGGTGTTGTCGGTGGTCGCATCGCTATGGGCCAAGGCTGCCGTGGAGGGCGGCGAGCCACCGGTAGTAGTTGCCAGCTCCACTAACAACCAGGCAGTCACTAATATCATCGCGGCTTTCGGCAAAGACTTCGCCGAGGGTAGTGGGCCTTTCGCGGGACGTTGGCTGCCCGACGTTCATAGTTTCGGTGCTTATTTTCCGAGAGCCTCGGCCGAAGCGGAAATGGCCACTGTCTTCCAGACCAAAAGCTTTTTCGCCGAACTGGAATCAGAGGCGTACCTGGAGAGGGCGCAGCAGGCTTATCTGGAGCACGCAGCGTTGGCGTTCCCAGGCGTTCAAGAGATGAGCGTGAAGGGTGCGGTGGACCTGCTGCGTCAGCAGATCGTCGATCGTCAGCAGCAACTTGCTGTTATCGAACAGGCGTGGATTGCCCTGAGTTTGGCACGGGAAGCTGTCCAGGCAGCGTTGGGCGACGACCCGCAGGCTGATATCCAAGCACGAAAGGCGGCGCTGGCTGGCCATGTGCAGCCATTGGAAAACGTACAGAAACGGCTGAAAAATTTCAGACATTACCAGGCCCACGAGCCGCTGTTTTACAGCCTGTTCAGCTGGATCCCCCCCGTGGCGGCCAAGCGGCTTCGGCTGGCCAAGCTGCAGCTAGATAGCGCCGATACCCCGCTGCACAATGCCTTGAGCTTGAGTGAAATCGAAAGCCGTCTGGTGGCGGCCGAGAATGAAGCGCGTGCACAGCATCAACAGCTAACTGCCCGGTTACAAACTGCACAGCAACTGCTTGAGGCGCAACAGCGTTCGCTGCAGCACTGGCAGGGTGTGATAGGCCCGCTGGCCGGGTCGATTGGCAAGCCTGCAGCTGAAGCCACGCTCGATGACTGCGACGGTTGGGCCGATACGACGTTGCGCTTCGACATTTTTCGGTTGACCACACACTACTGGGAAGGGCGTTGGCTGTTGGAGGTAGGCGAAGACCTGCCTGCCATTGTCAAAAGCCGCACGAAAACCGGCAGGAAAACCCTCGTCAACAGCTGGCGTCGCTGGATGAAGCTGACGCCTTGCGTGGTCTCGACGTTTTTCCGCCTGCCCAAAGAGCTGTCGTGCAAGCGCTACGATGATGGCGACTACATCGACGATTACCTGATCGACTTCATCGACCTGCTGATTGTCGACGAGGCCGGACAGGTGCTGCCAGAGGTGGCTGCGCCATCGTTCGCCCTCGCCAAGCAGGCGCTTGTCATCGGTGACACGCAGCAGATAGAGCCCATCTGGTCGATCCCGGCCAAGGTAGATATCGGTAACTTGACGAACGCCGGGCTGATTTCACACAGCCAGGTCGATGAGGACTACGAGGCCTTTTGTGAGGGCGGGCGCAGCGCGGCGAGTGGTAGCGTCATGGCGATCGCCCAAGCGACCAGCCGCTATCACTACGATCCCGATTTGGCACGAGGCATGTATCTGTACGAGCATCGTCGCTGCTATGACTCGATCATCAGCTTCTGCAATGCCCTCTGCTACAAGGGCAAGTTGCTGCCACGGCGTGGCCAGAAGCCAGACGGGGGCTTGCCGGGCCTGGGCTACCTGCATATCGATGGCAGATGCCAGCAAAACAGCCAGGGTAGCCGTGACAACCTGCTTGAAGCGCAGACGATCGCGGCCTGGATACAGGCCAATGAAGCCGAGTTGAGGCAGCGTTACGAGGGCAAGGCGCTGTTTGAGATCCTTGGTGTGATCACGCCATTCGGTGCGCAAACCAGTGCCATCGTCGACGCCTGCACCGCGCTGGGTATTCACGCCGGTAAAGGGGCGGGCGAAATTACCGTCGGCACGGTGCATTCGTTTCAGGGCGCGGAGCGGCCTGTGGTGATTTTCTCGGCGGTGTATTCCAAGCATGCCGATGGTGGTTTTATCGATCGCCGAGATAGCATGCTCAACGTCGCCGTTTCGCGGGCCAAGGACAGTTTTCTGGTGTTCGGCGATATGGATGTGTTTGGCCAGGTGCCGGTCAGCAAACCGCGCGGATTATTAGCGAAGTACCTGCTGGCGGACCCTGCCAGCGAGCTGCAGTTCGAGTACCAGCCCAGGCTTGACCTGCAAACGGCAACTACCGGGTTGAGCCATTTGCATGAGTGGGAGGAGCATGACCGGTTTCTGATGCAGACGCTGAAGACTGCTCGCCAGCAGGTACAGATCGTGACCCCGTGGGTCAGGCTACACTGCTTGCAGACAACCGGAGCATTGCAGCAGATGCATGCTGCTGTGCAACGTGGGGTGCAGGTTGAGGTGTATACCGACTTGCTCTTGAACACGGATACCTCACGTCAAAAACCCAAAGGCGAGCCACAGAAAGTGGTTGAATTCGAGGCTGTGCTTGCTCACCTGCAGGCGCAAAATGTTCCTGTGCGTGTGGTCAGCAAAGTGCACAGCAAGATGGTCATGGCAGATCAGGAGGTGCTGTGTGTTGGCTCTTTCAACTGGCTGAGCGCCCAGCGTCAGGGTGAGTATGTACGCCACGAGACCTCGATGGTTTATCGGGGCCCGGATGTCAGCGAGGAGATCCAGGTCAACCGCAGCAGCTTGGCCAGTCGGGTGACTTCATATGGGGGAGGGGCCTGAGGCGCCGAAACCAAATGTCAGCAACTTTTCAGTCCAATAGCCTGGTCATCGACCTGGAAGTCGTCCCCGCCAAGGGGGACAAACCCGATCGCATCATAAAAGTCGGCGCCACAAGGCCTGACCTGGATAAACAGATAGATGTAGCGGTCAAACAAAACCTTGCGCAGGTACTGGCTGAGGTCGATACGCTTTCGCACGGTGCTGGCTACCTGCTGGGGCACAATATCATCGAGCACGACCTGCCCATCCTTCTGCAACAGGCACCGGCACTGGCCCTGCATGCGCTGCCGGTAATCGATACGTTGCGTCTGTCACCGCTGGCGTTTCCGCAGAACCCGTACCACCGGCTGGTCAAAGACTACAAGCTGATCCGCGACAGTCTCAACTCGCCGCTTGCCGATTGCCGTTCAACGCTGGTTTTGTTCAGCGACCAGCGCGATGCATTCGCGCAGTTGAACGAGGTCAACCAGGCCGAGTTGCTGTGCTATCAAGCGCTGCTGGCCCCAGGTCTGGACAGCGACCTGGGCACTTTTTTCGCCTCCCTGACTGGTCGGCAAGCGGTGTCTATCGCGCAGCTGCGCCAGCTGATTCCAGGCCTGTTGACGGAAACCGATGCGTCGACAGGTCGGGATCTGAAAGTGTGCAACACCCGTTTGCAGCAACTGCTGGGCACTGAGCTTGAACAGAGGGATTTGCACTTGCCTTTGGCCTACGCACTGGCGTGGCTACGGGTGTCGGGCGGCAACTCGGTACTCGCGCCGTGGGTTCGGCATCAGTTTCCGGGGGTGATGCGCCTTATTCGTGAGCTGCGCGATGTGCCTTGTGGCCGTGCGGATTGCCAGTACTGCCTCACCACCCACGATCCACGCCATGAACTCAAGCGCTACTTCGGTTTTGCGGACTTCCGCTACGAACGCCCCGGCGAGAGCCTGCAGCATGACGTGGTACTCGCTGGCATGCAGGGGCAGCATGTGCTGGCCATTCTAGCGACAGGCGGCGGCAAGTCACTGTGTTACCAGCTGCCCGCGCTGAACCGCTTTCATCGCAACGGTAGCTTGACCATCATTATTTCGCCGTTGCAGTCGCTGATGAAGGACCAGGTGGACGGTCTGTTGGAGCGCAGCGTGCAATGCGCCGCCACGCTCAATGGCATGCTGACGATGCCTGAGCGTGCCGATGTGCTGGAGAAAATCCAGATGGGGGATGTCGGCATCCTGTTGGTATCCCCCGAGCAATTTCGCAACAGGGCGTTTCGCCGTGCCATTCGGCAGCGACAGATCGGTGCCTGGATTTTCGACGAGGCGCACTGCTTATCGAAGTGGGGCAATGATTTCCGCCCCGACTACCTGTATGCATCGCGCTTCATTCGTGAGCACACGGGCGACCAACCACTTGCACCAATCGGTTGCTTCACGGCAACAGCCAAACCGGATGTATTGGCTGATATCCGGGCGCATTTCAGGGATGGCCTGGGCATCGAGTTCGCCCAGTTTCTGGGCAGCCATGAACGTACCAACCTGAGTTTTGAAGTACAGCCTTGCAGCCGCGACGAGAAGTGGCCGAGGATCCACCATTTGCTTGAAGCAGAGCTCGGTGGCCAGGAAGGTGGGGCGGTGGTGTTCGTTTCAAGCCGTAAGGGGGCTGAAAAGCTCTCGGACTTTTTGATCGAGCAAGGTTGGTCCTGCCGGCATTTCCACGCCGGCCTTGAGCCCAACGACAAGAAGGATATCCAGGACGACTTCAAGGCCGGGCGTATCCGCATCATTGTCGCTACCAATGCCTTCGGCATGGGGGTCGACAAGGCCGACATTCGGCTGGTTGTTCATGCAGACATCCCAGGCTCGCTTGAGAACTACCTGCAAGAGGCTGGCCGGGCCGGGCGTGACCAGGGCGCGGCACGCTGCGTGCTGCTTTACGATGCGCAAGACATTGAAACCCAATTCGGCCTCTGCGAGCGCTCCAGGCTCAGCCTGCGCGACATCCAGCAAATTTTGCGCAAGCTACGTTTTGAGTACGCCAGGCGCAAGGGCGGTGAATTGGTGATTACCGCAGGCGAAATCCTCATGGATGAGGACGTCGAAACCTCGTTCGATGCCGGCGACATCGATGCTGAAACCAAAGTGGTCACCGCCGTTGCCTGGCTGGAGCGCGGGCAATACCTAAAGCGGGAAGAAAACAGCACCCAGATCTTCCCGGCGCGTTTGAGCCTGAGCGAAGGGGAAGCCAGCCAGCGTTTACACAAGGCCAACCTGTCGAAGCGGCGCCATGAAGAGTTCGACGCGATCCTGAAGTACCTTTACCGCGCCGAGGCCGACGAGCGGGTCAGCACCGACAACTTGATGACACTCACCAGCCTCACCTCTGAAGAGGTCGTCAGCACATTAAGGCAGATGGAAGCGCTGGGGTTGCTGGTCAACGACACCCAGTTGACCGTACTGCTGCGCCATGGCGTGGTGGGGGCTTCGAGCCAGCGTCTGGCACAGACCCTGGCCTTGGAGGCGGCCCTGTTCGAATTACTCAGCGAACTGGCGCCGGACGCACACGATGGCAGCTGGCAAGACTTGAACCTCACTGCACTGACTGCGGGCCTGCGCGCAAGGCTGGAGCAGGAAGATCTTATCCCCCTTCAAGTGTTGCGCCTGCTGCATAGCCTGTCCTACGACCGCGAGAGCAACAGCCAGCCACGCAGCAGTTTCGAACTCAAGCAGGTCAACCATGACTACATCAAGCTCAGGATCCAGGGTAAATACAGCTGGGCACAGCTCGAACGCTTTGGCGAAAAACGACGGATCATTGCCACAAAGTTGCTGCAATTTCTGACCAGCAAGCTGGCGCCTGCTTCAAAGGGCAAAGATCTGATGGTGCAGAGTACTTTCGGTGAGCTGGCCGGCTTGATCGAGTCGGACCTCGTCCTCGCTCAAGCCGTGCAGGCCAACCAGCGCCAGAGGGCCATCGAGCACGTGCTGCTGTACCTGCACAAGCAAGAAGTGCTTACGCTTAACCATGGTATGACAGTGATGCGCAGGGCAATGACCATTGAGGTGAATGCCGAGAAAAAGGGCAGTTACCTTAAGGACGACTATTTGCGCCTGGACGAGCATTACAGCGAAAAGCGCATCCAGGTGCATGTGATGCGTGAGTATGCGCAGGTGGCCCTGGAGGCGATGGCAAGTGCGCTGGAGTTGGTACTGCATTACTTCACAGACTCGAAAGATGCTTTTTTACAGCGCTATTTCTCTGGCCGCGAAGAGGTGCTCAAGCACGCCACCAGCGAGGAGTCGTGGCGTTCGATTGTCGAAGACCTGAGTACTCAGCAGCGGCTTGTGGTGGTCGATGACGACGACATCAATCGCCTGGTGCTGGCTGGGCCGGGCTCAGGTAAGACGCGGGTCATCGTGCACCGCATCGCCTATCTGTTGCGCGTGCGGCGGGTACCGGCCCATGCGATCGTGGCCCTGACCTTCAATCGGCATGCTGCCAATGAAATTCGCAAGCGGCTTCTACAGCTGGTGGGTGCGGATGCTTACGGTGTCAGCGTAATGACTTACCACAGCATGGCCATGCGCCTGACTGGCACCCGTTTCGAGCGAAAGGACGGAGTGGATGAAGGGGCGCTCAAGCAGGTGCTGGAAAATGCCGTACTGATGCTGGAAGGCAAAGGCATGGCTGAAGGCGAGGATGACCTGCGAGATCAGCTATTGCGTAGCTATCGCTACATTCTGGTGGATGAATATCAGGATATCGACGCGCTGCAATACCGTTTGGTGAGTGCACTGGCCGGCAGGCAGTCCAGCGAGGAGGGCCGTTTGTGCATCTTGGCGGTGGGTGACGATGACCAGAACATCTATGCGTGGCGCGACACCAACAACCGTTATATCGAACGTTTCCGCGAGGATTATTCGGCCACCACCAGCTATTTGATCGAGAATTACCGCTCGACGCAGCACATTATCGCGGCAGCCAATCAGTTGGTAGGCCATAACCCCGAACGGTTGAAGGTTGCCCACCCGATCCGGATTGATCGCAGTCGCCAGTCGAACCCTCCAGGTGGCGCCTGGCAATCGCTCGACCCAGGGCGTGCAGGGCGGGTTGCACGCCTGGCCATTGACCCGGTTGACAGTGGTGTTGGCAATGTTCAGGCCCAGGCCGCCATGAACGAGCTCAAGCGCCTTCTGGCGCTGGAGGAGGGCGCCTGGCACGGTTGCGCCCTGCTTGCGCGTACTCACCAATATTTGCTGCCGGTTCAGGCCCTTTGCGAGCTTGCAGGCATTCCCTATTTTCTGGCTGCCGACAAAGACAGCGGGTTGCCGATCACACGGCAGCGTGACTTCGTAGCGGTGGTTGATCAACTGCGGAATATTGGCAAAACACTGACTGCGGCAGAGGCGTGGGCGCAGGTTTCGGTGAATGTCAGTGCCGGCTGGCGCAGTTTTTTTGACGAGGCCTTTACCCAGTTACACGTCGAGTTGGGGGAATGCCAGCTTCGCTGCAGTGCGGTTGTCGAATGGCTTTATGACTACGCCCGGGAAATGCGCCAGCAAGCACGCAATGGCCTGTATCTGGGGACTGTGCATTCGGCAAAGGGGCTCGAATTCAGGCATGTGGTATTGCTTGATGGCGGCTGGAATACCCAGGCAGAGGGGCTCAACGATGAACGTCGGCTGTTTTACGTAGGCATGACGCGGGCCGAACAGACGTTGACGTTGTGTGAATTCAATGCGGCTAACCCGTTCAGTGGCAGCCTGACAGCAAACGTCGCACCCTTGGTGTTCAAGGGTGACCATGACCGGGCTTTGGAGCGGCGATTTTTGCAGCTCGGGTTGCGAGACATCGATATCGGTTTTGCCGGGCGCACTGCGTCGACGGATGTCATCCATGAAGCACTGCGAGGGTTGCAACCGGGGGATGAGTTGCAGCTTGTGAGGCAGGGTGACCGGTATGAGATACGCGATGGGCTGGGGCGTGTGGTTGGGCGAACCGCCAAGTCGTTTGTGTTGAACATTGAAGTGGAGCGATGCGAGGTGGCAGGGGTGCTGGTTCGGTATCTGGAAGATACTGAGGAGCAGTATCGAACGTGGCATAAATCTGAGCGGTGGGAGATTGTCGTACCGCGGGTGTGTGGCACGAACTGCATCGGGAGGCCATGAGCCAGCAGACTAGCCCACTTGCTAGAATGACAGGAGTCGTTGAAGTGGGCAGCTCCAGCGCAAGGTCACACAAAACGCGATCCGCCTGAAGGGTCAAAGGCTGGAAGCGTTTTCTGCATGACAACCGTCCGCTCCTCCCCATAAAACGCATCCCGCACTGTGCAAAAGCCCAACCCTGCATAAAACCCTTCCGCCGTAATGGAGGAGGGCACACGCAACACCTTCAGCCCACGCGCAATCGCTTCATCTTCGATCACTGCCATCATCTGTTTCCCGACCCCAAACCCTTGATGCTGGGGTTCGACAAACACACTTCTGACCACATCCCCGTCAAGACTGGCCGTGGCAATCACCTCATCCTCAATCAATGCCACAAACACCAACCGCCGAGTCAGCATCTCAAGAATGTGCGCCGCACTGAAAGACGCCTCGATGCGCGAGATAGTCTCGGCATCATAATCAGCCGCGTTCGACCCGCGTAAGGCCGCTATCACGACTCGGCTTATGCCCTCGGCATCGTCTGCATTCGCCAAGCGTATAGGGCAACTCACTCTCGCGCCTCCGATGCACTCAACTGGGTTTTCTTCGCCAACTGAATAGCCGCATTGATCGCAGCCCGTGCCTGGGGGCTGTTCTTCCAGCATGTGGAGCCAACGGCCGCTGATGCCTGGGCCAAAATGTCATCGACATTCGCTTCGCTAAGCATCGCCAGCGAATCAATCCCCATCTGCTCAAGGCGAGCGACAACGGTTGGCCCTACGCCCTTGAGGGCCAGCAATGCTGTGTGTTCCGTCAGTGGAAATGGCATCCGTAAACTCCTGTTATCGGCAAATACTGCCGCGGGAGTTTACCAACTCGCTAGCCTGCTGGGGCTAATCAAGTTTCTCCAGTGCGTTGCCTTGTGGTGTTTCCACCGGCTGTTTCGAAAATCGCTTCGGCCCACTTCTGTTTGCCACCCCAAACGGCACATGCACCATCGGCAGGTCGCCGGCCGGTGATTGCAGGTGGCTGCGTTGATCATCGAAGAACACGTGGGGTTTGAGAATCGACAACACCCGGGGCTTTTCCATCCCGCCAAGGAAGAAGCACTCATCCGGCGACACGCCCCAATCCTTCAACGTGGTCACCACCCGCTCGTGCGACGGCGCGTTGCGCGCGGTCACGATGGCGATGCGCAAGATGCGTTTGTAGTTCGGGTCTTGTGCCAGCTTCTGGTCTTCGAGCGTGCGAATGTGGGAGAGCTTGCGGTACAGGTCCGCCAGTGGCCCGGGCTGGTGGGGGATGGCCTTGCGGGCCCGCTCGTGGGCCTGGAAGTCGTCCAGGTTGTCGTTCTGCTTGTACACGCTTTCCGCTTCGTCATCGGCGATCACGCCGTCAAAGTCGAAGGCCACGCGCAGCTCGGTGTCGATCTCATCGTCGTAAATGCGCGTCGGCAGCACCAGGCCAGCGGGGTAGCTGGCGTCGATGGCGCGCTGCACGTCGTCTTCGTTGGCGCTGAGAAACAACGAGGCGTTGAAGGCCGGGATGTACTCGTGGGGCGAGCGGCCGGACATGAAGGCGGCGCGGGTGATGTCCAGTTGGTAATGGCTGATGGAGCGGAACACGCGCAAGCCCGTTTCGGGCGAGTTGCGCGAGAGCAACACCACTTCCACGGGGAGTTGGTCGGGGAAGGCCTGATTGATGCTGAGGAAGCGGCGAATGAACGGGAACGCAACGCCCCTCGGGAAGGGTTCATCCAGGTTTTGCTCTTGGTGCTGGCGGTAAGCCTCGACGCCGTCGGCCTTGTAGATGTCGTCAGACACGGTGAGGTCGAAAAGTGCACTGGAGGCCACGCCAATGACCAGCTTGTGTTCGATGGGGTAGGGCATTGAACGGGCTCCTTGAGGGGTGCAGGTGACGAGTATAGGGGTATGCAGGCGGGTGATGGTTAATTGGGGCCGCTCCGCGCCCCTTCGCGGGCAAGCCCACAGGGAAGGCGCATGCTGGCAAACGCGGCACAGATCATGAGCGTTGCCATCGTTAGGCTACTATGTATAATTCCGCCGAAACCCGCATTCCAGAGCGGTTAACCATGGAAAGGCAAGTTTCTTGATGCGTTTCTAGCCGATGCCCTCCAGCGGCACTGCCCGCCATTTTGCGCATTGCATTTACTCCGTTGCATCTAGGCCATTGCTGGGCGTTGGCGAAGCCATGCCCCGCAACAGGCTGCACGCATTTCAACAAGGATATTCATGAAAAAGCGTTTCGTTCTCTGCGCTCTGGCCTCCGCCTTGGCAGGTTGCAACTCCGAATACAACTTCGACGAAGTCACCAGCTACACCGGCACTGTCGGGTCGCCGCATGCGCTGTACCTCGAGCGCAAGTCGGGCGAGCGGCTGAACGGCACCGTGGTGCACAAAGTGGGTGACCGGGTGCTGCAGGCGTTCAAGGTCGAAGACGGCAAAGTGGTCGGCGAATGGAAGGAGTTCGACCAGGACGGCAAGCTGCTGGTTGAAGGCCAGTTGCAGGACGGTGCGTTTGTCGGGCCTAAGAAGACCTGGTGCAAGGGCGAGTTCGCCGAGCACCTGGACAACGTCATCACCCTCGAAGGCGGGCGCCGCAGCGAGCAGCACTACGACTGCGCCACAGGCCTGCAGGTCAGTGACAGCACAGAGATCCCGACCGTTGATTTCCGCAAGCGCGCGATCCGTGTCGGCACCCAGCGCGAGTGGAAGGTGATCGATGGCCAGCAGAAGCTCACCCTGCTGGAGACCTTCGCCAGCGATGGCTCCGGCAAGCTCGATGGCCTGGTGGAGCACTATGACTACCAGGGCACACTGAAGGACCGCGCGACCTACAAGGCTGGCGAGCTCGATGGCGTGCGTGAGACCTGGACGTCGTTCACGGATGGCACGTCGGTGCCGGCCACAAAGGTCGAGTACAGCGCAGGCAAAAAAAACGGCCTGTACGAGGTGTACTTCATTCGCGGCTGGCCTGCTGGCACGGTCTCCGAAAAGGGCAGCTACAAGGACGACAAGCAGGCTGGCGTGTGGGTCAACTATCAGCCTGGCTCGGCCCAGGTACGTGATGTCGACAGCCCGCCAGACACCTCGCCCATGGCCATGCGCCTGTGGGACGCCGCCCAGGGCCAGGCGCGTACGTCGGACTGGGCAAAAGAGATCAAGGACCTCGACGCCTTCGCCTACCTGCTGAAAAGCGCCGGCATCAATGTCAATCAACGCCTGCATTACGAGAACAAGCCGCTGATCACCGTGGTCGCCGATAACGCCTACGACTACCTGATCTCAGTTGGCGCCGACCCGATGGGTCGGGATATCAACGGCAACACGCGCCTGATGAACTGCCTGGCGGGCAGCGACTACAGCTCGTGCAGCTTCGCGCACATGATCACCCTGGCGGGCAAGGAAGACCTGAAGGCGCACAACGTCTACGGCGACACCGCGCTGTCGGTGTTCTGCCAGAAAGCCGGCAGCCTGCAACGCCGCCATGGCGCCGGCCAGCAGCCTGAAGCGCTGTTCCAGGCACTGCTCAAGGGCAGCGACGTCAACGCCAAGGCCTACGGCGGCGAGACGGCCTTGCATGCCTGCATGGCCCAGCGTAACCACAGCTACGCCGAAGCGCTGGTCGCGGCGGGCGCTGACCTCAATGCAGCCGATGTCGATGGCACCACGCCGGTGGCCGCGGCCTTCTTCGGCAGTTACAACCTGGCGGCAGCCGGGCAGCGGGTGGGCTGGTCCGAGAACGTGATCCGCTTCGCTGCCAGCTACCAGGGCAAGTCCGACTTCACCTTCGACACGCCGCTGGCGGCGTTCGGCAAATCGATTCGCCAGCTGGTGCTGGAAAACGGCGACACGGCCTCGGCGATGTTGATCGATTCCTTGGTGGGCACCGCCAAGGGTTGATTGTTTCTTTCAGGATCTACAGACAAGGATTACCTATGCGTCACTTCAAATACGTGCTGGCAGCACTGCCGTTCTGTGTATTGGCTGGCTGCGGCAACGACGCGCTGGATGGCACCTACGAGGCCACGACCAGCGTGATGGGCTACAGCGCAGGCAAGCAGACGGTCGAGTTCTCCAGCGACTACATCATTGCGGCAGGCAACAAGATCAAGGTCGACGAGTGGGAGCGCAAGGACGACGTGGTTGTAGCCCGTGATGCCAACGGTGTCGCGCTGATCAACGTCCGCGTGCTAGACGGCGGCAAGCGCCTCGAGTCGATTGGTGGCAATAACATGGCCAAGCAAGTGTTCGTGCGCGTCGACTGACCCTACCGGGCCGCTCTGCGGCCCATCGTCGGGTAGGAGCAGCCTTGTGCTGCGAAGAGGCCTGTGAAAGCAGCGAATATTCGGTGCGTTTTCACCGGCCGCATCGCACCACAAGGCTATTCTTATGCACTGCAAATACGAAGGCGATATCCCTCAGCTTTGACATTTGTTCAAGGTCATGTATACGTTACATTAACTCTTATTTGTTACGTATACAGTACATGGACCCCTCATTTATCGTTGTACGCCTTGGCCAGCAGGTTCGGCAGCGCCGCCGCAGCCTTGGTTTCACTCAAGCCAAGCTGGCGACGTTGGCCGGCGTTACTCGGCAGAAGGTTATCGCGATCGAGCGGGGCGACCTATCTGTCGGCATGGCTGCCTATGTGCGAGTGGTGGGCGCCTTGGACTGCGAGTTCGCGTTGGTGACCGCAGCCATGCCCACGTTAGATGAGATCCAGGGGGTATTCGAGTGAAGACGGCCACGCTGCGGGTTGCAACACCGGGAGGGGAAAGCGGGAAAATCTTCAATTCCGCTGGCGACTATGTGTTTCGCTACCACGAAAGTGCTGATGCTCATGCTGCGATCAGCCTTTTAATGCCGGTACGCCTGGATGATTACCGTCATCGGGACCTGCATCCTATTTTCCAAATGAACTTGCCTGAGGGCTATGTTCTGGAACAATTACGTAACCGTTTGGCAAAGGTCGCCAATGTCGATCCGATGTTGCTGTTGGCGCTTTCGGGCAGCAGTTCCCCTATCGGGCGCGTGGCAGTGAGTTCAGCTGAGGTGGATGCGCTCTTGCGCCGCCAGCAGTTTCCTGGTGAGCGACTAGAGGAAATTCTGACTTGGGATGGCGCTGACGATATCTTTGCTGGTCTGGTGGACCGGTACATCTTGCGTGCTGGAATATCAGGGGTGCAGCCCAAGGTACTGGTACCAGAAGCGCCGAGCAGTACACCGCAACGTTTTACCTCGAAAACCTCCGACCTGATAATTAAAAGCGGGCGCGACGAGTTTCCGGGGTTGGCTATCAATGAGTTCCTTTGCATGTCTGTGGCCAAGGATGTGGGAATTCCGGTACCCGAGTTCTACCTGTCCGATAATACCAAGCTGTTCGTCATGCGCCGCTTCGACCGTGATGAGCAACTCGACCCCATTGGCTTTGAAGACATGGCAGCGCTGATGGGGCTTGCCGCCGAGCAGAAATACAGCAAGAGCTATGCGGCAATTGCCAAGGCCATTCGCCTGTTCTGCACACCCGAGCAGGTGCAAGGTTCACTGGCGCAGTTGTTTGCCATGGTGAGCCTGTCTTGTATTGTCGGTAATGGCGATGCGCATTTGAAAAACTTCGGATTGTTGTATTCCGATCCGTCTCAACGGGACGCACGGCTGGCACCGGCATACGACATCGTCAATACAACAGCCTACATACCTGAAGATGTACTGGCACTGGACCTGTGCGGCAGTAAGTCATTGTTCGCTTCGCGGCAAGGATTGACGGACTTCGCTGATACCTGTGATGTGGCTCGCCCCAAGGAGATCATCCAGGAGCAGTTACAGGCGCTTGAGCGAGTTCTTGCTCGTTCTGCTGAACTCTGCGAGCAGGCTCCCAGTGTGGTGGGTGCCATTCGGCAATCTGCAGGGCCGTTCATCAGGACCTTTGGCTAGCCTGCCGCTCCCCAGGATTCCCTTCAAAACCTGACCTGAAGCAACGCCTCTTCCTCCATCCGCCACTATGCTGATCCGGGCATTCTCTCAAGCTCACTCAGACAGACACGGAGGTGTTTATGAAAGCTGCTGTCGTTGCCAAAGGGCGTCGCGTGGACGTGGTGGAGAAAACACTGCGGCCGCTGGCGCACGGTGAAGCGTTGCTGAAGATGCAGTGCTGTGGCGTTTGCCATACCGACCTGCATGTCAAGAATGGCGATTTCGGCGACAAGACGGGTGTGATTCTGGGCCACGAAGGGATTGGCGTGGTCGTGGAAGTGGGGCCGGGTGTCACGTCGCTCAAGCCGGGTGACCGGGCCAGTGTGGCGTGGTTCTTCCAGGGCTGCGGGCACTGCGAATATTGCAACAGCGGCAACGAGACCCTGTGCCGTGAGGTGAAAAACTCCGGCTACACGGTCGACGGTGGCATGGCCGAGGCGTGCATCGTGGTGGCCGACTACGCGGTTAAAGTGCCGGATGGGCTGGATTCAGCGGCCGCCAGCAGCATCACCTGCGCCGGCGTGACCACCTACAAAGCGGTGAAATCATCAAATATCCGCCCTGGGCAATGGCTGGCCATTTACGGCCTTGGCGGCCTGGGCAACCTCGCCCTGCAGTACGCCAAAAACGTCTTCAACGCCCGGGTCATTGCCATCGACGTCAACGATGATCAGCTGGCCTTCGCCCGCGAAATGGGCGCCGACCTGGTGGTCAACCCGCGCGACGAAGACGCCGCGAAAGTCATCCAGGCCAAGACCGGGGGCGCCCATGCTGCCGTGGTCACGGCAGTGGCCAAGAGCGCGTTCAACTCTGCAGTGGATGCACTGCGCGCGGGCGGTCGCCTCGTGGCTGTGGGGCTGCCGCCAGAAGCCATGAGCCTGGATATTCCACGCCTGGTACTCGACGGTATCGAGGTTGTCGGTTCGCTGGTCGGCACCCGCCAAGACCTACACGAAGCCTTCGAGTTTGCCGCCCAAGGCAAGGTGGTGCCGAAGGTGACCCTGCGCCCGATCGAAGACATCAATGACATCTTCGAAGAGATGCAAGCGGGCAAGATCAAAGGCCGCATGGTGATCCACTTCGCCGATTGAAGGCTGCTGCCTGCCCAAATGAAGCCGGCCCGCGTGTGCGGGCCGTTTTCAGGGTGGGTTCAAGCCGATCGCTGGGTCCGCAACAGTAACGCCGCCACCGCGCAGCCTATCAGTGCCAGGCACGCCAGGTAGAATGCATCGCTGTAAGCCATCAGGTAGGCCTCGCGTTGAATGGTTGCCGCCACCCCCTCCAGCGCCTGCTGCTGGGCCGGCAGCCAGCTCTGCACGGTTTGGCTGATGCGCTCCTGAACGCTGGGCGCAAACACCGTGACATGCTCGTGTATGCGCTCGCTGTGGTACCGCTCGCGCGTGGCCACGATCTGCGTCAGCGCGGCAGTGCCGATGGCGCCCCCGAGGTTGCGCAGCATGGAAAACACCGCCGAAGCGGAGCCCGCTTCTCGCTTTTCCAACCCCGCCACCGCCAGTACCGACAGCGCCACCATGATGAACGGCTGGCCAATGCCGCGTACCACCGTGGATGGGATGATGACGTTGTCGGCGCTGTCGACTGTCAGGCTCGCACCCAGCCAGCAGCCGGCGGCCATGATCAGAAAACCGCTGGCCACCATGAACTTGGCGCTGGTCCAGGCCATCAGCCGTGGCATCAATGGCGCCAGCAGCAGTTGCACCACGCCATAGGCGATCAGCGCCACCCCCACGTCGCGGGCGCTGTAGCCCTGCAGTTGGGAGAGGTAGTTGGGCACCAGGAACACCAGGCCAAAGGTAGCCCCGCCAAAGATGAACATGGCAACGCTGGCCACCCCGAAGTTGTACCGCCCCAGCAAGCGCAAGTTGATGAACGCGCGTTGGCCGTACAGCTGCGTGTAGACGAACACCGCCAGCGCCAGGCCGGCGATGATTGACATGCCGACGATGAATGTCGAACCGAACCAGTCCAGCCGGCCGCCTTCTTCCAGCACGATCTGCAGCCCGCCCAGGCCAACGACCATGGCCGTGATGCCCAGCCAGTCGCCACGGCGCAACAGGGTCAGTTGCATGGGTTTGGCCTCGATCGACCAGGCGATGGCGAGCAGCAAGGCGATACCGGGGAACAGCTGCAGGTAGAAGATCCAGCGCCACGAATAGACATCGGTCAACCAGCCGCCAATGGAAGGTCCGGCCGCCTGGGCCACGCTGTTGGCCAGGCTGAACAGGGCCATGCCCATGGCCATCTTGCTGGCGGGCAGTTCGGTGATGATCAGCTGGAAGGAGAGGGGAATCAGCACGGCGCCGGCAGCGCCCTGAATCACCCTGAGGGTGATCATCGCCTCAAGGTTGGGGGCCCACGAGCAGGCGATCGACGCCAGCAGGAAGATGAACGAACCCGTCCACATCACCCGGCGCATGGAAAACACTTCGACCAGCCAGGCCGTCAGCGGAATCATGACGATTTCCGCCACCAGGTAGGCGGTGGAAATCCACGAGCCTTCCTCGAAGCTCGCGCCCAGCGAGCCGCGGATCTCGGGCAGCGCCGCGCTGGTGACGTGCACATTCATGCCAGCCATGAAGCAGCCGAGCAGGCCGCCGAACACGGCCACCCAGGCGCGTAACGGTACGCGTTGCTCATTGCTCATCGGCAGGCTCCACGGGGCGGGTGTCGACCGTGGTCACCACCGACATGCCGGGCAATATCTGCAGGCCGTCTGCCGGCCGGTGGAGGACGATGCGCACCGGAAAACGCTGGACGATCTTGGTGAAGTTGCCGGTGGCGTTGTCCGATGGCAGCAGTGCGAAGACGTTACCGGACGCCGGCGAGAAGCTGGCCACGTGGCCTTGCACAGGCTGGCTGGAAAAGCTGTCGACACGGACCTGCACCGGTTGCCCTGGGCGCATGTGTGCCAGCTGGGTTTCCTTGTAGTTGGCAACCACGTAGGTCTGCTGCAACGGCACCACCGCCAGCAGCGGCTGCCCAGGCACCACGTACTGCCCGGCGCGCACACGGCGCTGGCCGACCACGCCGTCGATGGGCGCGCGCAGGACGGTGTCCTGTGCGTCCTGGTCGGCCAGCGCCTGCCGGGCCTGGGCACGGCTAAGGCCTGCTGCCCGTTGTTTGATCTCGGCATCGGCCGCCAGCGCCTGTGCCTTGGCCATCGCCAGTTGCGAGCGCTGCTCACGCAAATGTGCCTGCGCGCCTTGCAGCGCGGCACCGGCTTGCACTGCGTTGGCGTGGGCGGCTTCCAGGCGCTGCACGGTGGCTGCGTCATCGCGCACCAAGCCACGGTAGCGCTGCATGTCCAGCGCGCTGCGCTGGCGCTCGGCGCTGGCACTGTGCACGGCCGCTTCAGCCTGGACGATGGCCTGCTGCTGCTGGTTGATGCGTTCGGCGGCCACGTGCTGGCGTGCCTGGGCGGCGGCCAACGCGGCGTGCGCTTCGGCCACGCCGGCAGTGGCCTGGTCGAGGCGAGCGCGGTAGTCGCGGTGCTGCAGGCGTACCAGCACATCGCCGGCTTTGACGGCCTGGTCGTCCTCTACTTCCACCTTGGCCACATAGCCGGCCACGCGCGCGCTCAAGGCCACCCAGTCGGCACGCACGTAAGCGTCATCGGTGGTTTCCAGGTAGCGCCCCGTGGTCAACCAGTACCCGCTGAATGCCAGCGCTGCCAGCACCGTCAGGCCACCACCGGCGTACAGCGCCAGGCGGCGACGGGTAGGCCTGGGGGCGCTGGCAACTGCCTGGGCCTGGTCATCGGGCAGCGGGTTCTTGCTAACGGCAACATTCATGATTGGCTTCCAGTCTCGGGGGTGGAGCGGTGCACCTGGCTTGGGGCCGGTGCTGGTGACGACTGCCAGCGCCCGCCCAGGGCGCGGAACAGGTTGATCTGGGCACGCGCCAGGCGGCCTTGGGCCACGACGTGGCTGGCCCTGACCTGGATCAGGTCGCGCTCGCTGTCGAGCAACGCCAATGCATCAACGGTGCCTGCCTGGTAGTTGCGTTGCGCGAGGGCAAAGCCACGCTCGCCTTGCGCCAGGGCCGCACCCAGGGCCAAGGCCCGTTGGCGCTCACCCTCAAGGCGCGCCAGCGCCTGGCGCACATCCTTGAGTGCCGCCAGCGCTACCCCGCGGTAATGAGCGACCTGCGCGTTTTGCAAGGCCTGGGCCTTGTTCACCCGTGCGCGGTTGGCTTTGATATTGGGGAACTCCCAGCTGATCAACGGCCCGATGGCAAACATCACCGCGCGGCTGTCACCCAGGTTGGCAAGGTGGTGGTCCGATGAGGTCAACGAGGCACCGAAGCTGACTTTCGGATACAGGTCGGCCTTGACGATATCGACTTCCAGGGCGGCAGCCTGCAGTTCGCGCTCGGCCTTGCGCACGTCGGGCCGGCGTTCGAGCAGGCGCCAGGCGTCGCCAGCGGGCAACGGCGCGGCGAGGGTCGGGATGCGCTGGCAGGTGTCAGTGTCGTCCGTGAGCGTTGTCGGGTCCTGGCCACTGAGCATGCTCAGTTCGTACAGCGCCATCTGCCGGCGAGCCTCCAGCATCGGCAGCTGCGCCCGCACCTGCTCGCGCAACCCCAGCAGGCGCACGCTATCGAGCTCCGTAGCGACCCCGGCCTGCCGCTGGCGGTCGCTGAGCTGCACGCTGCGCTCCAAGGTGCTTAGGGACTGCCTGGCCGCGGCGATGCGGGCACCGTACACGCACTGGTCGATGTAGGCCCGGGTGGTCTGGCTGACCACGTGCAGCTGCACCAGGTCCAGGGCATCGCGGCTGGCCTCGGCCTGCACCCGCGCCCGCTCGATGGCGGCGCGCACCTGGCCCCACACATCGACCTGGTAAGCCAGCTCGATGGCCGGGTTGAAGGCCCATTGCGAGGGCGCATGGCTGTCGGTTGCCTCGGCCAGGGTCTGGTCATCGGCGCTCTTGCCATAGCTCGCGCCCATGCCAATGGAGGTGGATGGCCAGCGCCGGGCATCGAACTCGCCAATGCCGGCGAGCATGGCCTGCACGTTGGCTTCGGCCTGCGCCAAGTCCTGGTTGTGCGCCAAGGCTTGCAGCACCCAGGCATTGAGCTGCGGGTCGTGGTACAGCGCCCACCAGCGCGCGGGCAGCGCCTGGTCGCTGACGCCGGCAGGCAGGTGCAGTGCAGGGGTTGCCTGGAATGCAGTGGGGGGCACGGCGTTTGTGGGGTGCCCGGTGCAAGCCGTCAGCACGCCGAACAAGCCGAGGGCGGCGGCGCGCCCGGCAGGGCAGGAAAGGGATCGTATTGGCATCACGCAAAGTCGTATGAGGGGTCGTGAAGCCAGCTTATCGAGGGGCAGGGCGGCCCCGCTGCCGCAAGCGGGACAACCGTGCGCGCAACTGGGACAACCTCAGCCTTGGCGGTCAGTGCGTGGGTGCGGTGCCGGTGCCGAGCACGCTGATTTGCCAGGCGCTGGGGTTGTAGCCAAGGATGCGCTTGAACATCGCGGCGAATGCGCTGGCGCTCTGGTAGCCGTGCTCCAGCGCCACGTTCAGGATTGGCTTGCCATCGGCCAGGCACTGCTGGCTGAGGATCATGCGGGTGCGGGCCCGCCACTCGCCATACGACATCCCCACCTCACGCTGAAACAACCGCGCCAGGGTGCGGGCACTCATGTTCAATTGCGCGCCACACTGCTCCAGCGTCAGGTCCTGGGCCGGGTCTTCGAGAAACCCCTCGCACCAGGCGCGCAGCCGCGCATGCTGCGGTACCGGCACATAGGCGTCGATGCGCTCGGCGGTCTCCAGTTCACGCTGGATCAGTGCCCGAGCGTGCTCGCCCAGCGGCTCGTCGCGTTGCAACATCCGTGACCCCGCCAGGATCAACTCGCGCAGCAGGCCGGAGACCGTGATCACATGGCAGCGAGTCACGTGCGACCCCAGCAGCAAGGTGCGCATCGACACTTCGCCTTGCATGCGCACTTCGTGGCTCATGCCGGCAGGTATCCACAGCGCCTGCCCGCGCGGTATCACCCAGTTGCCGCCATCGCTGTACACGCGCATCACGCCGTTGGCGGCATACATCAGTTGATCTTCGGCATGGCAGTGGCTGGCAACCACTTCGCCGTGTCGGTAGTCCATTCCCAAAGCTTGCATGCCAATCTCCTCGGGCCGTGTGGGGCGAGCAGGGGTAACGATTGGATCCAATGCTATCGCAAGGCAGTCAGGCGGGGTTGCTAAGTGTTCGCGTGCAACGCAGAAATATGCGCATGAATTGCGCTCAGGGTGTAAATCGTGGCTGTTCGTGGCGGGTTGGCCAGCCCTGGTGATGCTGGACCAGGAAGTCCACGAACACCCGCACCCGTGCCGGCATCGCCGGGCCACCGACGAATACGGCGTGTATCGGCTCGCGGTCGCCGGGGTTGTAGGCTTCCAGCACGGGCACCAGTTGCCCGTTATTGAGGTCATCGGCCACTGTGAAGGTGCCGATGCGCGCGATGCCGGCCCCCAGCCTGGCGAATTGGGCCAGTGCCTCGCCGCTGCTGCACTCCAGGTTACCGGTGACTTTCAGGGCAAAGGCCTGCCCGTCCCGGCGAAACGGCCAGTCGGCTTCAGCGCGGCGGAAGTTGAAGCGCAAACAGTTGTGGCGGGCCAGGTCTTCAGGTGCCACGGGGGTACCGCAGCGTTGCAGGTAGTCGGGCGAGGCGACGATCACTTGGCCGGTGTCGCCAATGTAGCGGGCGCTCAGCGAGCTGTCCGGCAGGTGGCCGAAACGCAGCGCGACATCGGCCTGGCCGCCGGCGATGTCGACCACTTCGTCGCTGAGCGTAAGGTCGACCAGCACTTGCGGGTACAGGGCGCTGAACTGCGCCAGCAAAGGCACCACCGTCAGTCGCGCATGGCCCAGTGCGGCACTGACCCGCAGCCGGCCCCGCGGTACACCTTGGTCGGTGATGGCATCCTCGACCTCATCCAGGTCGGCCAGGATGCGCCGTGCGCCGCGCAGGTAGGCGTCGCCCTCTGGGGTCAGCGTAATGGCGCGGGTGGTGCGCAACAGCAGGCGAGTGCCCAGGCGCTGCTCGGTACGGGCGATGATCCGGCTGACAGCTGACGGCGTCAGCCCCAGCGCACGTGCCGCCGCAGATAAGCTGCCTTCTTGCGCCACCTTGGCAAAAATCTCCATCTCTCCAGACCTTCCGGTGAAGTCCATTTGTGCCTCGTGCGCAAAGGTGGTTGGCAAAAATGCAGACTAGTGCCCGCATGAAACGGATCGTAGCATTTCAGGCACAGATAAGGAGCCGTTTCATGCGCATCAATCCACCCCTCGTCGCACTCGCCATCGGTGCCTTTGGCATCGGCGTCACCGAGTTCGCCCCCATGGGCATGTTGCCCAGTATTGCCACTGACCTTGGCGTGTCGATCCCCGCAGCCGGGCTGCTGGTCAGTGCCTACGCCCTCGGCGTGCTGATCGGTGCCCCGCTGATGACCTTGGCCACCGGCAGGGTGCCACGGCGTTACCTGCTGATCGGGCTGATGGCCATTTTCACCCTGGGTAACCTGATGTCGGCCCTGGCGACCGACTACGCCAGCCTGATGGTTGCCCGCGTGGTGACCTCGCTCAACCATGGCGCGTTCTTTGGCATTGGCTCGATCGTCGCGGCCAGCGTGGTGCCGCCTGAAAAACGGGCAGGGGCCGTGGCGGCCATGTTCATGGGGCTGACACTGGCGACCATCGGCGGTGTGCCGCTGGCCACCTGGTTTGGCGAATTGCTGGGGTGGCGTACGGCCTTCTGGGGCATTGCGGGCCTGGGGCTGATTGCGATGACGACGCTGTGGTACGCACTGCCTAATGTGCCGCTGCCGAAAAGCGACGGGGTGATGGCCGAGATCCGCGTGCTGGGCCGTGGCCCGGTACTGGCGGCGCTGGCACTGACCGTGGTGGGTTCCAGTGCGATGTTTACCGTCTTTACCTACATTGCGCCAATCCTGCACAGTGAAGCCCAGGCCTCCACACCGTTCATCACCGCCATGCTGGTGTTGTTCGGTATTGGCCTGACGCTGGGCAACGTGTGGGGTGGCAAGGCGGCGGACCGTTCGGTTGACCGCACGCTGATCGTCTCGTTGGCGGTGCTGATTGCCGTGTTGCTGGTGTTCCCGTTCCTGATGCCCTGGGCACTGCCTACCGCACTGGCGGTGCTGGTGTGGGGCGCTGCCAGTTTTGCCCTGGTACCGCCGCTGCAGATGCGCGTGATGGAGGCCGCCAAGGAGGCGCCCAACCTGGCGTCTGCGGTGAATATCGGGGCGTTCAACCTGGGCAATGCGATCGGTGCCGCGCTGGGTGGCGCGGTGATCAATGCAGGGTTGGGTTACCCGGCGATTTCCCTGGCGGGTGCGTTGATGGCGGGGTTGGGCCTGGTGATGGTGTTGCTGTTTGCCTGGCGCTCGCGGGCCGTCCAGGCCTCACCGCTGGCCACGCTTTAAGGGTGTAGGAGCAGCCTTGCGCTGCGAAGAGGCCGGTGGCAACACCGTGGATCTTCGCTGCGGGTACGGGCCTCTTCGCAGCACAAGGCTGCTCCTACCTCAATCGCGCCTGCCGCTAGTACGCAGCGTCCAGTGCAATCTCCACCCCTTCAAATTCCGCCATCGCATCGCGCATCGCTTCGCAAAAATACGCCCGCGAAGCCCGGTCAAACAGCAGTTGCAAGGCAGGCACCGCTTCACGCCCGACATTCACCACGATCACATTGATCCGCGCCGCCGATGTCTGCGCCACGGCCCCGACCGGGAACGCCTGGGCACGCAGGTCAACCCCGCATAGCTTGGCCATCACCGCGCCGCAATGCTGCCCCGACAGCTGCAGCCAGGCGTGGCTGTCCTGGCGCGGCAGCAGGTAGTTGCGCTGGGCCTCCTGCACCCAGTCGGCCTCTTCGGCGGCAATCCGCGCCCCTTGGTCGGCGAAACTGCCCAGCAGCAGGTATTCGGTGGCCGACAGCCGCGCCACCCAGCTACCGTCGTCCTGGCGCAGCGCTTGGTTGGGCTGTGGCGGCAAACGATAGCCGCGTGCTTGCAGGTAGGCCGCGCTGTCGGCGCCACGAAAACCCACCCGCGCCAGGTCGGTCAGGTCGGTCAGCGCGCAGGTCAGCAGTGGCTCGGCCTGTGGCTGGGGAGAGAAGCACTGTTCTGTCTTCAGGCTAGTCATGGCTCACAGCTCCTGGCGCAGGTTGTCGGGATCATGGAAGGGCAGTTGCACCACCTTGGCATTGACCATCACACCGCCCTCCACGCGGATTGGGATGTGCATGCCGGGGGTGGCTTGGTGGGCGCCGGCGTAAGCCAGGCCGATGATCTGACCCAGGGTTTGCGAGTACTCGCACGAGGTGACGTTGCCACTGATGTCCGGGCCGTCCAGTACCAGGTGGCCTTCCAGTGGCTGCGGGCTGCCCTTGGGCAGCGTGAACCCGACCAGCTTGCGCTTGAGCGGCTGCGCTTCGAGGATCTCGATCGAGCGCTTGCCGACGAAGAACGGTTTCTTGCGGCCGATCGCCCACTGCATGTCGATTTCGGCGGGGTGGGTCATGCCATCGGTGTCCTGGCTGATGATCACATGGCCTTTTTCCAGCCGCAGCAGGCGCTGGGTCTCGACCCCGAACGGGCGAATGCCCAGCCCGGCGCCTGCTTGCATCAAGGCGTCCCACAGGCGTTCGGCATGGCGCGCCGGCACATGGATTTCATAGCCCAGCTCGCCGACGAAACCGACCCGCAGGATGCGCGCCGAAATACCCCCCACCTTGCCCAGGCGTACGCCCAGGTAAGGGAAGGCCGCGGCCGACAGTTCCACCCCTTCGCACACCTTGGCCAGCACCTGGCGCGACAAGGGGCCAGCCAGGTTGACGGCGGCCAGGGCGGCGGTGACGTTGGTGATGTCGACGTCCAGGCGCCACTGCGCGTTCCACTTGAGCATCTGCTGGTAGATGCGGTCGACGCCACTGGTGGTGGCGCTGACATAGAAGTGCTGCTCGGCCAGGCGTGCGCAGACGCCGTCATCGATCACCACGCCGTGCTCGTTGGTCATCAGTGCATAGCGGGTGCGGCCGATCGCCAGTTTGGCGAAGCCGAAGGTGTATAAGCGCTCGAGCAGCTCGGCCGCGTCCGGGCCGCGCACGTCGAGGCCGCCGAGGGTGGAGACGTCGATCAGCCCGACCTTCTCGCGCACATGCCGCGCTTCTTCCTGCATGCAGCGTTCGCGGTCCTCGGGTTTGCCGTAGTAGGCCGGGCGGTGCCAGATGCCGGCGGGCATCATTTTCGCGCCTGCTTGCAGGTGGCGGCGGTGCATCGGTGTTTGCCGATAGGGGTCGAATGCGCGGCCCGCCACATGGGCCAGTTTCTCGGCCTGGAACGGTGGCCGTGCTGTGGTTACACCGGTTTCGCTGATGCTGCGGCCCGTGGCCTGGGCCACTAAGCGCGCGGTGGGCAGCGCCGAGTGACGGCCTTGGGACGGGCCCATGCCGACCGTGGAAAAGCGTTTGACCAGTTGCACATCGCGATAGCCGCTGCGGGTGGCGTTGACGATATCGCGCACCTGCAAGTCTTCGTCGAAGTCGACAAAATCCTTGCCCTTGGGGTGCGGGAAGATCGGCCACGGATGATTGACCTTGGCCTCTGCGACGAAGCTTGCCTGCGCAGGGGCCTCCAGGCCAAGCGCCGCCAGGGCCTCGCTAGCTGCGCGTGTGGCGTCCGTGAGCACATTGCTTAGCACATGCCGGCCGTTCACCGAGCCTGCGATATCCAGCCCGGCCGGCAGGTTACTGAGGGTGAACTCGTCGCGGTTGACGTCATAGGCCAGCTTGCCGCCAGCCTGGCACAGCAGTTGGTACACCGGCATGTAGCCGGCCGACATGCACAGCAGGTCGCAAGCCAGGCGCAGGCCATGGTCGCCGACCTTGCCCTGGCCGGTGATCGGGCGGATATCGACGCCAGTCACATGGCGCATGCCCTTGTCGTGCAGGGCTTCATAGACGGTGCTGCCCAGATGAATGGGGATATCACGCCGTTTCAATTCGGCAGCCAGCGCGGCATCGGCGGGCGCGGCGCGCATGTCCACCAGGGCGGCAATGGCCACACCTTGCTCCTGCAGGTCGAGCGCGGCCAGGTAGCCGTCATCGTGCCCCGTGAGGATCACCGCCCGTTGCCCCGGCTTGACCGCGTAGAGCTTCATCAGCCGTTGCGCGGCGCTGGTCAGCATCACCCCGGGCAAGTCGTTGTTGCGAAACACCACCGGCTGGTCGAACGAACCCGCCGCCACCAGGCAGCGCGTGGCGCGTACCTTGTACAGGCGCTTGTGCTGTATCACCGGCAGGTAGTTGTCGGTGAACCAGCCGTTGCAGGTGGCTTTCAGCAGCACCTGGATGTTCGGGTGCCCCTCGATAGCGGCCAGCAGCTCCTGGCGCAGGCTGGCAGCGCGGGTGCCGGCAATGTCGAAACGGGCGTAGGTGAGCGAGCCACCCAGCACCGGTTGCTGCTCGATCAGCAGCACCTTGGCCCCGGCGTTGGCCGCGTCCAGCGCGGCGCGCAAACCGGCAGGGCCGCCGCCGATCACCGCCACATCGACGAACAGATAGGCCTTGTCGTAGTACTGCGGCTTGAAGCCGAGGTCCAGCACGCCGAGGCCGGCCTTCTTGCGAATTAGCGGCTCCCAGACCTTCCACATGCCCTTGGGCTTGTAGAACGAGCGGTAATAGAAACCGACCGGCATGAACCGCGAAAACGTGCCCAGGTAGGCGTCGCGGTCGTGTTCCAGGCTGCCGTTGAAGTTCTGCCCCTCGACCACCTGCCCATCACGCGCCGCCTCCATGTCGGCCAGCACGTTGGGTTCGTCGGGCAGTTGCACCAGGGTGTTGGCATCCTGCCCGGCCAGGCTCAGCGGGCCTCGCGGGCGGTGGTACTTGAACGAGCGCGACAGCAACCAGCGGCCGTTGCCGAGCAGGGCGCTGGCGATACTGTCACCGGCAAAGCCTGAGCAGGCCTGGCCATCGAAGTTGAAACGCAGGGGCCGCTCGCGGTCGATCAGCAGGCCCATGGGCGCGGGGAGGCGAGTGTGGCTGTTCATCCGGCGATCTCCGGGGTGGCGGCGGGGGTAAAGTCGACGCGGCGGTCGAACCGTTCTTTCGGGTCGAAGGTGCGCAGCACCTGGTCGCTGACGGTGTGGCGCTCGGCCAGGAACCAGTAGCTGGAGGCGTTGTGCAGCCACCACTCGATGACCACACCGGCGTGGTTGTCGCTGTTGAACACGTAGTCGGCCCATTCGGCATCGCTGCAGACGGCCGGGTCGGGCATGTGCTTGAACTCGCCGCCGTAGGTGAATTCGCTGATGTTGCGCGGGCCGTTCAAGGGGCAGGTCAGGATCTTCATCGTGCGTTCCTTTCAGTGGCTGGCGGCGGTCGCGCCCATTTCGTTGACTTGCTGGAAGCGGCTGAAGCGCTCCAGGGCAAAGGGCGCGATCATCTCTGGCACCTTGCCGCCACTGGCGACCAGCTCGGCCATGGTCTTGCCGCAGATGGGTGTGGCCTTGAAGCCCCAAGTACCCCAGCCGGCGTCCAGGTAGTAGTTGTCGACCGGCGACAGGCCCATGATCGGGCTGTAGTCCGGCGTCATGTCGGTCATCCCGGCCCATTGGCGCATCAGTTTGGCGTTGGCCATGAACGGGAACATCTCGATGGCGTGGGCCAGTAGGCTTTCCTTCAAATCGAGGGTGGAGCGGGTGTTGTACAGCGGGTAGGGGTCGGAGCCGCCGCCGAAGACGATCTCGCCACGGCTGGTCTGCTGCACGTAGCAGTGCAGTGCTGACGAGCTGACCAGCGGATCGAGAAACGGTTTGAACGGCTGGGTGACCATGGCCTGCAGCGGGTAGGTGTGGATCGGCGCACGGATGCCGGCCTTGGCCATCAACAGCGAACTGGCCCCGGCCACGGCCTGCACCACGCAGCCGCACTGCACGGTGCCGCGGTTGGTCTTCACCGCTTCGATGCGGCCATTGCGGATCAGCAGGTCCTGCACCTCGGTCAGTTGGTGGATCTCGACCCCGCGCTTGGCGGCCTGCTTGGCGTAGCCCCAGGCCACCGCGTCGTGGCGTGCGGTGGCGCCGTCGATGTGCCACAGCCCGGCCAGCACCGGCAGGTGGCCGGGGTCGAGGTTCAGGCTCGGCACCAGTTCGCGGATCTGCTGGCGGTCGATCATCTCGGTGCGCCCGCCAAAGTGCTTGTTGACCTCGGCACGCTGGCGGAAGGCGCGCACGGTGGCGTCGGTGTGCGCCAGGGTCAGCTGGCCGCGCTCGGAGTACATGATGTTGAAGTCGAACTCGTTGGACAGGTTCTGGAACATCCGCACCGATTCTGCGTAAAAGCGCACGCCTTCACTGGTGAGGTAGTTGGAGCGAATCACCGCCGTGTTGCGTGCGGTATTACCGCCACCCAGGTAGGCCTTTTCCAGCACCGCGACGTTGGTGATGCCGTGGTACTTGGCCAGGTAGTAGGCGATGGCCAGGCCGTGGCCGCCGCCGCCGATGATCACTACGTCGTAGCGCGGTTTGAGTTCGCAGGGTGGCGGCAGGTCGACCTCCACCGGGTAGTCGGCGCTCAGGCCGTATTTCAGCAGGGCGAAAGGCATGCGGTGCGCTCCTGTTGGGCGGCCTGTTGTTGCAGGTCGAGGGCGAGCAAGGTGTTTTTCATCAGGTAGGCGATGGTCATCGGACCGACGCCACCGGGCACTGGGGTGATGCCGGCGACCTGGGGCAGGGCGGCGGCAAAATCGACGTCGCCGACCAAGCGGCTGCGGCCGTCTTCATCGATGCGATTGATGCCGACGTCGATCACCACTGCGCCAGGCTTGAGCCAGTCGGCGCCGATCAGGCGCGGCTTGCCCACCGCAGCAACGAGGATGTCGGCCTGGCGGCACAACGCCGGCAGGTCGTGGCTGCGCGAGTGCACCACGGTCACCGTGCAGTCGGCTTGCAGCAGCAGGGCGGCCATGGGTTTGCCGACAATGTTCGAACGCCCCACCACCACCGCATGCTTGCCGCGCAACTCACCGCAAGCATCGCGCAACAGGCGCATGCAGCCACTGGGGGTGCAGGGGGTGAGCACGTCGCGGCCCTGGGCCAGGCCGCCGACGTTCTCGCTGTGGAAGCCGTCCACGTCCTTGAGCGGGCTGATGGCTTGCAGCACGCGGTGCGCGTCGATGTGTGCCGGCAAGGGCAGTTGCACGAGGATGCCGTTGACCGCGTTGTCACGGTTGAGCCGGTCGATCAGGGTCAGCAGGTGGGCTTGAGACGTGTCTGCCGGCAGGCGATGTTCCAGGGAGCGGATGCCCACTTCCTCGGCGCGCAGCACCTTGTTGCGTACATACACCTGGCTGGCGGCGTCGGCGCCTACCAGCACCACGGCCAAGCCTGGTTGCACACCGCCCTGGCGCAGGGTGTGCACCTGCTCACGGACCTCGGCCAGCACCCGCGCCGCCGTTGCCTTACCGTCGATCAGCTTGACGCTGGGGAGGGCGTTCATTTGAAGATCACCGTGCGGTCGTGGTTGAGGAACACCCGGTGTTCCAGGTGGTACTTCACCGCACGCGACAGGGCGATGGTCTCGGTGTCACGGCCGATGGCTACCAGGTTGTCAGGGGCGTAGGCGTGGTCCACGCGCTGCACTTCCTGCTCGATGATCGGCCCTTCGTCGAGGTCGCTGGTGACGTAGTGTGCGGTGGCGCCGATCAGCTTGACCCCGCGTTGGTAAGCCTGGTGGTAAGGCTTGGCCCCTTTGAAACCGGGCAGGAACGAATGGTGAATATTGATCGCCCGGCCCGACAGTTGCCGGCACAGGTCGTCGGAGAGGATTTGCATGTAGCGCGCCAGCACCACCAGCTCGGTGCCGGTGTCCTCGACGATGCGCATCAGCGCGGCCTCCTGCTCGGCCTTGGTTTCTTTGGTTACTGGCAGGTAGACGAAACGGATGCCCTGGCGTTCGGCCATGGGGCGCAGGTCCAGGTGGTTGGAAACCACGGCAGTGATGTGCATGTCCAGTTCGCCCTTGGCGTGGCGGTAGAGCAGGTCGGACAGGCAGTGGTCGAACTTGCTGACCATCAGCAACACACGCATCGGCCGGGCGCTACTGTGCAGGCTCCATTGCATGTCGAAGCGCTGGGCGACGTCGGCAAAGCCCGCTTCCAGTTGCGGCGTATCACCGCTGACACCGGTGTTGTAGCGGAACACTGCGCGCATGAAGAAGCGGCCATTGTCCTCGTCGTCGAACTGCGCCATCTCGCTGATGTAGCAACCTTGCTCGGCCAGGTAAGTGGTCACCGCGGCGACGATGCCGGACACGGCCGGGCAACTGACGCGCAGGATGAAATGATCGGGAGCGGGATGCATGTCGGGGCCTCGTGGTGGAGTGGGGCAGGTCGGGCACAAGGGCAAAGGGATTCGCGGGATGGCGAAGGGTGTTTCTTGGTAGGAATATAAATTTCCTTTAGGCGATTTATAGGCGAAGTGATGGGTTCAGGTCTAGCGCTTTGTGAAATTTTTTTGCCTGTCAGGAAATAAATTGGATTTTGAGGCACTGGGGCTGCTGTGCAGCCCATCGCCGGCAAGCCGGCTCCCACAGGAACCGCGCATTCTCGTGGGAGCTGGCTTGCCGGCGATGGGGCGCGCAGCGGCCCTTTTGGCCCTAACAGGTTCGAATTGGGGCTTGATGGCGAAGAAGGCTATGCTTGCCCCATGAGCACACCACCCAACCTTCGCCAACCGTGCCCCCCTGGCGCCTGTAACTGCGGCCGCGAGCACCTGGCCGAGCAGCCGTCAGCGGCGCAGCGCATCCTCCTGCTCACGCGGCAGGAGGAGAAGCGCCTGCTCGAGCGGTTGGAGAACCTCAAGGACCTGGAAGACCTGCAGCGCCTGCAACAGCGGATGTATGAAAACCTTGGCATCCGTGTGCACATTGCCCCGGGGTTCAATGAGGTGCGGACCATGCGCGGGATCGTCATCGAGCTGGATGAACAACCGGGGCTTTGTCGCAAGACCCGGCAGTTGATACCGGCGGCGATTCGGCGGGGGTTGGAGCGTAATCCGCAGGTGGCTTATCGGTTGCTGGATGACCATGACTTGCTGCGGGGGGCGTGAGGGGATGGGCGGCGCTCGATCTCCCAGGCGCTGCAAAAACAACGCCATGCCCCCTATCAATCACCCCCTAATTTTTCCGCACCGCCTTACGTCTACTTGAGAACCGTCCTACGCCAAGCGCGTACCGGCACCTATCACTCAAGGAGACAGGCAATGACTTCCGTATTCGACCGCGACGATATCCAGTTCCAGGTAGTGGTCAACCACGAAGAGCAGTACTCGATCTGGCCCGACTACAAGGCAATCCCCAATGGCTGGCGAGCAGTAGGCAAGAGCGGCCTGAAGAAAGACTGCCTGGCCTACATCGACGAGGTCTGGACCGACATGCGCCCGCTGAGCCTGCGCCAGAAGATGGCCGAAGCCGCAGCGCAGTGACCTCGCTGAACCTGCTGTGCCTGCCGTATTCCGGGGCCAGCGCCATGGTTTACAGCCGCTGGCGGCGCAAGCTGCCGGCCTGGTTGCAGGTGCGGCCGGTGGAGCTGCCTGGGCGCGGTGCGCGCATGGGCGAACCGCTGCAGACCGACATGCAGGCACTTGCGCGGCAATTGGCGGCCGAGCAACGCCTGGCCGCCAGCGCGCCGTATGCCTTGCTCGGTCATAGCCTGGGCGCGCTGCTGGCCTTCGAGCTGGCCCATGAGCTACAGGCGCTGGGGTGTGCGCCGCCGTTGGCGTTGTTCGCCTGCGGCACCGCCGCCCCCACCCGGCGCGAAGACTACGAGGGTAAGAATTGGCGCGACCCAAAGCGCGACGATGAGCTTATCAGCGAATTGCGCGAACTCAACGGTACGCCAGAGGAAGTGCTGGGCAATGCCGAGTTGATGAGCCTGACCTTGCCGATCCTGCGCGCCGACTTTTTGCTGTGCGGCCGCTATGCCTATCGTCAGCGGCCAGCGTTGCAATGCCCGCTGCACGTGCTGGGCGGCGAAGACGACCGGGCCAGCGAGGAGCAACTGCTGGCCTGGCGCAAGGAAACCCTGGGCGACTTTTCGTTGGACATATTCCCCGGCAGCCACTTCTTCATCCACGAACACGAAGACCGTGTGCTCGGCGTGCTGGCCGCGTCGCTTGAGCCACATCGGCTTTCGGCCTGATTGACGTCACCGCTTGCCTGGGGGAGGCTAGACCTTTTCCCAGGCAAGGGGCAGACAATGCTGATCGATCCACACAAGGCCACGCTGCTGGTCGTCGACATCCAGGAAAAACTCATCGGCGCCATGAGCGATCCCGAAGGCACTCGGGCGCGAGCGCGCTGGTTGCTGGCGGCGACTGCGGAGCTGGAACTGCCGACGGTCATTTCCGAACAGTACCCCAAAGGGCTTGGCCCTACCTTGGCGGAACTGACCGCTGCAGCGCCTACTGCCCAGGTAGTGGAAAAAAGCCATTTCTCCTGTGTGGCCGCCGAGTGCCTGCCGGCCAGTTTGATGGCGCGTGAGCAGGTGATCGTCTGCGGCATGGAAACCCACGTCTGTGTGCTGCAAACCGTGCTCGGCCTGCTGGCGCTGGGCAAGCAGGTGTTCGTGGTCGAGGATGCCTGTGACAGCCGCACCGCAGCCAGCAAGGCCGCGGGCCTGGCGCGCATGCGCGCAGCCGGGGCGCATATCGTCACCCGTGAGATGGTGCTGTTCGAACTGATGGGCAGTGCCAGCCACCCGCAGTTCCGCCATATCAGCAAGACCTACCTGGTCGGTGAGCAGCCCTGAACGCGCGGTTACTGGCGACGGCCCTGATGGCCCTGGCGCTGCTGCAAGGCTGCGCGGGGCGTCGCGAAGAAGAGCCTGAAGCGGACCCGGCCAAGGTGCGCGCCCAACTGATGCGCTTATTACCCGCGCAAGCCAAAGACCGTGCAGGCTGGGCCAAGGACATTCAACAGGCCTTCGAAGCCCAGCGCATTGCGCCTAGCAAAAGCAACCTGTGCGCGGTACTGGCGGTGACCGAGCAGGAGTCGACCTTCAACGCCGACCCACAGGTGCCCAACCTCGGGCGCATCGCCCGCGACGAAATCGACCGCCGCGCCGCGCGCCTGCACATTCCCCGCCTGCTGGTGGATGGCGCGCTGAAGACGCCTTCCGGCAACGGCCAGAGCTACCAGCAGCGGCTGCTGGCCGTGCGCAGCGAGAAGCAACTGAGTGCGCTGTACGACGAAGTCATCGCCCGCCTGCCACTGGGCAAGACCTTGCTGGGTGGGCTCAACCCGGTGCACACCGGCGGGCCGATGCAGGTCAGCATCGACTTCGCCGAAAAGCACGCCAAGGACTACCCCTACAGCTATGAAGGCACGATCCGCCAGGAAGTGTTCAGCCGCCGTGGCGGCCTGTATTTCGGCATTGCCCACTTGCTGGGCTACCCGGCGCATTACGATCGCCAGCTGTACCGCTTCGCTGATTTCAATGCAGGCTGGTATGCCAGCCGCAATGCGGCGTTCCAGGCGGCGCTGAGCAAGGTGACGGGCACCAGCCTGGCGCTGGATGGCGACCTGATTGCCCCCGGCGCGATCATGCCCGGTACTACCGAACTGGCGGCGCGCAAATTGGGGGTGAAGCTGGGTTTGCGCAACCCACAGATTCGCAGCCAGTTGGAGTCGGGTGACAGCCTGGCCTTTGAAGACAGCAAGCTGTACAGCGGTGTGTTCGAGCTGGCGGATGCGGCGGGAGGTAAACCGGTGGCGCGTGCGGTCTTGCCGGGGATCGAGCTGAAGAGCCCGAAGATTACCCGCAAGCTCACCACCGCGTGGTTTGCGGGCAGGGTGGATGAGCGGTACCAGCGGTGCATGAAGCGCTGAATGTCGATGGCCTGTGCCGGCCTCTTCCCGGCCAGGCCCGTCACCGACGGAGACCTGTGGGAGCGGGTTTACCCGCGAAGAGGCCAGTACAGGCGGCATCAGCTTTCGCTCAAGGCGCCAACCACTTGGTCAACACTGGCCTTCAACCCGGCCACCGCATCATCGGCATCACTGTTCACCACCACCAACCGGGCCCCTGCAGCCTTGATCACCTCAGCCACCGCTGGCTCCGGCTGGCGATGGTCCAGCACCAATGCCACGTCCTGACTTTTCAGGTTTTCCCCTAGCGCCTTGAGCGCCGCCGCATCCCACTTGCCCTCGGCCGGCAGCGCCTGCTCCACCACATCCAGGTTCAACCCGCTGGCCAGGTAGCCCAAGCGCTCGGACAGGCTGACCACGGTCAAGTTGTCTACCTCGGCCAGCTGCGTCTGGCTGCTGGCCGTCAGCTCCAGCAGCTGGCGCTTGAGGCCGGCCAGGTTGCCTTGGATCTTCGCCTTGTCGGCCGGCGACAACCGTTCCAAGTCATTGGCCACCACATCGGCCATGCGCCCAAGGTTGGTCGGGTTCAGCCACGGGTAGGCGCCGTAGGCGTCGTCGCCGGTCACCGCAATCCCTGGCAAGGCGCCGTCCACCGGGCGCGCTGCATCAATTTCGACGATGCGGATATTGCTGCGCCGGGCCATCGGGTAGAGCGGGTCGTCACGCCAGATCGAGCGCACCCCGATGACTGCGTCGGCCTGTTGCGCGGCGTTTGCCAGGCTTTCGCCGCCGCGGCTGCTGAAGTACGAAGGCTGGCGGCTGGCCGGCAGGTTGGCAGGCGCTGCGCGCTTGAGCTGCACCGAAGTGCCGTCGAGCAGGGCCGTGGCCAGGCTGTGGGTCACCGGCAAGGTGGTGAGCACTTGCGTGGCAAAAGAGAGCGAAGGCAGGCCCGCCAGGGTCAGTGCCAAGGTCAGCTGTTTCAGGTTCATGCCGGGTTTCCTTGCAGGCGTGGAACAAGCGCGCGGGCCAGTGCGGCCAAGGCGAAGCAAATGCCGGCGACCAGAATGATCGCAGCGCCGGAAGGTACCGGCAGGTCGCAAACGATCGGCAACAAGATGCCGAGCAGGGTGCTCAGCGTGGCGATCAGCACCGAAATGAAGAAAAAGCCCTTGAGCGACTGGCTGACCAGGCGTGCCGCAGCTGCCGGAATCACCAGCAGCGCACCGACCAGAATCGCCCCGATCACCTTCACCGACGCCACCGTGACCAGGGTCACCAGTACCACGAACAGGTAGTCCAGGGTCTTTACCGCCACTCCGCGTACCGCCGCCAGTTGCGGGTTGAAACTGGCCAGCATGATGCGGTTGTACAGTGGCAAGGCCAGCGCCAGCACTAGCACCGCGACGATACCCAGCACCACCAGGTCCTGGGCGCTGACCGTCAGTACCGAGCCGAACAGCACGTTTTCGAGGATGTGCACGTTGATCTTGCCCGCCAGCATCAGCAGCAGGCTCGCACCCAGGGCCAGGGACACCGACAGGAACACGCCGATCAGCGTATCCGGCGACAACCCGGTGCGGTTACGCAGGAAGTTGAGCAGGATGCCGAACAGCAGGCAGTAACCGAACAGGCTGCCGTAAGGACCGGTATACGGCTCGCCCAGCAGGATGCCGATGGCAACCCCCGTGAGCGCGGCATGGCCGACCGCCTCGGAGAAGAAGGCAAAGCGCTTGACCACCACCAGGGTGCCCAAACCGCCCAGCACCGGGCCGATCATCAGGCCGGCCAACAGGGCATTGACCACGAACCCGTAGGCCAGCGCCTCGGGCAGGTAGCCGGTGTTGGCCCATTCTTGGACCAGTTGGCGAAATGCTTCAAAACTCATGAGGCAAGGCTCTCGCTGCGCGGGTGAACGGAGAACAGGCCAAGCAGGCGCTCTGGGGTCAGGGCCTGTGCGGGTGGGGCGTCGAAAAGCACCTGGCGGCTCAGGCCAGTGACCCGGTCGGCCAGGCGCAGCACGGCCTCCAGGTCGTGCTCGATCCACAACACGGTGGTGCCAGCCTGGCGCCAGCCGTGCAGCAGCTGCTCGAACACCTGAATGCCCGCTTCGTCGAGGGCCGACATGGGTTCATCCAGCACCAGCAGTTGCGGCTCGGGAATCAACCCCTGTGCCAACAGCACGCGCTGGCGTTCACCGCCGGACAGCGCGCCCATGCGCCGCTTGCGCTTGTCGAGCATGCCGACCCGGGCCAACGCGGCATCGATGGCCGGTTGCACGCGGCGTGACAGGCCGAGGAAGGCGGGCCGGCGCTGGCACATGGCGGCCATGAAGTCGTCCACGGTCATCGGCAGGCCACGGTCGAACTCCAGCGCCTGGGGCACGTAGCCGATCACTTCGTGGGGGCTCGGCCAGTGCAGGGTCAGTTGGCCCTGGTGCGGCATCTGCCCGAGCAGGGTCTTGATCAGCGAGCTTTTGCCGCCGCCATTGGGGCCGACGATCGCATGCACGCTGCCGGCCGCCACGCTGAAGCTGACCTGTTCGAGAATGCGGGTGCGGCCCAAGGTCAGGTCGATGCCGGCAAACTCGATGCGCGGCCCATTGGCCGCGGCGAGGTGGGCGGCGGCGGTCATGCGCGGTTCTCCTGGATGGCGCGGACCACGGTATCGAGGTTGCGCTTCATCTCCACTTCGTACTTTTCCTTGGTGTAGTCACCGTAGGAAATATGCGTCAGCGGGTACAGGCGCACGCCCGATTCGCGCTGAATGGTCTCGACGTAGGCGGACGGGAAGTCCATCTCCGAGAAGATCACCTTCACGTCCAGCGCCTTGAGCTGGTCGATGGTCTTTTTCAGCTGGGCCGGGCTTGGCTCGATGCCGTGCGCCGGTTCGACCACAGCAGTGACCTCGAGGCCAAAGTCGCGCACCAGGTAGTCGTAGGCCGCATGGATGGTCGCCACGCGGAAGGTCGCGCTGGGCGCTTCGGTGACCTTGGCCAGGGCCTCGGCGCGCAGGGCGCGCAGGCGTTTGGCATAGGCGCGGGCGTTTTGCGTGTAGAACTTGGCGTTGTCCGGGTCGAGCTTGCCCAGTTCGCGGGCAATGTTGTTGACCTGGGCGATGGTGGTACTGATCGACAGGAAGGTGTGTGGGTTGACCACCTTGCCGGCGCCACGCGCGGCGATGCCGGTGGCGGCCAGCAACGGCACATTCTGGTTGGCCTCGATGGTGGCGATGCCGGGTTTTTCGCTGGCCGCGATCATGCGGTCGGCGAAGTCGTCATGGCCCACACCGTTGAGCACCACCACGTCCAACGTGCCGATGCGTTTGATGTCCTCCGCGCGCGGCTCGTAGGCATGCGGGTTGAAGCCCGCCGGGATCAGCGGCACCACTTCGGCCTTGTCACCGACAATGTTGCTGACGTAGCTGTAGTACGGGTGCAGGGTAATGCCGATGCGCAGTGGCTTGCCGTTATCGGCCAGGGCCAATGCCGGTAGGGCAAGGGCCAGGAGCAGGGCGAGGGCGGAGCGGAACATGGGGGAGTCCTTGGGTTCAGTGACGGTGTTCGCGGGTGACCCCGGCGTCGTAGTGGCTGACCACCTGTTGCCAGCCGGCGGCGATCAGGGCGGCGTGGCCCAGGTCGTCCGGCGTAACGGCGGCGCTGTCGCGGCGCAGCCACACATCCGGCTGGCCAGTGCTGTCGTCAGGCAGAATCAGCAGCAGGCTGCCGGCCACCTGAGGGGCCTGGCTGCGGCCCAGGTAGGCGCCAGTTGCCAGCCACGACCACTGGTGGCCACCGCGGCTCTGGCTGCCCGCATCGACCACAAAAGGTGGCAAGCCGTCGTCGGCCAGGGCTTGTATGCTGGGCACGGCGGCGGTTTCCTCGCGCAGCAACTGGATCTCGTCGAAGGCCACACGCAGGTCGGTGTACAGGCCTTGTTCGGCGGGGGTCAGGTCGCGGCGGGCGTCGATCTGGTGGCTGGCGATGGTCTGTTCGTCCTCGCGTTCGCCACGCAGCATCACCACCGTGGCGGCAAGCACCACGATCAGCAGGCTGACCAGCAGCACGTACAGGGTTTCGTGGCCGGCACCGGCCGGGCGGACTACCTGGGCGCGGTTCATGGCTGGGCTATTCATGGCCGGGCTGTTCATGGCTGGGCAATGTCGGCGTAGTCGACTTCGACGACATGCCCAGGGCCTGCATCGAACAGCACGTAGAACTCACCGTCGGGGCGTTTGAAGGTGAGGGTCGAGTCGTCGCCGAGCTTGCCGCCGACCAGCACCTGCTCGTCATAGCCGATCACATCCAGGGTCACCCCAGGGGCGCCGCTGCCATCCGAGAAACCGCCGGTGCATTTGACCTGGCCGCTGGCCACTTCTTCGCATTCGCACATCGGGTTGTGGGCCAGGGCCGGGCCTGCGGCCAGTACCAGCAAGGGCAGGGCGAGCTTACGCATCAGGTGTTTCATTTCTTGCCTCCTTGTTTCTCGAGCCAGGCCACGGTGGCGGGCGATGCCTTGGCCAGGGGGACCGAAGCCTGGTGCATGCTGCCGTCCCAGCCTTCGAGGGTGATCCAGATCTGTGCATCAGGCTGGGTACGCGGCGGTATCAGCAGGTTGGTGCCCATGCGGTACGGCGCGCCGAAGAAAATGGTGCCAGCAGCACGCAGGCTGCGCGGCTTGCCGATGCGCAGGTAGACGGCCTTGACGTCATTGATGCAGGCCTTGCACAGCGAGGCGCTGAACGACTTGAAATGGCCGGCGGGGCCGTCGGCGCGTGGTGCCTCGTCGCGCAGTTCGGCCAAGTTCAGGCTGTAGGGGCCGACCTGGATGTCGCTGATCACGTTCGCCCCCAGCCCGGCGTCGCCACGGAACAGCCTGGCGTTTTCGAAGTACTTGGGCATGAAACCCAGCGGGATGAGGATCAGCAGGATGTTCAGGTGGAAGCGCCATTTCAGCCACCACTGCTTGAGCGGGCTGGCGGGCAGGGTCTTGGCCTGGCTCATGGGCGGATCTCCACGGTGGTTTCACGGCTGGCCGCGCGTGGCGCACGCTCGCTGCGCTTGAGGGCGGCGGCGGTCGCCTGGGCGGTGCGTTTGGTCCAGATCAACAGGCCGCTGAACACCATCAGGGTGAGGACCAGGCCAAAGAAGAACCAGATCAGCTTGATCGCCAGGCCGCCAAAGTCGCCGGTGTGCAGGGGGCGCATGGACTCGGTGACGAACTCCAGGGCAGAGCGGTCGCTGATCAGGAACTGGCTGTCGACGTTGCTGGTGTAGGGGTTGACGGCGGCCGACTGGAACATCAGCGGGTACCAGCCGCGGCCACCCAGGGTGACATGGCTGTAGGCAGTAGCCGGCAGTGAGACGGAGCTGATCTCCAGGCCCGGGATCGCCAAGCCGGCGATGCGCGCCGCTTCATCCACATCGATGCGCGGTGCCTGGCTGCCATCGGCTGTCTGCGGCACATCCTCACGGGCGATGACCGGCACGATAGGTCGGCTGGAGATGCTGATGTTGTTGTCGAACAAAATCGCTTGGATCAGGAACCAGGTACCGGTAATGGAAATGACCGCGATGAACCAGATCGACCAAACCCCGGCCAGCCGGTGCAGGTCACCCCAGAAGATGCGTGAGCCATGGCCGGTGCGAACGGGCTTGAAGAAGCCCTTCCAGAATTTCTTGTAGACCACCAGGCCTGTGACCAGCGAGGCCAGCATCGGCAGGCCGAGTATCGAGACCAGGTACCAACCCCAGCTGAAGCCATTGGTGAAGGGCACCAGCCACCAGCCATGCAAGGCGCGGGTGAAGCCTTCGAAGTTGAAGTCCGGGCTCTTGCCCTGGATGGCCCCGGTGTATGGGTTGACGTAGAGCGTTGGGCTAGTGCCATCGGGGAAGGTCACATCGGCGGTCAGGGCGAAGTGCGAGCCATCCGGCTGCCTCAGCGACTCCACGGCCATGTCCGGCTCGGCCTTGTGCAGGGCATCGAGCACCTGCTGGTAACTCAGGCGTTCGGCATCGCCGTCAGGCTTGCTGGCGCGCACGTCCGGGTTGGCCAGCCAGACAATCTCCTGGCTGACCACGGCGAGCATGCCGGTAAAGCAGACGATCAGCACGAAGAACCAGATCGGGAGGGCGAGCCAGCTGTGGACCAGGAACCACAACTTGGATTTGGATTTTTTCGGGGATTTGGCCATCTGATCGTCTTCTGAAATGTGTAGTCGAGCTTATGCCCAACCAAGAGGGCTGCACTTATAAAGACGAATGAGAATGGAAATCCTGCCGTTTTAAATGCAAGCAAATGTTTCAGAAAGCACAAGCCGGCCTTCGCGCAGGGCGACAGGCCGGCGAGTAAAGGTGGGAATCAGGCGCTGGTCAGGGCGACAGCCGGTTGCGAACGGCCATTGAGGCGCGACAGGTCCTGGTACAGCGCCTGGCCGATCTCGGCGGCGCGGGCGGGCAGTACCGAGAGCAAGGTGTCGCTCAGGCCGTGGCTGTTCTCGCAGAAACCTTGCAGGTAAACCGACGCCTGCAGGTCTGGGCTGGCCAGTACCCGGTAGTTGCGGTCGACACTGAAGTCGTCCAGGTAACCCGCCAGTGGTGCCAGCAGGTCGCGGTGCGAGCGGCGCTCGTAGCCGGTAGCCAGGATCACCGCATCGTAGCGGTGGGTCTGGTGCTGGCCAGTGGCGAGGTCGCGCAGGGTCAGTTCCAGGCCTTCGCGGGTGGCCACCACCGCTTCCACCTGGCGCCGGCACAGCACGTTGTGACGGAACTGGTGGGCGACCTTCTGGCGGTAGAGGATGCCGTAGATGCGTTCGATCAGGTTCAGGTCGACCACCGAGTAGTTGGTGTTGTGGTACTCGCCCAGCAGCTTGCTACGTTGGTCGGCCGGCTCGTTGTAGACCAGGTCGGTATAGCCTGGGGAGAAGATCTCGTTGACGAACGGGCTGTCGTCGGCCGGCTTGAGTGCCGAGCCGCGCAGGATCATGTCGACCTTGACCGACGGGTAGCTGTCGTTGAGGTCGATGAAGGCCTCGGCGGCGCTCTGGCCAGAGCCGATCACCGCGATGCGCATCGGCTTGCCTTCAGTGCACGGCAGTTTGTTCAGGCTGCTGAGGTACTGGGAGTGGTGGAAGACGCGTGGGTCATCTTTGAAGGCGCCGAACTTTTCCGGAATTTTCGGCGTGCCGCCGCTGCCGACCACTACCGAGCGGGTGCGGCGGCTGTATTCGCGGCCTTGTTGGTCACGCGAGACCAAGCGCAGGTGCTCGACCCGGCCGGCCGTCACTTCGGGCTCGATACGCACCACTTCTTCGCCATACACCGCCTGGGTAGCGAAGTGCTCGGCAGCCCAGCGCAGGTAATCGTTGTACTCAAGGCGGCAGGGGTAGAAGGTGCCGAGGTTGATGAAGTCGGCCAGGCGCTGCTTCTGGTGCAGGTAATTGACGAAGCTGTAAGGGCTGGTGGGGTTGCGCAGCGAGACCAGGTCCTTGAGGAACGAAATCTGCAGCTCGCTTTGGGTCGCCAGGGTCTCGCCGTGCCAGCGGTAGTCTTTTTGCTTGTCGATGAACAGCGCGTCCAGGGCATGGCCCTGGGACTGAGCGAGCTCTTCCAGGGCGATGGCCAAGGCCAGGTTGGAAGGGCCGAAGCCCACGCCGATCAGATCTTTGATTGTTTCCTGCTGTGAGGACTGGCTCATGGCTGCGATTCCCTGAATGGTCGAATGTGGACGCCCGCCGGGGCTCCGGCTCCTGCGCAAGTACATGTGTTGGAACGAGCCACGCGAGGGGGAATTTACTGGTGGGGTTACAGGGTTTTGTCACCGCTGGCTAAAGAATTGCCTCCGGCGGCCGATAGTGGGGTCAAGGCAAAGACTCACCTGAAGGCAGGGAATCGGCATGACAGCAATATCTTTGAGTAACCTCCACATCAATGGTGTTTCCGCCCAGGCGATGAGCGCCGCGGCGGCCGCCGAGCGCGAGCAGGCCAAGCAGGCCGCGCAGAGCGAAAAAGGCGGGCCTTTGAGCATCAGTGGCGACACCTTGAAGGTGGGTGGCGGTGGCCAGGCGGAGTCGGCCCAAGGCAGCGAGAGCAGCGACGAGTCGGCAGCGGTGCAGCAGTTGCGGCAGATGATCAAGGAACTGCAAAAGCAGCTGGCTGAAGAGCAGAAGCAGTTGGCCGCATTGATGGCATCGAAGATGGAAGAGACTGCAAAAGCCGCAGCGGTGAGCGCCAAGCAGGCCAGCATCGCCACCCTGACTGGGCAAATCATGCAGGCGACCGCGCAACTGCTCGAAGCGCTGCAAGAGAGCGGTGGCAGCAGCGCGGGTGGGATGGTCAGCACCCAGGCCTAGGCACTAACTGACTGGCCTAGGGCTGTTTGTAGGAGCAGCCCTGCGCTGCGAAGAGGCCGGTGCAGGCCCCTCACATCTAGGCCTTATGCACCGGCCTCTTCGCAGCACAAGGCTGCTCCTACACCACCAGCAGCCTCAGAAATCCCAGCGGGTCGTGACCATCAGGTTGCGTGGCTCGCCGTAGTAGGTGGTGTCGAAGTTGCCCAGCCCGGTCAGGTACACCTTGTCGAACACGTTGTTGGCATTGACCGTGAAGCTCAGGTGCTCGCTGTACTGGTAGCGGGTCATCAGGTCCACCAAGGTGTAACCCCCTTGCTTGATGCGCGTGTAGTCGCCAGCCGTCGGGCTGTAGATAGTGCCGTAGAACGCGCTTTGCCAACGTAGCCCACCACCGACGGTGACACGGTCCAGCGCGCCGGGCAGCCGGTAGGTGTTGAACAGCCGCGCCACATGCTCAGGCTTGGTGGTCGCCAGCGGGAAGCCGAACAGGCGGTTGTCGTCGGCGTCGCGGGTACGGGCGTAGGTGTAGCCGGCGGTGATGTTCCAGCCTGGGGCCAGTTCACCGGCCAGCTCCAGCTCGACGCCCTGGGTCGTGCCGCCGTCGATCGCTGTGTAGATGCCCTCGTTGGTGACCGGGTTGGTGCCGACGGAGGAGGCGACGTTGTCTTGTTCGATCCGGAAAAACGCCAGGGTAGCGTTAAGCCGACCATCGAAATAGGCCGCCTTCAGGCCCGCTTCATAACCATCGCCTTCCACCGGGTCGAGGGTGGCGCCATTGACGTCCTTGTACACCTGCGGCTGGTAGATCGAGGTGTAGCTGGCGTACACCGAGTAAGTATCGTCCAGGTCATAGACCACGCCGGCATACGGGGTGACGACGCCGTGTTGCTTGTAGCTGGCGTGGGTGTCATCCAGGGACGAAGTCGGGTAGTAATCCTGGTCGTCGTTGTATTTGAAGGTGCTGACCCGGGTACCGAGGATCAGCGACAGGTTGTCAGTTGGCCTCAGGCGCGTGGCCACGTAAGCGCCGTTCTGGCTCTGGGTGGTGGTGTAGTCGCCGTTTTTCGGGAAGTCCTGTACCGCAATCTTGCCGTTCCAGTCGAAGATCGAGCCCGGTACCTGGGCGAAGGCACTGCCGTCGAAGGTGTCGCCGGTCTGGCGCGAATGCGAGGTCATGAAGCCTGCGACCAAGTCATTCTGGCGGCCGAACAGGGTGAAGGGCCCGGACACATTCAGGTCGGCGGTGTTCTGCACACGGTGGCCTTCCCAGCGCCCCCAGTAGAAGAACATGTCTTCGCCGGTTGCGGGGTTGGGGTTGCCGCCGCTGGCCGAGGCCAGGCGGGTGTCATGGTCGCTGATCATGTGGTTGAGGCTGAGCTTGACCTTCCAGTCATTGGCCAGGGCCTGCTCCAGCGAGCCGAAGTAGGTGGTGGACTGAAAGTCGCGGCGGCTCCAGTCGGCACCTGGGTTGTGCGAACGCGAAAAGTCGGTGCGGCTGCCGTCGGCAAAGTAGGTCGGGTTGCCAGTCCAGGAAGCGCCACGCGGCGTGGTGGTCTGGTTGTCGATGCCGAAGGTCAGCAGGGTGTCGGGCGTCAGGTCGGCTTCGAGAATGCCGTAGTAGACGTCCTTCTTCTGTTTGTAGTGATCCAGGTAAGACTTGCGGTCCTGGTACGCGCCGACCAAGCGGCCGCGCACGCTGCCGCTGGCGTTGAGCGGGCCGGCGATATCACCTTCGGTGCGGTAGTTGTCCCAGGAACCGGCGCTGGCGGTGATCGAGGCCTTGAAGTCGTGGGTGGGCTTCTTGCGGATCAAGTTGACCGTGGCGGAGGGGTCACCGGAGCCGGTCATTAGCCCGGTCGCGCCCTTGATGACCTCGACGCGGTCGTAGGCGGCCATGTCGACGTGGGTCGCACCTTCGTCATAGACCCCGTCATAGATGGTGTTGACGCCATCGTACTGGTAGTTGGTGATGGCAAAGCCGCGTGCGGAGTATTCCATGCGTTCGCTGTCATATGCCTGCACCGAAACCCCGGGCGTATTGCGCAGCACTTCGCCGATGTCTTGCGAGCCGTGATCGTCGATCGCCTGGCGGGTGATCACGCTGACGGACTGCGGCGTTTCGCGCAGGGTCAGCGGCAGCTTGGTCGCGGTGGTCGAACCGCCGGTGGTGTAGGCGCCAGTGCCTTCGGTGATGTTGCCAAGGCCCTGGCCATCGATGCGGCTGGGGGCCAGCTCCACCACGTCACCCTGGTGGTGGGTTTGCAGCAGCGAGTAGCGGCCGTCGCTTTCCTGTACGGCCTGCAGGCCGGTGCCGCTCAGCAGCATCTGCAGAGCCTGGTCCACCGGGTACTGGCCATTCAAGGCGGGGGAGCGTTTGCCGCGCGTCCATTGGGTGTCGAACGACAAGACGATGCCAGACGCTGCGGCAAACCGGGTCAGTGTCTCGCCCAGGTCGCCCTGCGGCAGGTGGTAGTCATGCACTTGCGCGGCACAGGCTGCGCCTGGCCCACCGAGCAATGCAGTCAGCAACAGGCAGGTGCGCAGGTCTGGCGCGCTGAACGGCCTGAGAGTGAAGCGGCAGGTCATCGTCGTTGTTCTCTGAAAGGTAAAGAGTCAGCCAGGGCTGGGGTTACCTATGAGTCGGATGAGCCGCGGCAAAGTGATCAGGCCTTGGCCATTTTTTTACGCGGCGGTGACGGTGACCCAATAGCGGGTGCGGGCCTGCACCTGCACCGGCAGGGACGTGGTCAGCGCCCGCAGTATCTGGTCGGTGTCATTGAGCCGGAAGGTGCCGCTGATGCGCAGGCCGGCAACCGAGGGCGCGCAGCGCAGCCAACCGGGCCGATAGCGCGCGAGGTCGTTGATGAAGGTGTCGAGGCGCTGGTCGTTCACGATCAGCAAGCCGCGGCTCCAGGCGTCTGCGGCACTGGCCAAGGCCTGCACGGCAGAAAAGCCCTGGCCATTGAACTGGCAGGTCTGGCCGCTGTTCAGCGCCATCGCCTGGCCAGAGGCAAGCGCCACGCGTGCTTGTTGGCCAAACACCTCGAGCTTGCCGGCGTCGTCCAGCAGCCGCACGGAAAAGCGGCTGTGGCCAGCCTCTACGCTGCCGTGCTGGGTCACCACGCTACAGCGTTGCTGCGCGGGCACCTCGACCATGATTTCGCCTTGGCGCAGCCGCACCGACGGCTGTTCGCGGGTCTCGTCGATGTCAACGGAGGAGGCGGTGTTGAGCAGCACCGTGCTGCCGTTTTTCAAGGTCAGCCAGCGCTGTTCGCCCACGCCACTGCGCACGTCTGGCAACAGCGGCGCGTGCTGCATTTCGCGATAGCTGCCCAAGCCCAGGGCACTGCCCCCAAGCAACACCAGGCCGGCTTTGACCACACGGCGGCGGGAGGCGTGGCGGCCGTGTGCGGCCACGGCCAACACCCGCGTGGTTGCCGGGGCATGGGGGGTGCTCATGCGTGTCTGCAAGCGCTCGGCTTGCTGCCAGGCCCAGGAATTGACCGGCGCAGCGTTCAGCCACGCCTGCCAGGCACTGTACTCGCTGGGCTGCGCTTCACCGCTGTTGAGCTGGCTGTACCAGTGCGCGGCCTGGCGCAGGGCCGCGAGTTGCTCGGTACTCAGCGCCATGCTCACTGGCCGTGCGTCAGGCTGTAGATCATGCAGTGCTCGGCCGCCTTGGCAACGTAGCGGCGCACCGTCACTTCAGAGATGCCCAACTGGGTGGCGATGTGTTTATAGGGCAGGCCATCGACCTGCGAAAGCAAGAATGCCTCACGCACCTTGGTGCCAAGCGCTGCCAGCATCGCATCGAGCTCGAACAAGGTCTGCAGCAGGGCAACACGCTGTTCTGCCGAGATGTCCAACGCTTCGGGTTGCTCGGCCAGTACCTGCAACCAGGCCCGTTCCAGGTGCACGCGGCGCAGGTGGTCGATCATCAGGCGACGGGCGATGGTGGCCAAGTAGCCCTTGGGCTCACGTACCGCTTCGAGCTTGGCCGCAGCGTCGGCGGCCGACATCACCCGAACGAACACGTCCTGCACCAGGTCCGCGGCCAGGTGGGTGCAGTTGACCCGGGGCGTCAGCCAACCGTGCAGCCACTTGCTCTGCGCGCGGTAGAGCTGGGTGACTTGGGTATTGAGGGCTACGTCCGGGGTGCTCATCCATGCCGCCTGAAAGAGTTGCAAATGTTAATGGTTCGCATTTTATGCAAACTGTTTCAGGCTTGGCAATGACCAGCGGGCCGACAGCGTTACCGCTTCAAGGGGAGGTCGCGCGTTCCACGGCCTGTGTCCCACGCGTCTTGCGCCGCCCGCTAACGCGTGTAATGACTCGCCGGGTCAGCGTGTTCCAGCAGTACGTCACCAGCACGCCACCAACAAGGGCCAAGGCCACCGCGAACAACGGCTGATCGACAATGCGCCGTGCCAGCGACTGGAACTGGAAGTGCGTCAGGTAGATGAACAAGGTGGACGAGGCGATCATCGCGCCCGCTCTGGCGACCACGCCCGGCACGGGCACGGACCGGAACCAGATCAAGGCCAGCATCGCCGGCAGGGCGATATCGATGTAACGGGCAAACGCCTGCCAGCCGAGGCCGGCAAGGGCCACCAGGTCGAGCTCGGCAATCAGCAGCAGCGCCACCGCACTGGCGACCGCTTTGCGCAGCGACGTATCGGCGTAGTGAATGGCCATGCCCAGTACCATCACGGCCAAGTAATGCTGAGGTACCCGGTTGAGCAGGGCTGTGGTGTCGAACACGAAGCGGCTGAGCAGCACATCGGCCACCACCAGTGCGCACGAGGCAAGGATGAGGCAGGGGAACGGGTTGGCGATGATCGCCTTGCGCACACGCTTGATCGACAACACGACACCGAGGATCAGCAGCATCTGCACCAGCACTTCGATGTACCAGTAATTGAACACGCCGACCTTGTCGGGCGGGAACCAGTTGGAGATCAACAGCAGTGATTGCCAGTGGACTCGGTCGAACACTGCCTGCACCAGTACTGTGTACAGAATCGTCGGCACCGCGATGGCGGCCAGGGACTTGAGCAGCATGCGCGCATCGCCGCGCTCATCGATGGCCTTGAACTGGAACCTGGCCAGGCTGATGCCGGAGATCAGGAACAGCACCGACGTCTCGCCAGCAATGCGCCATTCCGAGAACACATTCAAATGCCCGACGACAATCAGCAAAATGGCGACCATGCGCAGGAACACCGGCACTTCCATGACCCGCATCGACCACGTGTTGGCCGGGGTGCCTGGTTCGGCCAGGTCGGCCAGGTCCTGTACCGGGATCATTTCCCAGCGATCCGGCAAGTGGCCAATCAGCGCTTCCAGCACCATCGAGGCGCGGACGAACGACAGCGAGTCGCCGCCGAGCTCCACGAAGGTGAGGCGGGCATCGATGTGCGGAGCCTGCAGTATCTGCGCCCAGGCCTCGGTCAGTTTCAACGCCAGCGGTGACAGCGCCTGTGGGGTGCTGGAGGCGCTGTCATCGAAAGCCGCAGGCAAGGCGCGCTTGTCGATCTTGCCGTTGGGCGTGAGTGGAATGCTCGGCACGAACAGGAACATCGCCGGCACCATGTAGTCCGGTAGCATGCCTGCGATGGCCTGGCGCAGTTCAGCGGTCGCTATGGGTTGATCGGCGACGCAATAGGCGACCAGCCTGACACTTGCGTTGTCATGGTTGGCCAGCACCACGCATTGCTTGATGCGCGGCTGTCGGGTGATGGCGTTTTCGATCTCCGCCAGTTCGATGCGATGGCCGCGGATTTTCACCTGGCTGTCGCCGCGCCCCAGAAAAGTGGCGCTGCCATCGGCCAGGTACGTGCCCAGGTCGCCGGTGCGGTAGCAGCGGTCGGCCGGGGCGCCGGTGAACGGGTTTACCACGAACTTTTCCTGGGTCAGAGCCGGGTCGCCCCAATACCCCAGCGACAGGTAGGGGCTGCGGATCAGGATTTCCCCGACTTCGCCGGCTTCGACCAGGTGGTTGGCTTCGTTGACGAGCAACAGTTGCGCGCCGCCTATGCCTTTGCCCAACGGGATTTTGCTGTTGTCCGCGTGCGGGTCGAGCACGTGGAAGGCCATGGCCTGTGGCGTTTCGGTGGTGCCGTAGAAGTTCACGCTGGTGGCGTGTGGCGCAATCGCACACATCTGCTGGTACAGCGTAGGGCTGAGCGCATCGCCGCCCCAGAACAGGTAACGCAAGCGTTCGAACAGCAGCCCGTGCATCCGTGCGCCGGTTTCGATCAGTTTGCCCAAAGGCGGCGTCAGGTGGATGACGGACACGCCGTGGTCGTGTATCCACGCAGCCAGGCGCGACGGGTCGGTCAGGGTGGACTGGGCCGGGCAGAGGATGGTGGCGCCTATCGACAGTGGCGTGAACACATCGCGGTAAACCGGGTCGTGGCCCAAGCCGGATAGCAGCGAAAAGCGGTCATCCTGGGTAAAACCATGCTGCTGCACGTGCCAGTCGACGAAGTGCACCAGCGGCGCATGATGGGTGACGATGCCCTTCGGTTCGCCAGTGCTGCCCGAGGTGAAGGTGATGTAGGCCGGCTGAGCAGGGCTGACTGCGGGCAGGGGCGCTGACAGGCTGGCGAAGTGGTGCAGGGCATCAGCGGGGGCGTGCGGCACGTTCACGCAGTGCGCACGGCCAGGTTCGACCTCGGCGTCGCCACAGCGCAATACAAAGCCAGGTTCAAGTGTGCGGATGATCTGGCCGATACGCGCAGCCGGGTATGCGGCGTCGGCGACGGTGAAGGTCAGCCCGGCGCGCAAGGCGCCGAGCATGGCATAGACCAGCGCCGCGCCGCGAGTTGCGACAATCACTACCCGATCGGCGCTGATGGCGCCGTTTTCCAGCAGGTACGTGGCGATACCCTGGCTGATCTGCTCAAGTTGTCGATAGCTGCAGGTGGCTTCGTGGGCAATGATCGCGGTTGCCTCGGGCGAGCGACTCGCCTGCTCCACAAAGGCCTGGAAGATCGGCCGTTCGGCACGGTACTCAAGGCTCAGCGTCGGGTTCGGGCGCAGATCCGGCATGTTATGTGTTCGCTCCGCATGAACGGCAAGTGGCTGGCTGGATAGCACAACGCTAGTGCAGGGCAGTGAATGGCGCCAATGCGCTTGCGGTATTTGCGTGGGCGCTGAAATGGTGGGGCCGCTTTGCGGCCCATCGCGACGCAAGGCCGCTCCCACAGGGGGATGCGTTCTGTTGTCGGAGCGGCCTTGCGTCGCGATGGGCTGCAAAGCAGCCCCAAATGCTCAAGGCTTACCCGCCACGCTTTCGCCGGGTGCCTTTTTCAGCCGATAGGCCAGGGCAGGGCGGGTCATGCCGAGCAGCCGCGCCGCTTCCGAAACGTTTTGCCGACAGCGTGCCATGGCCTCTTGCATCAGCGCCTCCTCGACGGCATCCAGGCCGGTGCCGCTGTCGAAGATCTGCGCCACCCAGCCTGGCGTTTGCAGGTCGCTGTCGGCCACCAGCCGGCCATCACTGCCAAGGCCGATGCTGTCGATGGCGGGCGGTGCATGCGGGAACAACGCATCCAGGCCGATACTCTGGTTCTCATCGGTGATGATCACGCCGCGCTCCATGAGGTTTTCCAGCTCGCGGATGTTGCCCGGCCAGTCGTAATGCAGGCACACCTCCATGGCCCGGTCGCTGAGGCCGCGGGTTTTCTTGCCGTAGCTTTCATGCAGGCGCCCGAGGAAGTGCTCGATCAGCAGCGGGATGTCCTCGCGGCGCTCGCGCAGTGCGGGGATGCGTACCGGGAACACGTTCAGCCGGTAGAACAGGTCGGCGCGAAAACGCCCGTCCTTGACCGCTTGCTCCAGGTCTTCATGGGTGGCGGCGATCACCCGCACATCAACGTTGCGTGTGCGGCTGTCGCCCACCCGCTCCAGTTCGCCTTCCTGCAACACCCGCAGCAGGCTGGCCTGGGCGCGTGGCGTAAGCTCGACGATTTCGTCGAGGAACAGGGTGCCGCCGTTGGCCCGCTCGAAACGGCCCATGCGGGCCTGCTGGGCGCCGGTGTAGGCGCCTTTCTCGACACCGAACAGTTCGGCCTCGATCAGGTCGGGCGGTATGGTCGCGCAGTTCAGGGCGACGAACGCCGCACCGGCGCGCTCGCTGCGCAGGTGCAGGCTGCGGGCGATGACTTCTTTGCCGACGCCGGTTTCGCCCAGCAGCAACACCGAGGCCTTGCCCGAGGCGACCTTGTCGGTGAGCGCGCAGCAGCGCCGGTACACCGCCGACTGGCCGATGCCGTAGAACTGCCCCGACTCGTACTGCAGGCGCTGGCGCAGGTTGGCCACCTGCACTTGCAAGGACTGCAACTCGTCGATCACCGGGTCGCTCTGGAAGTAGCGCATGAACGTTTCGGCGTCTTCCCATTGCTCCACCGGCTTGCCGATGATGCGGCATTCGCTGCCGCCACAACCGCGGCAGCTGACCTCTTTGTACAGCACCTGGCGGCCGAGGAAGAACGAGCTGTAGCTGATCGCGTAGCCCAGCAGCATCCAGCAGATCGGTTGCTCGGACTGCAGGTTTTCTTGCTGGCAGTTTTCCACCTCGAAAGAGTCTTGCCATTCGATGTCGGCGTAGAAATGGCCGTTGTCGAGGTCGATCTCCAGCTGCAGCGGGCGGACTTTGACCATGCCTTTGAGCGAGTGCAACTGGGGGCCGATGAAAAACATCTCCACCGGGTTGCCGTTGGGGCGCAGCTTGCGGGCGAGCTCGGCATCCTTGAGGCCGGACTGGTAGCCCAGGCGCAGGAAAAACCCCTTGGCGCGTTCGACGCCGAGCATTTCGATCAGCTCGCGGCGCATACCGGCCATCATCGCCGCCTGCACCAGCAGCATGCGTTGTTCGTCCAGCCAGATCTTGCCTTCGGTGCCGAGGAAACGCACCCGTTCGGTGAGGTCCTTCAGCGCCGGCGCAGGTTCTGGCGCCCTGTACTGGGTAATCATTCGCGTGCGCCCCTTGCTTGTAATTGTATGGGGAATCGGCGCGTTCCGCTCAGGCGTGGGCGGGTGGTGGTCGCGCCGGGACGACCTCGGCGGCTCAGGCAAGGCTCGGGTCATCTCTTCTTTCTAAACCGCCTGAAACCTACGCAAAAGTCAATCGCAGCACGCGTTGGTCATTTGCTCGAAGTGCCGTTGCGCGATTGAGCAAATGATCAATCGGGCGGGCTGCGGCGGCCGCTTGATCGCGTCTCGGCTTATCTTTGATTGGTGTAAAAATCGTTTTAAATCAATGAATTGAATTGTTTTTCCTGCTCTGGAAGCAGGCCTGGCACAGCGGTTGCTCTAGCCCTTGCAAGCCTTACCGGAGCACAACCGATGACCCCAGCCACCACGCCCTTCGAGCAGATGCCGCGCTACGTCCGGGTACGCAGCGCGCCGGACGCCGCCTTCGTCGAGTTCGACTTTGCCATCGCCTACCCGGACCTGTTCGTCGAACTGGTTTTGCCACGCGCTGCCTTCGCGCGCTTCTGCGAAAGCAACCGGGTGCTTCACATGGACGCCGCAATGGCCGCTGCCGTCGATGCCGACATGCAGAAGTGGCGTTACGGCGAGCGCCACGACGACAACGACTGACGCGCCGTTTGCCGGCGCATTGCTTCCCCACAACAACAAGTACAGGACGCCTTGCATGAGTATCGAGATCAAGACGGCCACGGTCGAGCCGATCCGCCAGACCTTCAGCCACACCCGCCGGCGGTTCGGCGATAAACCTGCCAGCCGCTACCAGGAAGCCAGCTTCGACATCGAAGCCGCCAGCAACTTCCACTACCGCCCGCTGTGGCAGCCCGACAAGCTGCTCAACGACCCCAGCCGCACCGCTGTGTGCATGGCCGACTGGTACGCCGTCAGCGACCCGCGCCAGTACTACTACGGCACCTACGTGCAGGCCCGGGCACGCATGCAGGAAAACGCCGAGCACAGCTTCGCCTTCTGCGAAAAGCGCGAACTGCTGGCCAGCCTGCCCGTCGCAACCCGTGCCCTGATCGCCCGCGTACTGCTGCCGCTACGCCATGCCGAACTGGGCGCCAACATGAACAACAGCGGCATTGCCGCGGACGCCTTCGGTACCAGCGTCACCCAGATGCACATGTTCCAGGCCATGGACCGCCTGGCAATTGCTCAGTACCTGTCGCGCATCGGCCTGCTGCTCGAAGAGGACGGCCTGGCATTGCTGGCCGAAGCCAAGCAGCGCTGGCTGGACGAACCGGCCTGGCAAGGGCTGCGCCGCTATGTCGAAGACAGCCTGGTGGTGCAGGACTGGTTCGAGCTGACCCTGGCGCAAAACCTGGTCAGTGATGGGCTGTTGTACCCGCTGCTGTTCGAGCACTTCGATGCCCAACTGGTGGCTGCCGGGGCAGGGCAGGTCGGCATGCTCACCGAGTTCATGCGCCTGTGGTTTACCGAGAGCCAGCGGTGGGTCGATGCGCTGGTCAAGACCGTGGTCGGGGAGAGCGCACACAACCGCCAACGGGTCGACGGCTGGGTGGCCCAGTGGCGTGTTCGCGCACGGGAGGCGCTGCTGCCGCTGGCCGAGGTCGGCCCTGGCCGCGAAGCCCTCGATGCTATCGACAGCGCCTTTGGCGCACGCCTGAAAAAACTCGGCCTCAGTGGAGACGTCGCATGACTTCCCTCGTCTACATCGCCTTCCAGGACAACGACAGTGCCCGCTACATCGTCGAGGCCATCACCCAGGACAACCCGCACGCGGTCGTCCAGCACCAGCCCGCGATGATCCGCGTGCAGGCCGAAGGGCGCCTGGAGATTCACCGCACCACGGTGGAGGAAAAGACCGGCCGTGAATGGGACGTGCAGGAAATGCTGATCGACGTCATCACCCTGGGCGGCAACGTCGAGGAAGACGAAGACTGCTTCGCCCTGCACTGGAACTGACCCGCCCAACGACAAGCATTCGGAGAGCCACCATGGCCGCCAAGCGCCTCAACCAGAAAGACAAATACCGTTGCCTGACCCGTGACCTGGGCTGGGAACCGAGCTACCAGAGCAAAGACGCGATCTACCCCTACGAACGCTTCGAGGGCATCAAGATCACCGACTGGGACAAGTGGGAAGACCCCTTCCGCCTGACCATGGACGCCTACTGGAAATACCAGGCCGAAAAAGAGAAGAAGCTGTACGCGATCTTCGACGCCTTTGCCCAGAACAACGGCCACCAGAACATTTCCGATGCCCGTTACGTCAACGCGTTGAAGCTGTTTTTGAGTGGTGTCACGCCCCTGGAATACCAGGCCTACCAAGGCTTCGCCCGCGTCGGCCGGCATTTTGGCGGTGCCGGTGCGCGGGTGGCCTGCCAGATGCAGGCGATAGACGAACTGCGCCACGTGCAGACCCAAGTGCATGCGATGAGCCACTACAACAAGCACTTCAACGGCCTGCATGACTTTGCCCACATGCACGACCGGGTGTGGTTCCTCTCGGTGCCCAAGTCGTTTTTCGAAGACGCCCGCACGGCTGGCCCGTTCGAGTTCCTCACGGCCATCTCGTTCTCCTTCGAGTACGTGCTGACCAACCTACTGTTCGTGCCGTTCATGTCCGGCGCCGCGTTCAACGGCGACATGGCCACCGTCACCTTCGGCTTCTCGGCGCAGTCGGACGAAGCCCGGCACATGACCCTGGGCCTTGAGGTGATCAAGTTTTTGCTCGAGCAGCACGAGGACAACGTGCCGATCGTCCAGCGCTGGATCGACAAATGGTTCTGGCGTGGCTACCGGCTGCTGACCCTGGTCGGGATGATGATGGACTACATGCTGCCGAACAAAGTGATGTCGTGGGCCGAGGCCTGGGAGGTGTACTTCGAACAGGCTGGCGGCGCGTTGTTCAAGGACCTGGAACGCTATGGCATCCGCCCGCCGAAATACGTCGAGCAGACCACCATCGGCAAAGAACACATCAGCCACCAGGCCTGGTCGATCTTCTACCAGTACAGCCAGGCCACCAACTTCCATACCTGGATCCCCACCGACGAGGAGCTGGACTGGCTCTCGGCCAAGTACCCGGACACGTTCGACCGCTACTACCGGCCGCGTTACGAGCATTGGCGTGACCTGCAGGCGCGCGGCGAACGCTTCTACAACCCGACCCTGCCGATGCTCTGCCAGATCTGCCAGATCCCGCTGGCCTTCACCGAGCCGGACGCGCCCACGCAACTGAGCCACCGCAGCCTGCTGCACGAAGGCGAGCGTTACCACTTCTGCTCCGATGGCTGCTGCGACATCTTCGCCTACGAGCCCGACAAATACGTGCAGGCCTGGCTGCCGGTGCACCAGATCCTGCAGGGCAACTGTGGCGGTGGGGATGTCGAGGCGGTGGTGCGCGACTACTACAACATCGCCCCCGGCCAGGACAACTTCGAGTACCAGGGCTCGCCCGAGCAGCAGCGCTGGGAGGCCTTGCAACGTGCCGGGCGCAAGGCCGGCTGAACCGCCAAAACACCGCAACTGCCTGGGCGCCTTGCTGCGCCCGGGCCCATACAAGAACAAGAGGAACCTTGCCATGCCCGTGACCGCCATCGGCGCCTACACCGCCCAACCCCTGGACCTTCAGGCCAACTTCCACGGCGCCCAGCTGGTGTACCTGTGCTGGGAAAACCACCTGCTGTTCTGCGCGCCGTTCACCCTGCCCGTGGACCCGGCGCAGCCGTTCGCGGCCTTCATCGAGCACGTGGTCAAGCCGGCCATTGCCCTGCACCCCGATGCTGCGCAGGTGGATTTCACCGCCGTGCGCTGGCGCCTGGACGAACAGCCATTCACGCCTGACCTGTCCCGTGGGCTGGCTGCCAACGGTGTCGTCCACAAGGGCCTGCTGCACCTGCATACCCCCGGCCTTGAAGGCCTGGGCGGCAGCCATAACTGAGGAGCGCTGCCATGAGCTATCAAGTCACCATCGAACCCACCGGTGAACAGATCGAGGTGGAGGAAGGCCAAACCATTCTCGAGGCTGCCTTGCGCCAGGGCGTGTGGCTGCCGTTTGCCTGCGGCCACGGCACCTGCGCGACCTGCAAGTGCCAGGTGCTGGAAGGTGAGGTCGACCTGGGGGCGGCGTCCTCCTTTGCCCTGATGGACATGGAACGCGACGAGGGCAAGGTGCTGGCCTGCTGTGCCATTCCACAAAGCGACCTGGTGATCGAGGCCGACATCGACGTCGACCCTGACTTTGCCGGCTTGCCGGTGCAGGACTACCGCGCCGTGGTCACCCAGCTGGTTGAGCTGTCGCCGACCATTCGCGGCGTGCACCTCAAGCTCGACCGGCCGATGGCGTTTCAGGCCGGGCAATACGTCAACCTGCAGTTGCCTGGCATCGAAGGCACGCGCGCGTTCTCCCTGGCCAACCCGCCTGACCGGCCCGATGAGGTGGAGCTGCACGTGCGACTGGTGGAAGGCGGCGTGGCGACCGGGCACATTCACCGGCAACTCAAGGTGGGTGATGCGTTGGGCCTGTCCGGCCCTTACGGGCAGTTTTTCGTGCGCAGCGCTCAGCCGGGCGACCTGATCTTCATCGCCGGTGGCTCAGGGTTGTCGAGCCCGCAGTCGATGATCCTCGACTTGCTGGCGCGGGGCGACACGCGGCACATCACCTTGTTCCAGGGCGCACGTACCCGCGCCGAGCTGTACAACCGCGAACTGTTCGAAGCGCTGGCGGCCGGCCATGCCAACTTCAGCTATGTGCCAGCCCTTAGCCAGGCAGCCGAGGATGAGCAGTGGCAGGGGGTACGCGGCTATGTGCACGACGCTGCCAAGCAGCATTTCGACGGCCGCTTCAACGGCCACAAGGCCTACCTGTGCGGCCCGCCACCGATGATCGACGCCGCCATCAGTTGCCTGATGCAGGGCCGCCTGTTCGAGCGCGACATCTTTATGGAGCGCTTCTATAGCGCTGCTGATGCCGCAGGTGAAGGCCAGCGTTCGGCGCTGTTCAAGCGCATCTGACCGGCTTATTGCACGACCGATAACAACAACAAAGGTTGACCCGATGAACCCGAAGCTTGCCAACCTGCTACGCCTTGCCGCCTGCGCCACGCTGTTCGGTGCAGCCAACCTTTCACAGGCCACCGAAGGGGGCGGCACGTCGTACCCGCTCGGTGCCGAAAACTACATGTCCGGCGCCATGCCGCCGCCGGGTGTCTATGGCCAATTGTTCGTCAACCACTATGAGGCCGACAACCTGCGTGGTAACGACGGCAGCAAGCTGCCGGTAGACTTTCGCGTGCGCGCCAATGCGATCGTGCCACGCCTGATCTGGGTGAGTGATTACACGGTATTGGGCGGCAGCCTTGCGCTGCACGCGATTGTGCCGCTGGTGGACCTGAAGGTTTCGGTCGATGGCCAGTCGCAGCACAACCGTGGCCTGGGGGACGTGATTTTTGGCCCGGCGCTGGGTTTTCACCACAGCGACAAGTTCCACAGCATCCTGGCCTTCGACATGATTGCGCCCACTGGCCGTTACGACAAACACGACCTGGCCAACCCTGGGCGCAACTACTGGGTGTTCGAGCCGGTGTACGCGATGAGCTACGTCGACCCCGTAGGGCTCAACCTGGATGCCAAGGTGATGTACGACTTCAACCGTAGCAACCCGGATACCGATTACCGGTCTGGGCAGGAGTTTCATGTCGACTATGCGGTGGGGTGGGGGCTGGGTAATGGGTGGGTGTTGGGGGTAGGTGGCTATTACTACCGCCAGACGACTGACGACCGCCAGGACGGCGAACGCATTGAAGATAACAAAGGGCGCAGCTTTGCCATCGGGCCGTCGATCAAATACAGCGGCGAGGGAGGGTGGTTTGTAACGGCGAAATGGTCGAAGGAGACCGATGTGCGTAACCGCGCCCAGGGGGATGCGTACTGGGTGAAGCTGACGTTGCCGTTTTGACTTTGAAATATTGGGGGCGCAAAGCGCCCCCAAAATCTATTAAATCAGGCAACATCCACCAGCACGATCTCGCTGTCCTCGATGGCCGTCACCCGCAACACGTCCTCTTGCTCGATCGCCACCCCATCGCGCGCTTTCGCCTGCAGGCCATTGACCTCTACCAATCCCTTGGCCGGCACCAGGTAGCCACGGCGCCCGGCATCGAAGCGGTACTCGGCGCTTTCCCCTGCACGCAGGGTCGCGGCCACCAGCCGGGCATCGGTGCGAATCTGCAAACTGTCTTCGTCACCTTCACGCCCGCTGGCCAGGGTCACGAAGCCTTCGCCTCGCTCACCGGTGGGGAAAGGGCGGGTACCCCAGGTCGGCGCATCGCCCACTCGCTCAGGCACTACCCAGATCTGGAAGATCCGCGTATCGACGTCCTCCAGGTTGTACTCGCTGTGCACGATGCCGGAGCCTGCACTCATCACCTGCACGTCACCCGCTTCGGTACGGCCTTTGTTGCCCAGGCTGTCCTGGTGGGTGATCGCGCCTTCACGGACGTAGGTGATGATTTCCATGTCACGGTGCGGATGCGGCGGGAAACCGCTGCCGGCGGCGATCAGGTCATCGTTCCAGACCCGCAGGTTGCCCCAGTGCATGCGAGCAGGGTCGTAGTACTCGGCAAACGAGAAATGGTGGTGGGCATCGAGCCAGCCGTGGTTGGCGTGGCCGAGGCTTTCGAACGGTCGCAGTTGCAGCATGGTCGTGCTCCTTGAATCAGTGGAATGACGCCATGATGCGACAAAGAAAGATCGAAAATAAGCGTAAATATCGGCTAATAATGATCGAATTGGTAGATCATTAAGGCTGCGGCTTTTTATCCGTTTCATCGCCTAATCTACTGATCTGCAAGCATTCGCTGGTGATTTTTGGTGGATGCGGCGAACATGGCACGCTGATTTTGTATTCCATCGGAGTGACCGTGGCCCACGAGCATCCCCAGGCGCCTGCCGACCTGACCCCACCTGCCCAGTTACCGTGGTTTCGCCGCCTGGCCGCCCGCCTTTTGGGGCGGGGCCTGACCCGCTTGCAAGCCCAGCATCGCGACTCCTGGTTCCTCGGCCACGCCACAGGCCAGCGCAGTGGCCATGCCGACGGGGTGCGCGAAGGCTTCGAGCGCGGGCGTGTGGAAGGGTACGAGGCGGGGCGCCAGGTGCTGGTCATCCGCGATACCCGCCCCGACACTGCCGCCGTACCTGGCCAGGACGACAACCTCTTCGACGATTGGCGCCTGCCGTTGACCGCCGAATTGAAGAAGCGCTTCAAGGCCGATGTGGCCCAGCGCCTGCCTGCCGAGGCGCAACCCAGTGCGGCCCAGTGGAAGCTGATTTTCAGCGACACGCCGTCCACCTGTGTGGTGGCGGGGGCAGGGGCGGGCAAGTCCACCTCGCTGGTGTTGCGCATTCTGTTGCTGCGCCATTACCTGGGCTACGAGCTGGACGCGATGACCGTGGTCACCTTCACCCGCGAATCGCGCAAAGACTTCATCAAACGCCTGCTGCAGGTGTTCGCCCTGTGGCAGCTCGACCTGCAGCCCGCGCTGGCCCGCGAGCTGGTGCGCACCTTCCATTCGCGCATCTTGCCGCTGGTGCGCAGCCTGCCAGGTTTTGGCCAGGTGCGCGCGTTCGAGACACTGGGCAACGAGATGCCGGCGGGCCGCGAGGCCGAAGCCGAGAGCAACCCGTTCGACCTGCGCCTGAACGAGGCGCAGCGCCAACAACTGAACCTTTGCTACAGCACCTTGCTGGGCGATAACCCGCGCTTTGCCGAACTCATTGGCCTGCTGCGCAGCGAGGCGCTGCAGCTCAAGCCGCTGGACCCTAACCACCCGGACGTGCAAAAACGTGCGCAGGTGACCCAGTTGGCCGCCCAGCGCGACGAAGAGCTGTGCGATGTCATCGAAGACCTGTGGTTCGCCGCAGGCGCCTGGCCGATCAAAGGCATCGAGCCGTGCCGCGACACGGTCGAAATCCGTGGCAGCCGTTTCCATGTGCATGGCCGCCTTGAGGGGCAGGGGGCCTGGGTGGTGTTGGGTTTCGACCCCGCGGAAAGTGCCCAGTACCAGCGCCCCGGCGCCAAGCTGGCGGTGCGTGCCGAATGGGCGGTCAAGCGCACCCTGCTGCAGGCCTTCTGCGACAAACCGCTGATCTGGCTGGACAACTACGCGGCTGCGCGGCGCTTGGCTGCCTCCCTGGCCGGTGATGCGGTGGCTGGCCCTGGCTTCGAGTACAAGGTCAAGGGCGAACTGGCCCCGGCACCGCTGCTCGATGCCTTTGTCGGTGCCGCCAACTTCATCGAGAACCTGGGGCTTGACGTGAACGGCGCCGTGGCGGCGATGAGCTTCCCGGCAGGCGACAGCGACGGCCTGTTCTTCGAAGCCCTGGCGCTGTACTGGAAGGCCCTGGAGGCACACCTGCTGGACCAGTCGCCGCCGGTGATGAGCTACAACCGCATGTTTGCCCTGTTTAGCGAGAACAACCCGGAAAACCTGCAACTGCTGCCCGACCCCTTGCTCAGGCCCCTGGCGCATTTGATGATCGATGAGTTCCAGGACGTTTCGCCGCAAATCGTCAGTTGGCTGCGTGCCTGCCTTGCCGAGATCCGCCGGCGTGGGCCGTCGATGCACACCGGCCGTAATGCCCAGCATTCGTCGCTGTTGTGCGTGGGTGACGACTGGCAATCGATCTATGGCTGGCGCGGCAGTTCGCCGAAGTACTTCATGGAGTTCACCAAGGCCTTTGTGTCACCGGCCAACACGCGGGTGATGATGGTCGAGAACTACCGGTGCCAGCAGCAGGTCATCGATGCGGCGGAATTCCTGGTCAAGGGCACGCCCGCGATTACTGGCAAGAAGGCCCGCGCCAGTGGCCCGGCAGCCGAGTTGCCGGGCTCGCCAGTCAAGGTGTTCGACCGCGACGAGGCCGCGCTGGGCGAGACCCTGATCGAGCATTATCAACGCGGTGAGTCGGTGATGATGCTGTACCGCAAGGGCAGCGACAAAGCCCTGATGAACGACCACCTGCAGGCCGTGTTGCACGCTGAGGCAGCGCTGCCGGCCGAGCAACGCCGGCTGCGGCAGTTGACCTACCACAGCGCCAAAGGTTTGCAGGCCGATGCGGTGTTCATGCTTGGTGACTGCCAGTACCTGACCAGCTCGCCTTACAAGAACCAGGTCTATCGCCTGGCCGGCCTGGGTAAGGCCGGTGATGCCCAGGCATTCGATACTGCGCAGAAGGAAGAAGTACAGCGCTTGGCCTACGTGGCGGTCACGCGTGCGGTCAGGCACTGCTACTGGCACGTGGAAGCGGCCAACAGCGAAGCGCCGGCGGCGCCGCGTGCGTCGAGCCAGGTAGATGGCCGGCAGGCCTTCTTCGAAGACCTGCGCGGCCAGTGAGGGCTGCTTAGCCGCCCAGGGTTTGCGCCTGTCGGGTGAGGCTGGCCAGCAGGCCCGCTTCCACCGCTTGCTGTTCAGCGGTCAATGCCCGCATGGCGCGGTCGAACTGTCCATCGTTGAGTGGCACGCGGTGAAGGTTGCCCAGCTCGTCCACGGGCGACGTTGGCAGGGCGTCGCTCAACGCACCTATCACCGAACTGTCCAAGCGAGTAACGGCTTCCTGGGTCTCATCCAGGCAGTAGAAGAGGTAGTCGTGGCCCTGTCGCCAGAAGTCGGTGAGCAACATGAACTGCGCGGCATACTCGCGCTTCAGGTAGCTTACCCACCCCGGTTGCTCGATAAGCCATTGCAGCCGGGCATCGGTGTCGGCGTCCAGGGCGAGTACGGCGGCCTCGACCCGGTCGATGATGACCTGGTTGACTTGGGCCGTGTCACGGTAGCGCATACCGTGGCTGGGCTCCGGGAAGCCCAGCGGCTCGGCCAGTGACTGGCGCAACGCCAGGCGAAGCTCGATATCGTCCACCAGGCCGTTTTGCAGTTCGCCGTCGGGGAACGCTGCGGGATCATCCAGCACATCATGAGGCGGCAGTGCCTCGTCGAATACATGGTCCTGCAGCGCCTGTTTGCGTAACGACCGGCGGACACTGATGCGGTCAGCCAACTGGTTGACCTGATCGCGCCGGTACAGCTTGCGATACAGCGCCAGCAACTCGCCAGGGCGAGTACCGGCGCCGCCCGCCGCCTCGTAAGCCAGCACTTCGATCTCCAGGGCACTGAAGGCGTCGGCCCCGGCATCCCCGCAGGTGGGCGGGAAGTCTTGGGCCACCGTGTTCAGGCGTTCGCGCAGCGCACTGTCCCCAGCCGCTTTTTCCAGCAAGGCCCAGACACGGTTGCGCAGGCTCTGCGCATCGCGCTGTGCTTCAGCGGATTGGCTCAGGCGTTCCAAGACCCCTTGCAGGTCGTTGTTCTCCCCCTGCTCGAACAGATCGCGCCATAGTTGCTCCTGGGCGTCGCTCGCCGGGTTGCGCCACAGCGCTTGCCACTCGGGCATCGCCCCCGCGTGTTCAAAAACGTTGACGCCGCTGTCACCCAGGCGTGTACGTGTTTCGGCCTCCAGGTTGTTGTAGTTGAACAGCCAGCGGTGTTCAGGCAAACGCGCTGAGACATCACGGGCAAACGGTGTACGTAGAACCCCAGGTAGGTCGGGCACGTTGCGGATGCGATTGTAAGACAGGTCAAGGTAGCGCAGCCGGTACTGTGGCTGGCTCATCAGGGTGGTCAGGCCTTCGGGCCATTGCTGCAAGTCGCAGCGGTGCAGGTTGAGGTGGCTGAGGCGGGCCATGAAGCGCAGGTCGGGGGCCACGTGTAGCGGGTTGAAATCCAGGTGCAAGACCTGTGGATGGACCATGTCCTGGAAGCGTGCGGCAAGCCTTTGATCCAAGGTGATGTGATTGTCCCCAAGGCCCAGTGCGTCCAGGCGCAAGCGGGTCAGAAATTGCAAACTGGCGTCATCCAGTTCCAGAAAATTACTGCGCAAATTGAGTATGCGCAGGCCCGGCATCGCGCCAATGGCTTGCCGAGCCGCAGGCGTGAGGGCCCGTAACGCATTGCCGGTCAGGTTCAGATCGCGCAGCCGGGGGGCGGACCGCAGCGCCTCGAACAAGGCTTCGGCATTCATGTGCGGATTGTTGATCACGTCCAATGCTTGCAGGTGAGGGAAGTTGGCCAGGAAAGCGCCTTCCATGCGCTCCAGGCGCAAGCCGTCGAGCCGCAATTCATGGATATGCGGCATGGCGGCAGTGAGGGTTGGCAACTCGCGCAAGCGAATACGCTCCAGCCATAACAGGTTGCGTTGTTCACCGCCCTCACGGCGGCAGGCGCTCATCAGGCGCTCGGCACATTGCTGGCGGCTTCGGCGGTCTTCCAGGTCTTGCGCGGTCTCGATCCAGCGGCCGAGATCACGGTCCAAGCTGCGTTGCTCAGCTTCCAAGCGGTTGATCGCTGTGCCCAGGTCGCCGGCTTCTGTCAGCTCGGTTTGCAATGCGCTGATTTGTGCGTTGTCGAGCTCTGGGTAGAGCACCCGTAAACGGCGTGCCGCCGCCCCCGTCTCACCACGGCCACTGAGCGGGTAACCGAGCCTGCCATTGGCCAGCCGAAGGGGTGAGCGGAACCCTGGCTTGATCGGCTGTTGGCCCAGCAAGGCAGCACAGTGCTGCCGATCGGCAAGCGCGATCTCGAACAGTTCGACCGCTATGGCCTGGGGGTGTTCGGCCTGCAATGCTTGCAGCAGCAGTTGGCTGTCCGTGTTGGCCAGGCTGTGCCGATACAGCCCGATGAGGGCTCGGTCTATTCTGGTGCGAGCTTGCAGCAAGCGGGCTTCTTCGCCGATGCGCAGGGGTACTCGGCCTGCGCCCAGGCGCTGACGCTCAGTGCTGTTGGCATGGTCGAGGATTTCGTCGAGGGCGCTGTCCGGCAGCCCCGGGAACTGGCGGGCAAGGGCCTGCGCTGCGGGGCTCTGCGGTTCACGATGGCCTTGCTGCAAACTGTTGAATATCGCCTTGCGGCGGTGGGTCAGATGCTCAGCGAGCGTGTCGTTCAGTACCGAGGCACGTTGTGCGTGTGGGGTATCACCTAGCATCGATTGCACCGTGGGCTCATCCATCTGCGCCAACACGGTCTGGCTCAGTGCGCCACTGTCGAGGTCGGCGCGGGTGATCTCGATCTCTGTCTGCCCTGGTACGGCAGGCGGTCCATAGCGCACTGCCTTGCCCCACGGCTCTGGGCCTTCGAAGACTTTGAGTACGTGATCCTGCGGCCACTTCGGCAGGTTGAGCAGTTCGGGCAGGGCATAGTTTTTGTGGGCCGCGAGCGGCAGGCCGTGGCGTACGTGTTCTATGAGGGTGCCCACTTCATTATCCAGCTGCAGGCGCAGCAGCGTGTCGGCCAGCAATGCCGGGGGGCGTAAGCCAGCAGCATGGGCACGGCGCAGGCTGGCCGTGTCGGTGCCGGTGCTGCGCAGGGCAGTGAGTAATTGCGCATCGTCCAGCCCCTGGCTGCGATGGCCGAGACGGCGCAGCAGCTGTATGTCGTCCCACTCGTGAGCATGTTCATGGGCCAGCTGCCAGCGGCCATCGCCAATCGGCCGCACGTGTGGCGCATAAGCCTGAGGGGAGTCGGGGTGACGCACGCGCCAGTGCTGTTCAGGGTCCTGGAACACTTCATACAGGGTGCCTTCCAGCGCCATGTAAGCCTTGCCCTGGTGTTGATGAAGCCCGAGCGCATCGGGCTTTGCACCTTCAGCAAGCATTACATTGCTGGCATACGGCGCCATGTTTGGGTGCCACAGCAGTTCGCGGTCTTCCTGCCACACCGCCTTCAGCGCATCGACGAAACCGGACGCCTGGATAACCTTGGCGCCTGCGGCGAACCCGGCGATCACTGCGGCATTGATGGCCAACGACTGCACCTGCTGCAGCGCTTGCGCGGTGTCGCCTTCCTCCCAGGCTTCGAAACCGGTGAACACCGAACTCATCAGGTCATAGGCAAATACCCCGAGCATAGCGGTGTTCAGGCCCGGCACGAAGAACGCGGCGACATTGAGTACGTTCATGCCCATTTCGAACCAGTGCTGCAGGCGCGCGTTACGCGCCTTGGCATCAACCTCGGTGGTGGGCACAGCGATGGTTTTGGCGTCGGCCTTCATGCGTGCCAGGTGCGCTCTGTACAACGTCGGCCAGGGCGCATTGCCCACAGGCGAAGGGGTAACGTGCAAAAGCGGATTGCTGCGCAGCGTGCGGTTGCCGTTCGCATCCACCTCGAACAGCGCGTGTTCCAGTTTGGCCGACAGTTCCACTTGCCGGTCTTTGTAGGCGAACTGCAGCAAGGCACGGCGGAATTCGCTGCGCTGCAGCCGGTGCCGCAGGTGCTGCCCGACCGCCTGGATCGAGACAAACTCGCGCACTGGGTGCTCGCTGTCGTCTGGGATGTAGAGGATGCAAGGGTTGCTCTGGTGCGGCGCATCAGGCCCGATAAGCAGGATTTCGTGCAGTGGGGTATCGAACAGGCTTAAACGCCAGCACTGCAGATTGTGTTCACCATAGGCCGGGGCGGTCACATTGCTGCACAGTTGCATCAGTGCGGTGCGCCCGCGTTCGCTCAGCAAGCCCTTGAGCCAGGCAACCTGCGCCTGCACCCGCAAGCACTCGCGGCTCGCTTGAATCGACAGGCGCTCGACCTCCAGCCGGTTCGCGCCTTCATGGGTAGCCTGCAGGTGGCCCTGATACTGTTGGCCCAGGTCCAGCGCCCGGCATTGCTGAACGAAACTGGCTAGGTTCAGGCCCTGCAAGGGGGACTCATCGCCTGCGGCGCGGGTCAGCCGGCTATAGGCACCGACTTCCGTGAGGCCCTCGAAGTTGTGCAGGGCCGCTTCCAGCAAGCTGCGCGCTTGCGGCGCGCCGACGGGGCGGGTTGCGAGCACGTCTACCGGCTGCTCCGGCACCAACGGGTATTGTGGGTCGGGCACGCCGACCCACGGGTTGCTGATCGGCTCGAAGGGTTGGAACACGTACTGGGCCTGGTCCACGGCCACGTTCAGGCCTAGGCGCTCGGTCAGCAGCGGTTGGCAGAATTCGATGATGCCTTTGAAGCCGGGCAGTGCCTGACGGAGCTGGGCGAGGCAAGTGTCGCGGGTCTCGACAAGCAGGCGCAGTTGCAGGCGCTGCTCGGGTTCGGCGCTGGCGTACCAGCTGTAAGGCGTGCCATCGGCCGTCAGGTAATCCTTGCGTACCCGCTGCACGACGCGTTCGGCATGGTCGGGGTGCAGGGCTTTGCTCCATAGCGGCAGCGTGCGCGTGATCTGCGCGTGATGTAAGGGTGGGGTGCTTGTCATGGTACCGACCTCTTGAGTAGGGAGGCGGTAGTCGACACTCATCCGGGTGCCGAGTGGCGGTAGATAATTGCCAGCAGCGGTCGGTCTCGCGCATGTACGGGTCGGTGAGGGGCCAACAGTGCAGGTGCATCTGCGAGAGGGTGGGGTAGGCCATGGCGGCCGGTTTGCAGCCAAGGGGAGCTTCTATGCGTTCGCTGTGCGGTCCCAAGGATCATTTGCTTGACCTCGACGGTATTGAAATAGCGGTACGCACCTGGGGGCCGGAAGACGGTATCCCGGTGCTGGCCTTGCATGGGTGGCTGGATAATGCCGCCTCGTTCGATCGCCTCGGGCCATTGCTCGACGGCTGTTTCGTAGTGGCGCCGGACCTGGTCGGCCACGGCCGCTCCAGCCATCGCCGTCACGACAGCGGCTATTACCTCTGGGAGCATGCCGAGGACATGCTGGCGGTGGTCGACAGCCTGGGCCTCGCGCACTTCCATGTGCTGGCCCACGGCATGGGCAGCGGTATCGCCTCGTTGCTCGCCGCCCTGTCCAGCGGCATTTCCAGCATGACCTTCCTCGATGGCATGGGCGCGCCGTTCACGGTCGCGGAGGATGACCGCGTGCAGCATCTGGCGCGCTCCTACCGGCTTAAACGGATGGTCCAGCGCAGCCAGCTACAGGGTTTTGGCGAACCCGACGCGAGCCGCTTCGACACGATTGAAGCGGCCTTGCAGCAGCGCCGCCACCGCCTGGACGGCGAGCTGTCGGAGGACGCTGCGCGGTTGCTGGCCCGCCGTGACCTGCTGCAGGTTGGCGACGGCTATTGCTGGCGCCACGATCCACGCTTGGTGCTGCCCGAACCCATGCCGTTGACCGAGCGCGAAGCCTGTGACCTGCTCAGCCAGATCCAATGCCCGCTGTACCTGATGTTCGGCCGACAAGGGGCCTTTAGCGGCAACGCGTACGCCCAGCGTGAAACGGCCTTGCCTGGCCATGCGCGGGTTTCATGGCACCCAGGTGGGCATCACTTCCACCTTGAGGCACCGGACCGGGCTTTGGTCGATCAGTTGCTGCGGCTGTTGGCACGTCATGAAGGTGGCCAGTTACAGCGCTTGGTCAATGAGTAGCGAGCACGCTGAATAGTGGGCTATGGTGGCGTCTGACCCTCGCGCACACGCCACAAGGAGTCCCCGGCATGCAACCGTTCGCCATCAAGCACATCGACCACCTCGTCCTGCGGGTCAGCGACCTGCCGCGCAGCCTCGCCTTCTATGTGGACGTGCTGGGCTGCACGGTCAGGAAGGTGCGTAAAGACCTGGGCATGGTCCACCTGGCGACGGGCACTGCCATGATCGACCTGGTCACGCTGGACGGTGTGCTGGGGCAGCCGGGTGGCGCCGCGCCGGGCGCAGAGGGGCGTAACCTGCATCATTTGTGCCTGCGTATCGAGCCCTTCGATGAGCCGGCTTTGACCGCTTACCTGCGCGCTGCGGGTGTAACGGTGGAGCCTGCCGAGAAACGCTACGGCGCAGAGGGCGAAGGGCCGTCGTTGTACTGCTTCGACCCCGATGGCAACCAGGTCGAGCTCAAAGGGCCGCTGCGGTTCGGCGCCCCGACAAGCCAGCTCCCACAGGGATAGCGTATGTCTTGAGAATTCACTTCACTTGTGGGGGTAACTGTCTTGTTCGAGTTTCGGGGGCAGTCCACCCTGTGGCCGCTCGCCATCAAGGCGAGTGGATATCCCGGCAAAGCCGATTATGCTTCAGATACCTTGCTGCGATTCGAGGCGGCCTGCCTCGTCGTGCTTCGCGCAACCAATGCAAGCCCTAGGGCCTGGGTGCGACGGTGAAATGGGTGTGAGGTACTCCGGCCTGCGATAACGACAAGACGGAGGCAACCCATGGCGGTTCTCGACAGCGCATCCACGGGCAGTAGCGCGCCCCAACGTGGTATCACCCGGGAGGAGCGCAAGGTCATCTTCGCATCATCCCTGGGCACGGTGTTCGAATGGTACGACTTTTACCTGTACGGCTCACTGGCCGCGATCATCGCCAAGCACTTCTTTGCCGGCGTCAATGAAACCACCTCGTTCATCTTCGCCCTCTTAGCGTTTGCCGCAGGCTTTGCCGTGCGGCCGTTCGGGGCCATTGTGTTCGGCCGCCTCGGCGACTTGATCGGGCGCAAGCACACCTTCCTGATCACCATCGTCATCATGGGCCTGTCCACGGCGCTGGTCGGGTTGTTGCCCAGCTATGCGTCGATTGGCGTGGCGGCGCCGGTCATCCTGATCAGCCTGCGCCTGTTGCAGGGCCTGGCACTGGGCGGTGAATACGGCGGCGCTGCGACCTACGTGGCCGAACATGCACCCAAGGGCCGGCGTGGCTTCTTTACTGCCTGGATCCAGACCACCGCGACGCTGGGGCTGTTCCTGTCGCTGCTGGTGATCATGGCCTGCCGCACGGCCATGGGCACCGAGGCGTTCGAGGCATGGGGCTGGCGCATTCCGTTCTTGCTGTCGATCCTGCTGTTGGCCATTTCGGTGTACATCCGCATGCAGCTCAACGAGTCGCCGGTGTTCTTGAAGATGAAGGCCGAGGGCAAGGCGTCCAAGGCGCCATTGACCGAGTCGTTCGCCCGTTGGGAAAACCTCAAGGTGGTGATCATGTCGCTACTTGGCGGCACCGCCGGCCAGGCGGTGGTGTGGTACACCGGGCAGTTCTATGCGCTGTTCTTCCTGTTGCAGACGCTCAAGATCGACCCGCAGACTGCCAACTTGCTCATCGCAGGTTCGCTGCTGATCGGCACGCCGTTCTTCATCATCTTTGGCAGCCTGTCGGACCGCATCGGCCGCAAGAAGATCATCATGGCCGGTTGCATCATCGCTGCGCTGACCTACTTCCCGATCTTCAAGGCGCTGACCGAGTACGGCAACCCGGACGTGTTCGTCGCCCAGGAGCAGAACCCGGTCGTGGTGGTAGCTGACCCTGGCCAGTGCGCGTTCCAGTTCGACCCGGTGGGCAAGGCCAAATTCACCAGCTCCTGCGACATCGCCAAGAGCCTGCTGGCCAAGCGGGCGATCCCGTATTCGAACGAGAAGGCCGAGCCCGGCAGCGTGGCGCAGATCCGTATTGGCGAGCGGGTGATCCCAAGCTTTGATGGCCGCAGCCTGGCCGCCGCCGACCTCAAGACGCAGAGCGATGCCTTTACCGCCACCCTCGTCGGGGCGCTGAAGGAGGCGGGTTACCCCGAGAAGGCCGACCCGGCGAAGATTCACTACCCGATGGTGCTGTTGCTGCTGACCATCCTGGTGATCTACGTGACCATGGTCTATGGGCCGATTGCGGCCTGGCTGGTCGAGCTGTTCCCGGCGCGCATCCGCTATACCTCGATGTCGCTGCCGTACCACATCGGCAACGGTTGGTTCGGTGGCTTCCTGCCGACCGTGGCGTTTGCCATGGTGGCGGCAACCGGGGATATCTACTACGGCTTGTGGTACCCGATCGTGATTGCGCTGATGACGGCGGTGCTGGGGATCTTCTTCATGCCAGAGACCAAGGACCGCGATATCAGCCACACCTGAGTCAGGCCATGAAACCCGTGTAGGAGCAGCCTTGTGCTGCGAAGAGGCCGGTGACAGCAGCGAAGATCTCCGTTGTTATCCCCGGCCTCTTCGCAGCACAAGGCTGCTCCTACCGAAGCGTGCATGGCCCGCCTGAGTCAAAATACCCTTGCAGAGTAAAGGCGTACCAGGTAACCACCCCGGTGGCTTCCCCGAAGTGCTGGGGATCTTGCCGCGATATTAGCCACACCTGAGTCAGGCTATGGGACCCGTGTAGGAGCAGCCTTGTGCTGCGAAGAGGCCGGTGATCGCAGCGAAAATCTCCGTTGCTGTCCCCGGCCTCTTCGCAGCACAAGACTGCTCCTACCGAAGCGTGCATGGCCCGCCTCAGTCAAAATACCCTCGCAGGGTAAAGGCGTACCCGGTATCCACCCCGGTGGCTTCCCCGCAGTGCTGGGGATCTTCTTCATGCCAGAGACCAAGGACTGGGATATCAGCCACACCTTATTCAAGCCATTGAACCCGTGTAGGAGCAGCCTTGTGCTGCGAAGAGGCCGGTGACAGCAGCGAAGATCTCCGTTGCTATCCCCGGCCTCTTCGCAGCACAAGGCTGCTCCTACCGAAGCGTGCATGGCCCGCCTCAGTCAAAATACCCTCGCAGGGTAAAGGCGTACCCGGTATCCACCCCGGTGGCTTCCCCGCAGTGCTGGGGATCTTCTTCATGCCGGAGACCAAGGACCGGGATATCAGCCACACCTGAGTCAGGCCATTAAACCCGTGTAGGAGCAGCCTTGTGCTGCGAAGAGGCCGGTGACGGCAGCGAAGATCTCCGTTGCTATCCCCGGCCTCTTCGCAGCACAAGGCTGCTCCTACCGAAGCGTGCATGGCCCGCCTCAGTCAAAATACCCTCGCAGGGTAAAGGCGTACCCGGTATCCACCCCGGTGGCTTCCCCGCGGCTCCAGCGCTTCTTCAAAACGAACTCGAACGCCGGCTCGTACAACCCATCCCGCACCACCGCACCGCCGAGCACCTCCACGTCATACCAGCCGTTGTCCAGCTCGATGATCGGCCGCCCAGGCGCCTGGTAGCGTGCCAGCAGATCGCCGAGGGCCTTATTGGTGAAATGCTGCAGGATGCGCCAGGTGTACAGCATCAACGCGCGGTGCTCGACGCGCAGTACATAGCCGGAACGCTGATGCTTCAGTCGGCTACCCGGCTCACGCAGGGCAGGGGTGTGGCCATCGAGGGTGAAGATGATCCGATAGGGCAGGTTATCGATGCCGGCAATGGGCAGCACCACGCCTTCGCGCACCGCCTTGTCACCGCTGTCGTCATGGGTGAACGCGTGGGCCAGGTCGTCCGCTAGGTCGTTGTCTTGCTTGAAACGCTCGAGCAACTGAATGTCGCCGACCAGGAAGTAATCGATCAGGTCGTTGAGGACCTCACTGAATTCGTGGCGCATTTGTTTTCCTTGTTGGCTGCGCAAGTAAGCAAAGGCAACTATAGCGGACGGCGGGCCACGGGTGCCCGCCAGGCGGGGGGACTGTTAGTGTTTCTGAGCGATCTGGATCAGGTTGCCACAGGTGTCGTCGAACACAGCCACGGTGACAGGCCCTGCGGCCGTTGGCGGTTGGGTGAACTGCACGCCGGCCGCGCACAGACGGGTGTATTCAGCCTGGATGTCGCGCACGCCGAACGAGGTTACAGGGATGCCGTCCTGCTTGAGCGCAGCCTTGTACACCTTGGCGGCAGGGTGGGCATCAGGCTCCAGCAGCAGCTCGACGCCGTTTGGCTCGTGGGGTGAGGTCAGGGTAAGCCAGCGGTGCCGGCCCAGGGGGATGTCATGTTTGGGCATGAAGCCGAGCACGTAGTGATAGAAAGCCAAGGCCTTGGCCTGGTCGTCGACAAGAATACTGGTGACAACGATCTTCATAGGCGCACACCCTTTTTGGGGACTTGTCCACTTTCAGTAAAGACCTTTTGGGCCGCGCCGGGGTTCATTTCAGTGTGCAGCGGTTGGGGCATTTCCCGGTGGGTATGGGCGCGAGCAGGTTGTAGCTTGAATGGGCAATTCACATAAACCGGAGAAATGACCATGCAAGATGAACCGAAGAATGAATCGCCATCCCTTGATGGCCTTGAACACGTTGAGGAAGTCGCGATGCAGAAAACCCTGTCATGGCGTACAAGAGGTGTAGCACCTGTCGTCGGAATGCCTTGCGCGCCAGGGTTCAAGAGCGTCGGAGACGAGTGCGTACCTGCGAACATTGACTTTGAGTGATCCGAGCAGGGGGGGGCGCCATGCGCCTCCCACTAAAAAACATGCTCAAGCCATAGGTAAATCCTTCATAGCCCGATCCCCCTGCAGCCAGGCGCCACGTTAAAGTGACAGGCAAAATACCAGCGCGCCCAGGCGGCGCCGGAGAGGTGCCTGTGGCTTCCTATACCTTGCGACAACTCAAGTACTTCGTCACCACCGTGGAGGCCGGCAGCGTCGCCGAGGCCTCGCGCCAGCTGTACATCGCCCAGCCGTCCATCTCCACGGCCATCAAAAGCCTGGAAGAAAGCTTTGGCGTGCAACTGTTCATCCGCCACCACGCCCAAGGTGTGTCGCTGACACCCAGCGGCAAGCGCTTCTACGCCAAGACCAAATCGCTGCTACAGATGGCCCACGAGTTCGAGCAGAACGCCTTGGCCGACAACGACACCGTGGCTGGGCAAATCGATATCGGCTGTTTCGAGACAGTGGCGCCACTGTACCTGCCGCGCCTGATCGCCGGCTTTCGCGAACGCTACCCTGGCGTCGACATTCGCCTGCGCGATGGCGAGCAGCAGGACCTGATTCAGGGCCTGACCGCCGGCACCTTCGACCTGGCGTTTCTCTACGACCACGACCTGGACGGCACCATCGAGGCCGAGCCGCTGATGCCGCCGCAAAAACCCTATGTGCTGTTGCCCGAAAAGCACCGCTTTGCTGGGCAAAGCCAGGTCTCGCTGCGCGATCTCTGCCCCGAGCCGATGATTTTGCTGGACGTGGCACCCAGCCGGACTTACTTCGTCAGCCTGTTCAACGAAATGGGCCTGACCCCGAACATCGTCTTCAGCTCGCCGTCGATCGAGATGGTGCGCGGGATGGTGGGGCAGGGGTTCGGTTTTTCGCTGTTGGTGACCCGCCCACATTCGGAATGCACCTACGATGGGCAGCGTCTGGCCATGGTCGATATCGCCGAACCTGTGGCGCTGTCGGGGCTGGCGGCAGCCCGCTTGAAGCGGGTTCAGTTGACCAAGCCGGCACAACTGTTTGTCGAGTTTTGCCGGGAAGAACTGGCCAAGTTCTAATGCCTGCCGTCGGCCTGACCTTGGTGCATCAAACCTTCAAGGGTTGACCTGGTACCCACGCCCTTGCAGGCAACCGCTGTACGCGCTGGCATGGGCCGAGCTCTGCGCTTCGCCCTGGGTACGCCGGTCCTGGCGGCGATCCTGGCGCTGGCGCATGCCACCCACTGCCGCACCGGCAGCGGCGGTTTCACCGGCGCGGTTTTGCCGGTATTGCTGCTTGGCATCGTCGCTGGCCCGGTCGTATAGCTCTTCATGCTGATTGCCGCGGACCTGCGCGCCGACGGCACCTGCAGCTGCGCCAGCTGCCGCGCCGCGTACCCGGCCACCAACGTGGGCATCGCTGGATGTCGAGGCGCTGTTCGCGGCATTGGTGGCGACGGTATTGCAATCATTGATGTCCAGTTGCATCTGCTGGCTGCTCTGGCCTTTCAGCGGTACCACTGACTGCGCCTGGGCGGCAGGTGCAGTGCACAGCAGCACCAGCAGGTAACTCCATGTGAGCGAACGCATGGCACACCTCCTGTGGGCGTGAACCCCCTCTCACAGGATAGTCCGCCTGCGCGGTTTTTCAGCAGGGGTTGCGCAGCCCCTTGAGCATCAGTTCCATGGCGTCCAGGGCCTGCTCCAGCCTTTGGCCTTGGCCCTCTTCTTCGGCAATCCAGAATGCCGTTTCTGCCAGGCCCCCGCAGATCAGCGACGCCAACGCCTGTGGATTGGCCTGGGCGACCACGCCCTGCGCCATCAACTGCTCCAGCATGCTGCGCAGCGACGCGACGCAGTGCAGCTGCGCTTGCGGGGTAGGGGCACCCAATACGGCACGCCCATCACGCAACACGATGCGCTGAATCTCCGGCTCGCGGGCCATTTCCAGGTAGGCGCGGCAGCGGTTGCGAAAGCCCTCCCAGGGGTCGCTGGCCGTGTCGGAAATCGCGTGCAGCCGCGCGTCCATTTCTGCGTCGATTTGCGCGATAACGGCGGCCAAAAGGCCCTTCTTGTCGCCGAAATGATGATAAAGGGCGCCACGGGTGAGGTTGGCCTGGGCCGTCAGGTCGTCCATCGATGTTTCACCATAACCACGTTGGCTGAAAACCTGGCGAGCGGTCTCCAGCAGAGTGGCGCGGGTCTGTTCCATGTCGGCGCGGGTACGTCTGACCATTGGGGCTCCTGGAAATGCGGCTTTACATTCAGTGCGTATGATAATAGGGTTTTAATCATACGGCTTGTATGTAAGCCGCTTTTTTCGATACGGAGAGTCGATCATGCTCAACCCTTACCGCCAGCTGTTCCAGGCAAAAGGCACGGCCGGCTTCGCCTTGGCAGGCCTGGTGGCACGTTTGCCTTTGCCAATGACGGGCATCGGCATCATCACTCTGCTCTCGCAGCTACGCGGTAGCTATGCCCTGGCGGGGGCCGTGGCGGCGACGTTCGTGTTGACCTATGCGCTGATGTCACCGCAGGTGTCCCGCTTGGTCGACCGGCACGGGCAGCGCCGTGTGCTGCCCGCCGCTGCAGGCTTGTGTGTGGTGGGCCTGTTGGTGCTGCTGGCCTGTACCTGGTGGCAAGCGCCCGATTGGGGGCTGTTCGTCGGGGCCGCGTTGGCGGGCTTCATGCCCAGCATGTCGGCGATGGTGCGTGCGCGCTGGACGGCGCTGTACCGGGGCACGCCGCAGTTGCAGGTGGCGTATTCCCTGGAGACGGTGCTCGACGAGGTCACGTTCATTGCTGGGCCACCGGTGTCGGTGGGGCTCTGCGTGGGTGTGCTGCCCCATGCCGGGCCATTGGCTGCTGCGCTGCTGTTGGCGATCGGGGTGTTCGCCCTGGTCGCCCAAACCGGCAGCGAACCGCCCGTGGATGCAGACGCGGGTGCATCGAAAGGCCAGGGCTCGGTGTTGCAGCACTGGGATGTTCGGCTGCTGGCGTTGCTGATGGTGGCCATGGGCGTGATCGTGGGCAGCGTCGACATCGTCAGCGTGGCCTTTGCCGAACAGGCCGGCATGCCGGCAGCGGCCAGCGTGGTATTGGCGTGCTATGCCGTCGGTTCCTGCGCTGCTGGCCTGGTATTCGGGGCCTTGAAATTGCCAACGCCCTTGCACCGGCTGCTGTTGCTGGGCGGCCTGGCGACAGCAGTGACGACCTTGCCGTTGCTGTTGGCTGACAGCGTCTTTGGGCTAGCTGCTGCCGTTCTGCTGGCGGGCCTGTTCTTTGCGCCGACGCTGATCGTGGCTATGTCGCTGGTGGAGCGCCGTGTGCCCGCACAGCAGCTCACCGAGGGCATGACCTGGCTGCTGGCGGGGTTGAATGTCGGTGTCGCGCTGGGGGCGTTGGCGTCAGGGCAGGTGGTCGACCTGTTGGGCGCCAAGGCGGGTTATCAAGTCGCGGTGGTCGCGGGAGTGGCGGTCGCGTTGGTGGCGCTTTACAGCTATCGACGGCTGGGCACAGCGACGGGGGCAGCCTTGTCAGGCGCTTGAGCCCGGCGCAGTGGCACCTCGCGCAGCAGCCACGATAAGGCGAATGCCACACTGGTAATCAGGCAGGCCATCAGGAACACCTCGTGCATGGCGGCAGAAAACGCTTCCAGGTAAGTCTGTTGCAAGGCGGCCGGCAATGCATGCACCGCGGTGGGTGACAGGCTGGCCGCTGCCCCAGCCTGGCTGGCGAAGTCGCCGCTCAGTTGCCCCAGCAACGCATGGGAAAACAATGCGCCGAACAGTGACACGCCGATTGAGCCGCCAATCGAGCGGAACAGCGTGGCGCCAGACGTCGCCACGCCCATGTGGCGAGGCTCGACACTGTTCTGCACGGCCAGGATCAGCACCTGCATGACCATGCCCAGCCCGGCACCCAGCAGGCCCATGTAGACGTTCATCAACGCCATGGGGGGGTGCAGGTCCAGCCGGCTGAGCAGGCCCAGGGCAATCACCTGCAGCAGGGTGCCGACGATTGGGAAGATCCGGTAGCGGCCCCAGCGACTGATCAGCCGCCCGGTAATCGCCGACACCACCAGCAGGCCGCCCATCAACGGCAGCATCTGCAAGCCGGCACTGGTCGGCGTGGCGTTTTTCACCACCTGCATGTACAGCGGCAGGAAGGTCACCGCACCGAACAGCGACACCCCGACAATAAAGCCAATCAGGCCGGCGAGCACGAAGGTGCGATGGCGAAACAGGTGCAGCGGCATGATCGGTTCGGCGGCGCGGCGTTGTTCGAAAACGAAGCCGACCAGGCCGATCAGGGCGAACATCGCCAGGCACAGCACATCCAGCGAGGCCCACGGCAGCAGGCTGCCGCCCAGGCTGGTGATGAGCACCACGGCCGCCAGGGCCACGGTCAGAAAGAACGCACCGATGTAGTCGACCACGTGTTTGACCCGAGCCACGTGTGGGCGGAACACGCCGCCGATCACCAGCAGCGCGAGCAGGCCCAGCGGCAGGTTGATATAGAAGATCCAGTGCCAGGACAGGTGCTCCACCAGAAAACCGCCGATCAGCGGGCCCACCACCGTCGCCAGGCCGAACACGCCGCCGAACAAGCCTTGGTAACGGCCGCGTTCGGCCGGCGCGATGACATCGCCGATCGCGGCCATCGCCACCACCATCAGGCCGCCGCCGCCCAAGCCTTGCAGGGCCCGGAAGGCGATCAGCTGGGCCATGTCTTGCGCCGCGCCGCACAGCGCCGAACCGAGCAGGAACAGCACGATGGCAATCTGCAATACCCGCTTGCGGCCATACAGGTCACCGAACTTGCCGTACAACGGCACCACCACCGTAGACGCCAGCAGGTAGGCGGTGACGACCCAGGACAGCCAGCGCAGCCCGCCAAGGTCGCTGACGATGGTCGGCAGCGCGGTCGAGACGATGGTCTGGTCGAGGGCCGCGAGGAACATCACCAGCATCAGTGCGGCCAGCAGCAGCGGGATAGACGTGTGCGTATCCGCTGCGGCTTGCGCGGTGGGGGAGGTGTTATCGGCTGTCGAGTGCATGGGGCTGACCTGAACTGAGTGAGGCGTTCGTGGGAGCCGCGATCCGTGCGTGATCAGTTGACGCCCGCCTGGGCATACTGGCGGCCAACTTCCTGCAGGCCTGCCAGGGCGAAGCTGTACAGCTGGGCAGCCACTGCATCGCCGGGCATTTGAAGAATCTCGTGCAGCGCCCCCGACCCGCCGCGCGGGCCGATCAGCAGCATGGCCCAGGGCGCGGTGACGCAGAGGATGCAGCGGGTGAGGGCAGGGGCGTCCACGGGGATGGCGGTGATTTCGCTGAACAGCCCTTTCAGCAGCGCCAGCTTCAGCGGCGCTGCGGCCTGCAGGTGGGCCTGGCCGTGGGGGCTGGGGGCGAGGATTTCGGCGGCCAGCACACGCAGGTGCCAATTGTCCTGGGCCTGGGAGGCCTTGCGAACCACCAGCTCTACCAATACCCGCAGTTTTTCTGCCGCCGGCTGTGTGCCCTGGGTGATCCGCTGCAAGTCGCTGATATCCAGAAAGCGCTGGCGCGCCTCGTCGAGCACGGCCAGATACAGGCCGTTGCGGCTGCCAAAGTGGTAATTGATCGACGCCAGGTCGACCTCGGCCTTGGCGGCCACGGCCTTGTTGCTGGTTTCGGCATAACCGAGCGCGGCGAACAGTTCACCGGCGGATTCCAGGATCCGGGTACGGGTGACGGCACCGTCCTTGCGGGGTTCTCGGGGGGCTGCGGGCATGGTGGGCTCTGCGCTGTAGGGAGTAGGCAGAGCTTGTAACAGGCTTAGTCTAAAATCAATTTAAATTTAATTTAAGCGCCGACCGGGCGCGGCTCAAGGCCGCTCCCGGTGGTTGTGAGGGGGTTATTTCACGTTGCTGGCCGTCTCCTGCACAGGCTCGGCCTTGTCCTGTGGCAGGTGGTCGAACTCGCGCAGGCCGTTGTTGCGGTAGGGGTCACCGATCCAGCGCGGCACAACCTCGAACTGCGGGTTGACGATGCTTTTGGCAGGGTCGTACAGGTCATAGCTGAGCCCGGCCAGATCGGACAGCGTGTGAATCAGGTGCGAACTGCTGTAGGCACGGTTGGCCGTGGCCTGCAGGTCGCGCGGGTGGGCCGCTTGCCAGCTGGGTGAGGTCCACAGCAGGAACGGGATGGTGTACATCGGCCGGGTCGGGGCGCCTTCGTTGCGCCCCAGGCGGTCGTGATCGCCCGAGCTGTAAACATCCTCACCGTGGTCGGAGAGGTACAGCAAGAAGCCGTTGGGGGTGGTGGCCGAGTAGCGCTTGATCAGGCTCGACACCACGTGGTCGTTGTAGCGCACTGCGTTGTCATAGAAGTTGTAGGTTTCCACCTCGCTGGGCGAAAGCTTGGCCGGCACGCCCTGGCGATCGCTGAAATGCTGGAAGGCATTCGGGTAGCGGTAGCGGTAATCCATGTGCGTACCCAGCAGATGGATGATGATGAACTTGTTCGGTGCAGGGTCTTGTAAGGCTTTCTCGAACGGGTCCAGCACCACTTCGTCGTACTGGCTGGCGTTTTGGTTGCGCTGGTTGTTCAGGTAGACCGGCACGTCCGTTTGCTGGGAGAAGGTGGTCAGCATGGTGTTGCGCTTGGTCATGGTCTGCTGGTTGGTGATCCAGAAGGTCTTGTAGCCTGCCTGTTTCATCAAGTTGATCAGCGACGGGTCGGTGAGGAAGCGGTCCGGGTGCTGTTCGTCACCAAAGGTCAGGATCTGCTGCATCACTTCGATGGTGTAGGGGCGTGGCGACACCACGTTGCTGAACACCGTCAGGCCCTTGTCGCTGGCGGCCAGCGCATCAAGGTTGGGCGTGGTATCGCGCGGGTAGCCGTACAGGTGCATGTGCTCGCGGGTGGTCGATTCGCCCAGCACCAGGACCAACGTGCGCGGCGCGTCACCGCTGCTGTTGCGCAGGTTCTGCAAGGGTGGCAGCGCAGCGTTCTGCGCCAGCAGTTCCTGCATGTTGTTCAACTGTTGGCGGTATTGCTTGTAGCCGACCAGCAACTGCCACGGCACGGCAGGTTCCATGCGTTGCTGAACCTTTTCGGCAGCGTCGGCAAAGTTGCGTTCCTGGGTGACCATCTGTTTGTAGAAGGGGTACACCAGGTTGGCCACCAGCAGCAGGACAACCACCGGAATGCGGCTGCGCAAGGTCAGCGTGACCGGGCGCACGCGCTTGTACAGCAGCACGGCCACCACGGTATACAGCAGCAGCGCCAGGCCCAGCCAGAGGCTGAAGTACTGGCTGAAATACTCGCCAGCCTCGGCGGTATTGGACTCGAACATCACGAAGATGACGCTTTGCGAGAACTCCTGGCGATAGATGCCGAAGTAGCTCAGGCCGACCAGCGAGGCGGCCCACAGCACCAGGCCGATGACTGCCGCTGTGGCGCGGGTAAAGCGCGGCAGCAGCAGTACAGGGGCCAGCCACAGGCTGCTGAGAAACAGCGCATCGCGAAAGCCGGCAAAGCCGGTGGTGCCACTGAACAGCAGCAGCGCCTGGGTAACGCCGGAGAAATACCAGAAGAACAGCAGGAGCCAGCCCAGGCCGGCCCAGTCCACGCCTTTGCGCGTGGGGATTTTTTTAATAGCTGACACGTATGCCTCGTAGAACCTTGGCAGCCACCCAATGCGCGCGTGGCCGGAAAGGGCGTGACGCTAATCTGAAGGTTGTGAAAATAACGTCAAGGCGCAGCGCAATGAGACGGGATGCATGCCCGGCCGGGGCGTTTCAGGTGGCGTCGGGCAGGGCTGCGTCGGCTTTTTTCGGGGGGCGTATCGAGCCGATGTAAACCGCCAGAATGGTCAGTAACGCGCCGCACACTTGGAGCGTCGAGTTGGCCTTGCCAAGGAAGGCGATGTCGATGAAGTAGGTGATCACCGGCTCCAGCAGCAGGATCAAGCCCGCCAGGCCCAGGCTGATCGCGCCAATCGAACGGTTGACCAACAGCCAGCCGACGAACTGCACCAGCACGCCATAGATCACCAACATCAGCCAGGTCTGCCCATCGTTGATCGCCAGGCTCTCACCGTTGGCCAGGGCGTAGCCAAGCAAGACCAGCGCAGCCCACAGGCTCAGGTTGAGCATCTGCGCGATCTTGTCGCCACCGCCGTCGGGCAACTGGGTGTTGACCTTGAGGAAGTACACACAGACGGCATAGGCCAGCCCCGACAGTACCCCATAGATGACGCCCTTCATGCCCAGCGCACTGCTCATTTCTGGCATCAGCAACAGGTACAGCCCGATAAAGGCCAGGGTGATCGAGACGAGGAAGTTGGCCGAGGGCCGTTCCTTGAGCAGGTAAAAACCCAGGAAGGTCATGAAAAACACCTGGCAATTGGTCAGGATCGAACCGATGCCAGGGCCGACGATGTAGATGCTCTGGTGCCAGAGTGCCAGGTCGATGGCCAGAAACACGCCCGCAAGCCCGGTGTACAGCTGCGCCTTGAAGCCCTTGAGCATGACCGGCGTACGCCGCGCCTTGAGCAGCAGGAAGAACAGGATGGAGGCAAACAGCATCCGGTAGAAGCCCGCGCCGCCGGCGCCTATCTGGGCGAATGCGACAGTCAAGGCGGAAAGGCTGAGCATCAACCCGCCGAACGTCAGTTCGAGGATTGCGCGGTTGTTGTTGGTCGACATGAGGGTTCCCGTTGATCAGTGCCTGTTTAAGGCGTGATAACGTAGCCAGCTACCGTCGGAACGTATTGTAAAAAACTGCACACGCGGTGGTTGAGCTTGGGAGAGGGGGACAAGGTGAACAAGGATTTCGCTGCGTTCAGGCGCATACCTGAAGGGGGGTGTGAACTGCTGACCGCGCGATACAGCCACCAGGCGTTCGGCCGCCACTCGCATGATCGCTATGCCGTGGGCGTTATCAGCGCCGGCATGGAGCGCATGTACTACCGCGGTCGCCATGACCTGGGCGGGCCGGGGAGTATGGTTACCATCAGCCCCGGGGAGATCCACGATGGCGTGCCCGCCCATGAGCAGGGCTGGATGTACCGCATGCTGTATGTGGACCCACACTGGCTCAATGGCACCTTGATGCCGAAGCAGGCCAGCGACTTCATCCACCTGTTCCGGGCTGCGTTCGCCGAGCGCCCGGCACTGGCCCGCACGTTTTTGCATCACCATCAAGCGCTCGAGGCGTCGCACTGTAGTCTGGAGCGAGAAAGCCTGTTGCTGGAGTTGCTGCCCTTGTTGTTCGCGCCCAGCAGCCTGTGCGATGCAGCCACCGAGGCCATCGAAAAGCAGGCCGTGCAGCAGGTGCGGCATAAGCTCGAAGACGAATACGACCAGCACGTCTCGCTGGAGCACCTGGCCAGCCTGGTAGGCCTTGAGCCGTTGTACTTAATCCGGGTATTCAAGAAGAGCGTGGGCATCTCGCCCCACAGCTACCAGATCCAGGTGCGGGTCGCCCACGCCCAGCGCCTGTTGCGTGCAGGCCTGAGTATCGCCGATGCCGCCATCGCGTGCGGGTTCTTCGACCAGAGCCATTTGAACCGGGCATTCAAAAAGGTGGTGGGGCTGACGCCGGGCAGTTTTCGTAGCGGATATTCGCGGGTTTGATTTCTCAGGCGTACAGGTATGATGCCTACAGCGTAACCAGACCTACAGGCCCAGTGGAACCATGAACCGTCGTAAGAAGATCAAACAGTTGATGCAGGCGCATGCCAAGAAAGCCAGTGCCAAGCTGGCGCCGAAAAGCAAGCCCAAGTACATCAGCAAAGCTGACCGGTTGAAGCTGGCAGAGGCTGCCGAAACCACAGTTGTCGAATCGCCGAGCTGATAAAACAGAATGGGACCCGGCCAGACCATCGGCCGTTAAGCATTTCCCTGTAGGAGCAGCCTTGCGCTGCGAAGAGGCCGGTAGCCACCCAGTAAATCGTCGTTGCTGTCACTGGCCTCTTCGCAGCACAAGGCTGCTCCTACCGGGGCCGCGCATCAACGGCGATAGTAGCGGTGATCGTCCTGATAGCGGTGATGCATCGCCCGTTCATGGCGGCGCTCCCAATCACGACGGCGTTCCCAATCGCGTCGGCGCTCGGCTTCGCGGCGGGCTTGCTCGCGGCGCCATTGTTCGCGGCGCCATTCGCCTCTGCGATCGTGCCAACGATCATCGTGCCAGTCGCGGTCATCATGGGCGAGCAACGGCGCCGTGTGTTCACCCGCCAGGCTGGCCACGGTCGGCCACGGGTTTTCTGCCGGATGCTGCGGTGCCTGAACGGTTGCCGCCGGGGAGACCGCGTTCGAGGTCTTCATCTGTGATGCTGATGCCGAGCCCACCGCCGCGAACGTGAACAGGCTGAGAAGCATCAACCGTGCGACATGCATTTTCATGAGCGAAGCCAACCTCTGGTTCTATTTACCTGTGCAGATAGACCTTTAAATAGGGAAAAGTTCTAGAGGTGATAGGGGTGATTGATTTGGCGCCTATGAGATCGAGCGCCGCGCGGGCGGCGCTCGATCTCAAACGCGCCAAAAATCCCCAGCCAACCACCTGTCAGCCCCAACGCACTATCAACCCCCACCCGCCACAAACACAGCCCGCACATGCCCCCGATAACTGTCAAACGCGGCAATCACCCCGGCAACCACCTCCGCTTCCTCATCAGCCTCCAGTGCCAACCCATCAAGCTTGGCGACAAACTCACGCCAGTGCAGGCCGCGGCCATCGGGGTGGGGCGCCAGGTGCCGAGCGCCCAGGTTGCCATCCAGGCCCAGGCGCTGGGTCTGTTTGAACAGGAACGCCGCCCCCAGGTTCGACCCTTCGCTGCAATACAGCCAACCCAGCGCCTCGGCAGGGCTGGCAATAACCCGTTGCGGCGCAGAAGGCAGCGGCAACCCCAGGGCTTGCAGATCTGCCTCCACCGCTTCGAACCGCGATAAATGCACCAACCCCGGCAGCCGTCGATTCAGCTGCTCGTCGCGGTACAACGCCGTCAGGCTGCCATGGAAACGGTGTTGCACCTGCAGGAAGCGGGCATAGCGCTCACGGTCCTCGAAGGGGCGTGCGGCCATGACCAGTGCATCGACACTGTCGTGGTCGCGGCTGCTGGACGCTTTCAGGCGTGCACAGCGGCCGGGTTCGGTGAGGCACGTGGCGGTAGCAGTCATTGGGCGTTTCCGTGTCGAGGTGGCGAGGGTGGCATGGTAATCAGATCGCTCAGCCCAGGAAACGATCCTGTCATGCTGAAAATAATCGGCAGTGATTTATCATGCAGCCTGTCGTCATTACCCCAAGGAGTCAGCGCATGAGCGCCCCTCAGTTCCGCAACCCCGTGCCCGCCGACGCCGAACGCTGCTACGCGATCGAAATCGGCGCCTATGAAGGGGATGAAGCGGCAACCCTGGAAAAAATCCGCACCCGCATTGCCCAGTACCCGGAAGGTTTTCTGCTGCTCGAAGCCGAGGGCGAAACCGTCGGCTTCATCAACAGTGGCTGTGCGCATGACGTGGTCATGTCTGACGAGGCCTTCAAGGAGCTGGTCGGCCATGACCCAGCGGCACCGAACGTGGTGATCATGTCGGTGGTGGTCGACACCGCACACCAGGGCAAAGGCTATGCAAAACGGCTGATGAGCGAGTTCATCCAGCGCATGAAGGCCCAGGGCAAGCAGACCATCCACCTGATGTGCAAAGAGCAGCATGTCGCGCTGTACCAAAAGCTGGGCTACACCTACGTGCAGCCATCGCCCTCGGAGCACGGTGGCATGGCCTGGCACGAAATGCTCATGACGCTCTGAGCCTTATTCGGCCATCTGCAGCTCGGGCAGTTTCACCCGAAACGCCCGGGTCAGCCCAAGCAGGCAGGCGAACCCCACGCCCATCCAGCACAGCCCGATGGTGAACGACAGGCTCGACAAGCTGCTCCACAGCCACAGCGTACTGAGAAACCCCAGCCCAGGAACCACGCCGTACAGCAGGCAGTTGCGCGTGCCACGCAGCTTCTGGTCGACCAGGTAGTGCTTGACCACGGCCAGGTTCACGGCGGAAAACGCGAACAACGCGCCGAAGCTGATCATGTTGGCGACGGTGTCGAGGGTGATGAACAGGGCGATCAGCGACAGCAGGCTGACCAGCATGATCGCCGCCGCCGGTACGCGCTTTTTCGTCACCAGTTGACCAAACACCGCCGGCAACGCCCCATCGCGCCCCATGGCGAACAGCACCCGCGACACGCTTGCCTGGGAGACCATGGCCGAAGCGAAGCAGCCGGCGACATAGGTGGCGGTAAACGCCGTCACCAACAGTTCACCGCCCACCCGGCGCATCACGTCCACCGAGGCCGAGTCGGGGTCGGCGAAGCTGCCCCACTCCGGGAAGACCATCTGCGCGCAATACGACACCACCAGAAACAGCAGCCCGCCGATCAGTGACACGGCCATGATCGCCAGTGGGATGCGAAACGTCGGGTTGCTGGTTTCCTCGGCCATGGTCGAGACCGCATCGAAACCAAGAAACGACAGGCACAGCACCGCGGCGCCGGTCATGATTAGTGGCACACTGAAGCCCTCATGGTGGAAGGGCGCAAGCAATGACACAGGTGCCGACTGGCCGGCCAGGTTGCTGATCGACAAGCCGACGAAGACGATGATGAACACCAGCTGGACGACCACCAGAATCCAGTTCACCCGGGTAATCGATTCGATACCGATCAGGTTGAGGAAGGTCACCAGGGCGATGGAGCCTGCGACCCACACCCAGGCGTGGATGGCCGGGAAGTACTCCGACATGTAGATGCCGATCAGCAGGTAGCTGAGCAACGGCAAGAAGATGTAGTCGAGCAGCAGCGTCCAGCCGGTCATGAAGCCGATGTGGGTGCCGAAGGCTTTGCGGGTGTAGGTGTACACGGAGCCGGAATAGGGGTGCGCTTGCACCATGCGGCCATAGCTGTAGGCAGTCAGCAGCATGGCGGCGAGGGTCAGCAGGTAGGCGGTGGGCAGGTGCCCCTTGGTCATCTGGGTAACCAGGCCATAGGTGGTGAATACCGCCAGTGGCACCATGTAGGCAAGGCCGAACAGCACCAGGGCGCTCAGCCCCATGGATTTTCTGAAGCGGCCCGAAGGGCTGGAGGACGACGCAGCATGGGCGGGTTGGGCTGTAGTTGTTGTTGTATGCATTGCTAACTCCTGAAATCGGATGCAGGACGCCGCGGTAGGCGAGTGGGCTCGATACCGTGTGGTGTCATGAAAGGAGGCTGGGCCAGCGTGCGGTGCGCGGCCCTCAGGGGTGGGGCCGGACGATGCTCCCACACCCCGGGCACACTCGAAATCACCCTTTGGGGTGAGCCGGTCGTCGCCTGAAAACGCTCACCCCAAAGGGTGATTTCGGTCTCTGCCTGGCCGTGGGAGTATTTGCAAACAACGCGCCGCCCCGACGGCGATACCGTTTCCCGCTACCGGCAGAACTCCAGTGAACAGTGACCAATTGGCTTCAGAGCAGTGGTTCGAGCACATGGCCAAGGTGACCGACATGATCGGCCAACCGGGCTTTGCCGCCACCTTGTTCGGTGCGCTCGGGTTGATCCGGCCGATCCAGGCCACCACCGTCTACCTCTACCCCCATGACGGCATGCCGAGCGCGCTGTTCGAGCAGGATGACAAGGCGCCCTGGCTGCCAGAAGGCAATGTCAGCCGCTACCTTTCCGGGTTCTACCTGCTCGACCCGTTCTACGGTGCCTGCGTGGAGCGCGTCGAGTCTGGCTGCTACGGCCTGTTCGACGTGGCCCCTGACCACTTCGAAGTGAGTGAGTACTACCAGTCGTTCTACCGCCATTCGCACCTGGAGGATGAGCTCAATTACATCCTGCAGGTCGCACCCGGCCAGAGCCTGGCGGTGTCGCTGGCCTTCACCGACAAACTGGACGTGCCAAGCCGCGAGCTGTTCGGCCGTGTCACGCCTTGGGTGCTGGCGGTGCTCAACAAGCACTTCGCCGGGCTGGGGAGCCGCGGGGGGCGTTTCGAGAACGTGCTGGAGCAGCGTATCCATGCCGCGCTCAACAACTTTGGCAGCTCGTTGCTGACCGAGCGCGAGTGCCGTATCGCCCAGCTCATCCTGCGTGGCCATTCGACCAAGTCCCTAGCCGAGCGCCTGGGGGTGTCGGAAGACACCATCAAGTCCCACCGCAAAAACGTCTATGCCAAGCTCGACATCGGCACGCAATCCGAACTGTTTTCCTTGTTCATCGACGCGCTGGCCAATGCCCAGGGCGTGCTGGGCAAGGACCCGCTGGAAAGCTACATGGGCAAGCTGCGCTAAGCGCCGCAGCCCTGCAACACCCACCGACAACAAGGAAAACCACCCATGAATGCGCCTTTCGCTCCCCAACGCCAGACCCGTGACTACCAGGCCGCCGACGCCGCGCACCACATCCATGCCTTTCTCGACCAGAAGGCACTCAATGCCGAAGGCCCGCGGGTCATGGTTGGAGGTGAGCGGCTGCACCTGTGGGACAGCGAAGGCAAGCGTTACCTGGATGGCATGTCGGGGCTGTGGTGCACTCAGCTGGGTTACGGTCGCAAGGACCTGACCGCCGCCGCCGCCGCGCAGATGGACCAGTTGGCCTACTACAACATGTTTTTCCACACCACCCACCCAGCGGTGATCGAGCTGTCCGAGTTGCTGTTCAGCCTGTTGCCTGGCCACTACAGCCACGCGATCTACACCAACTCCGGGTCCGAGGCCAATGAGGTGCTGATCCGTACCGTGCGCCGTTACTGGCAGGTGGTTGGCCAGCCGACCAAGAAGATCATGATTGGCCGCTGGAATGGCTACCACGGCTCGACCCTGGCGGCCACGGCGCTGGGGGGCATGAAGTTCATGCACGAGATGGGTGGGCTGATCCCGGACGTGGCGCACATCGACGAGCCGTACTGGTACGCCGAAGGTGGCGAGCTGACCCCGGCCGAGTTCGGCCGCCGCTGCGCGCTGCAACTGGAGGAAAAGATCCTCGAACTGGGCGCGGAAAACGTCGCCGGTTTTGTCGCCGAACCCTTCCAGGGGGCCGGGGGCATGATCTTCCCACCGGAAAGCTACTGGCCCGAGATCCAGCGGATCTGCCGCCAGTACGACGTGCTGCTGTGCGCCGACGAGGTGATCGGCGGTTTTGGCCGCACCGGCGAATGGTTTGCCCATGAGTATTTCGGCTTCGAGCCGGACACCCTGTCGATCGCCAAGGGCCTGACCAGCGGCTATGTGCCCATGGGCGGCCTGGTGCTGAGCAAGCGCATCGCCGAAGCCCTGGTGGAACGCGGCGGCGTGTTTGCCCACGGCCTGACCTACTCAGGCCACCCGGTGGCGGCGGCCGTGGCCATCGCCAACCTCAAGGCGCTGCGCGATGAAGGCATCGTGCGCCAGGTGAAGGATGACACCGGGCCGTACCTGCAGCGCATCCTGCGTGAAGTGTTTGCCGATCACCCCTTGATTGGCCAGGTGCAGGGTGCGGGCCTGGTGGCGGCGCTGCAGTTCGCTGAACACAAGCCGACCCGCAAGCGCTTTGCCAATGAGAACGACCTGGCCTGGCAGTGCCGCACCTTCGGCTTCGAAGAAGGCGTGATCATTCGCTCGACCTTGGGCCGGATGATCATGGCGCCGGCACTGGTGGCCAACCACGCCGAGCTGGACGAACTGGTCGACAAGACACGTATCGCTGTAGACCGCACTGCCCGGTTAGTGGGCAGGCTCTGAGCCAGTGGGGGCGCTTTGCGCCCCATTCGCGACGCAAGGCCGCTCCCACACGTGCAGGCGATCGTCTGTAGGAGCGGCCTTGCGCCGCGAATGGGCTGCAGCGCAGCCCCAGAATCCAAGACAGTCATAGGGAGTGAAAATGGAGCGTCTCGAATACTGGCAAACGCGCGCTGCAAGCCTGCGTTTGCCCGACAAGGCCCTGATCGGCAGCCAGCAGGTGAGCGCTAACAGCGGCGCCACGTTCGCCGCCATCAACCCGGCCACCCAGCAGGTGCTGGCGCAGGTCGCCGCCTGTGGTCAGGCTGAAGTCGACCTGGCGGTGGCCACCGCACGCCGTGCCTTCGAGCAAGGCCCGTGGTCGCGCATGGCCCCGATCGAACGCAAGAAGGTGCTGTTGCGCCTGGCCGAGCTGATCATGGCCAACCGCGAAGAGCTCGCGCTGCTGGACTCGCTGAACATGGGCAAGCCGGTCATGGATGCCTACACCATCGACGTCCCCGGCTCGGCGCATGTCTTTGCCTGGTACGGCGAGGCACTGGACAAGCTGTACGACCAGGTAGCGCCCACCGCGCCCAACGCGCTCGCCACCATCACCCGCGAAGCGCTGGGCGTGGTCGCCGCCGTGGTGCCGTGGAACTTCCCGCTCGACATGGCGGCCTGGAAGCTTGCGCCGGCGCTGGCGGCCGGCAACAGCGTGGTGCTAAAACCCGCCGAGCAATCGCCGTTCTCGGCGCTGCGCCTGGGGCAACTGGCGCTGGAAGCCGGTTTGCCGGAGGGCGTGCTGAATGTCGTGCCGGGCCTGGGCGAAGACGCGGGCCGGGCGCTGGGGCTGCACCCCGACGTCGATTGCCTGGTGTTCACCGGCTCCACTCAGGTAGGCAAGTACTTCATGCAGTACTCGGCGCAGTCGAACCTCAAGCAGGTCTGGCTGGAGTGTGGCGGCAAGAGCCCGAACCTGGTGTTCGACACCTGCCAGGACCTGGACCTGGCTGCGGAAAAAGCAGCGTTTGGCATTTTCTTCAACCAGGGTGAAGTGTGTTCGGCGAACTCGCGCCTGTATGTGCAGCGCTCGATCCACGATGCGTTCATCGAGCGCTTGCAAGCCAAAGCCCGCCAATGGATGCCCGGCAACCCACTCGACCCGGCAAGCCGCGCGGGTGCCATCGTCGATGCCGAGCAGACCGGTCGCATCAAGGCCGCCATCGACCGTGCGCACGCGCAGGGCGCCCAGCTAGTGTGCGGTGGCCGGCGCCTCACCATTGACGGCTCGGACAACTACATCGAACCGAGCATCTTTGCCGGCGTCGATGGCAGCATGAGCCTGGCCCGGGAGGAAGTGTTCGGCCCAGTGCTGGCGGTCACTGCGTTCGACAGCGAGGAGCAGGCCGTGCGCCTGGCCAACGACAGTGTCTACGGCCTGGCGGCGTCGGTGTGGAGCGACGACTTCAACCAGGTGCATCGCGTTGCGCGGGCGCTGAAGGCTGGCACCGTTTCGGTCAACACGGTGGATGCGCTGGATGTCACGGTGCCGTTTGGGGGTGGCAAACAGTCGGGATTTGGTCGCGACCTGTCGCTGCATTCGTTCGACAAGTACTCACAGCTCAAGACCACCTGGTATCAGCTGCGCGCTTGAAAAGCGGACTGCGCACCCCAGCCACGCGCGCCCGGTGTAGGAGCAGCCTTGTGCTGCGAAGAGGCCGGTGATAGCACTGAAGATTTACTGTGTTATCACCGGCCTCTTCGCAGCACAAGGCTGCTCCTACACGGGTCGCGCATGACCCAAGGGCAGGGCAATCAACTCACTGACCTTCCATGATGATCACCTCGCGACGCCGAGCGCAGTGCGAATGTCTTGACGCTCAGGTAGGCTTATCGTCAGCCCCGTAATCACCAGGGAGGTAACGATGCAGCCACTGAGCCACGCGCAGGTACTGGCCATTGCCCAGGAAAACCCCATCAACCGGGCTTTGCTGTCACTGTTGCCGGCGCTGGATATACCGCACTGCATGCTGACAGCGGGGTGCCTGTTCCAGACCTTCTGGAACCATCGCTCCGGGCAACCGGCAGCGTGGGGCATCAAGGATTACGACATTGCCTACTTCGATGAAGACTTGTCGTGGGAGGCTGAAGACCGGGTGATCGCACGGGTTCAGCAGGCCTGCGCACACCTTGGCGTCAATGTCGAGGCGCGCAACCAGGCCCGTGTTCACCTGTGGTACGCCTCGAAGTTCGGCGTCACTTACCCGGCATTGCAACGGGTAACCGATGGCATCGACCGCTACCTGATCAGCTCGACCTGCCTGGGCATAGATGTCCACACCGGCGTGCTCTACAGCACCCATGGGCTGGATGATCTTCAGCACGACCTGCTAAGGCCCAACCCATTGAACCTGCAACCTGGCTTGTTCGAGCAAAAAGCGGCCAGCTACCGGGAGCGCTGGCCGTGGTTGAAAGTGGTTGGCTAAGCGATCACCGCACATCACACCTGGCTGTTAGTACGCCCGTCATGGGTGGTCAGCCGGCGTGAGCCACTGCGCGTAAGTGATGCAGCTGATGTGTTCGGTTCGATAATCCTGAAGGGACGGGTTGTATTTGTTTTCTTCGGTGTGGTGATGGCGGAACCCGCACTTCGATTGGGCAACAAAAGACTGGGTGTTGTCAGCGAAATAGCCACACCAGAGCGCCTTGAGTTTCAGGGTTTCAAACCCGTGCCGCATCACTTCACGCACGGCTTCGGGAATCAGGCCTTTGCCCCAGTACGGCACGCCGATCCAGTAGGCGATTTCGCCTTCCTGCTCGCTGATCTCGAAGTGGCTGTTGCCGCCTATCAGAACGCCCACACATCCCACTGCACGGCCGTTCTCCTTCAGTTCGACGGCATACACCTCCGGGTGATTGAACACGGTGCGGATGATCTCGGCACTGTGCGCAACGCTGGTGTGCGGTGGCCACCCCGCGACAGGGCCAACGCGTTCGTCCTTGGCGTATTCGTATAAGTCAGCGGCATCTGTATCTTGCCAAGGGCGCAGCCGCAGCCGTTGTGTTTCAAGTCGCATGTCCTGTACTCATCCTGGGTTGCTCGGGCGTCACAGGGTAGTGCGCGGCGCTTGATGGGTACACGTCAGTACCTCGGCAGTTTCGGTACTTTTCGAAACTCCATCAGCGAGCGGTGATAAGCTTTGCGAAGTTTAAGCAGGCAGCGTTGAGCCACCATGCAGCACATTCCGAAACTGGTTACACCGGGCGATCCGCCCCGGTTGGGTGACACCACACTCGCTGAAGGGGTAGGCGTGCCGCTGTCTTTCGGCCATGCCTACATTACGCTGCTGGTGTGCTTGTCCGGCAGTGCCGCCTTCGCATTCAACTTCAAGGACCAGGCGGTCAGGCGTGGTGATGTGATGGTGTTGGCCGAGGACACGATCGCGTTGCTCAAACGTCGCTCACGCAGTTTCAGGGTATTTTTTTGCCTGATGCCCAAAGGCTTTGCTGCGGAGGTGGCTTACCAACTGCCAAACCCCTTGTTCGTTTTCTTGCATGACCACCCTCACTGCGTGCCGGCCAATGCTGACAGGCCGCTGCTGGGGGGCTGGTTGGCGCACATGCGGGACATTGCGCAGCGCTGCCCCACGTACCAGCACATCATGCTCAGAAATCACCTGCAAAACCTGTTTCTGAAGATCGCCGAGCAACTTCCGGCGCAGTACCAGGCGGGCCGGCAATTCAGCCGCCAGGAAACACTCAGTTGGCGTTTCTGGGAGTTGATAGGCAAGCACTGCATGCGCCACCGAGAGGTGAAGTTTTATGCCGATGCGCTGACGATCACGCCGTTTTATCTGTCGCAGCTCAGCAAGGCTTTTTTCAATGACACCCCCAAAGGCTTGATTGACCGCCAGGTGACCTTGGAAATCAAGGCACTGCTTTCATACAGTACCCTGGCGATTGGGCAAATCGCGGACACGCTCAACTTCGCCGACGCGTCGTATTTGTGCCGGTATTTCAAACGCCAGACGGGGGTTTCGTTGTCCTACTATCGCAGCCACTCGCATGAGCCGAACGGATCGCGGCCAGGCCCTTGATTGCTAGGGTTGCTTGCGGCGGGGCATTATCCTGCTTTGACTCGCCACGGATGACGACCATGCACATACGCCAACTGATCCACGACGACCTGCCCTCTGCCAGCACCCTGTGCCTGAACGCATTCATGCAGGCCGTTGCACCTTCACTGTCGGCGCAGGGTGTGGACACCTTCGCCAAGGTGGCGGCGGCACAGGCGTTTGCCGAGCGTATGGAGGGCGATAACCTGATGCTGGTGTGCGTCGCGGACGGCGCCCTCACCGGGTTGATCGAATTCAAGGAAGGCCGCCACGTGGCCATGCTGTTCGTCGCACCGGGCTGGCAACGTCGGGGCATCGGTACGCGCCTGATGAACGCGGCACTGGCGCAGGCGAGGGAGGCGGTGGTGACGGTCAGGGCCTCGTTGTCATCGGTGGCCGCCTACGAACGCTATGGGTTCGTTCTGACAGGCGACGTGGGCGAGTTTGCCGGGCTGGTCTATCAGCCGATGGAGAAGCGGTTGCCCTGATTTTTAGCGATGCCGTTACCCAACGCCCAATTCTCCTTGCACACATAGGCGCACCTGCCGGGGACGCACCCCCCTGTAGGAGCAGCCTTGTGCTGCGAAGAGGCCCGTGACAACACCATCAATCTTCGTTGCTGTCGCGGGCCTCTTCGCAGCACAAGGCTGCTCCTACCGGGATTGGGGTTGAGCGGGGATTTGACGTGTCTGTGGCTCGAATCAGAAGCTGTACTTGAAACTCGTCATCACATTGCGCGGGGTGCCATATACGCCGTAAAGGCCGGATTGGCTGTAGTACTCACGGTCGAACACGTTGTTCAGGTTCACCGATGCACTCACGTGCTGGTTGATGTCATAGCGGGCCATCAGGTTGGTGACCGCGTAGCTGCCCTGGCTGAAGGTGTGCAGGTCGGCGCCGACTTTGCTCTGCCAGTTCACCCCACCGCCGACCGTGATCTTGTCCAGTGGCCCATGCAGCCGGTAGCTGGTGAAGGTCTTGAAGCTGTTGCGCGGCAGGTTGGTGTTGATGCGCTGGTCGTCGGCGTCAGTGGTCACCGAATAGGCATAACCGGCCGATGCTTGCCAGCCTTCGGCCAGCTCGCCGTTCAGCTCCAGTTCGATGCCCTTGGAGGTGGTGTCCTGTTCGGCGCTGTAGACGTTGTCGTGTTGCCAGATGGCCAGGTTGTCCTGCTCCAGCTTGAACACCGCGAGGCTTGAGTTGAGCTTGCCATCGAGGTGGGTGCCCTTGATGCCGAGCTCGTAGCCGACACCTTCCATCGGGTCGAGCGGCTTGTTGCTCTCGTCGGTGACCCACGAGCCCTGCGGGTTGAAGATTTTGGTGTAGCTGGCGTACAGCGACCAGGTGTCGTCGAGGTCGTAGACCACGCCGGCATAAGGGATGAATACGCCGTTTTCCTCACGGTTCACTTCGGTTTCGTCGCCGCCATACGGCCTGTCCGAGGTGTCGCGCTTCCAGTTGATCAAGCGGCTGCCAAGAATCAGGCTGAGGTCGTCGGTCACGCTGAAGCGCGAGGTCAGGTACGCCGCGTACTGGTCTTCGTCGATCGATGACTTGCCGCTTTCGACGAAGTCCGGCTTGGCAGACTTGCCGTCCCAAGTGAACAGGTTGTCGATCACACCCGCTGGCGAGCCGGCGTAGTCATAGCGCCAGCCGCCCCAGCTTGGGGTGTTTTCCCGGTATTGGGACAGGGTCATGCCGGTAATCAACTCATGGTCACGCCCGAACAGGCTGAATGGGCCGGTGACGTACAGGTCGAGGTTGTCTTGGCGTGGGGTGCCGGAAAAACGCACGGGCAACTGGGTCAGGCCGCTGCCCTCCGGGCTCAGCTCACCCATGGCAAAGTTGAACAGCTCGTCGAATTTGTTATCGGCATGGGTGAGCTCGGCCTTGCCGCTCCAGCCGTTGCCCAGTTGCTGCTCGATGGAGGTGAAGAAGCTGGTTTGCTCGTGATCGTTGTACGACCAGCTTGGCGCGGCATTGAGCGAGCGCTTGAGGTTGGTACGTTCACCTGTCGAGAAACGCGTAGGCAGGCCGGAGCGCAGCGGCGAGTCGATGTCGCTGCGCAGGTAGCTGAAGCCCACGGTCAGCAGTGTGTCTTCGCTGAGGTCGAATTCGGTGATGCCATACATCAGCTGCGATTGCTGGTTGTAGCGGTCAATCCAGGCTTTTTCGGTTTTGTAGTCGGCGACGAAGCGCCCCCGCACGTTGCCGGTTTCGGTCAGCGGCCCGGACACATCAAAACCGGTGCCATAGCGGTCCCAGTTACCCGCTTCGCCGGTGATGCTGGCCTGGGCGTCGGCGGTGGGGCGCTTGCGGATCAGGTTGATCGTCGCCGAGGGGTTGCCCATGCCGCTGATCAGGCCGGTGGCGCCGCGCACGATTTCGATGCGGTCGTACATCGCCATGCTCTGCGAGTAGTTGTCCAGGCGGGTACTGGTCGGCACACCGTCGACCTCGTAGTTCTGGATGGCAAACCCGCGCGACCAGTACGAATCGCTCTCAGAGCCCAGGCCATCGCGAACGACGGTGATGCCTGGGGCGGCTTCCAGCGCGTCGGTGAGGTTGGTCAGGCGCTGGTCATCCAGGCGCTGGCGGGTCATCACGGTGAGCGATTGCGGGGTCTCGCGGGGGGTGAGGTTGAGGCGCGTGGAACTGCTCGACGAATAGGTGGTGTAGAGCCCGCTGCCTTCGGTGGTCGAACCCGGCGCCTTGCCAGAGATGGACACCGCGCTCAGCTCCAAGGCCCCGGTGGTAGTGGCTTGCAGCGAATAATTGCCGTTGACACCGCGGCTGGCTTCAAGCCCAGTGCCAGCCAGCAGCATCGCCAGGCCCTGGTCGATATCGAAACGTCCCTGCAAGCCGCTGGTGCTGCGGCCCTCGGTCAATGCCGTGGGATAAGACAGCAGAATGTGCGCGGTCTGGCCAAAGCGGGCCAATGCGGGCGCCAGTGGGCCGGCAGCGATATCGAAATCGGCCTGCGCCTGCTCGGCAGCGGTGGCCCAGCCGGGCGTCAGCAGCAGCGGGGCGCTTGCACTCATGCAAGCGATGCCCTGGACCACTGCGCCGGCAAGTTTTTGCGTAACCGATAACTGCCAGCCCTGGCGTTTGCGTGCGGTGCGATTCACGAGTGTTCCCCCATTGATTTGAAGTGCTGAGGGTTAAGTCTCGTGAGACGCGAAATCGGACCACCTCTGCGCAACTTTTTTTGCGTCAGGCCATTCGCGGCTTCAACGTCACCCAGTAGCGGGTGAAATGCTGCACGTCGAGCTGCAAGGTGTCCGCCACTGCGGTGATGATTTTTTCGGTGTTATCCAGCGGGAATGTGCCTGACACACGAAGGTCCGCCAAGGCGGGGTCGCAGGCAAGGTGCCCACGGCGATAGCGGCTGACGTCGTCGAGAAAGGCCGCCAAGCGTTGGCCTTGGGCAACCAGCATGCCTTGGCTCCAGGCGGGGGTACCGGGGGGCACGGACTCACGGTCGAGCACGCCCTGGCGGCTGAAGCTGGCCTGCTCCCCGGCACTGAGCAGAAGGGGTGGATGGGGCTGCAAGGCAGGTTGCACCGACAAGCTGCCCTGATACACGCTGACCTGGGTGAGCTCAGCGTGCAACCTCACATTGAACTGCGCCAGTGTCGATGCGAGGCGGCCATGTACGGTGTCCACCCACAGTGGCCGGCTATCGGCGCGGGGCGAGCGGCTGATCAGCACCTCGCCGCGCAGCAACCGCAAGCGGCGTGCCTGATGGTCGAACGCCACATCAAGGGCGCTGTCGGTGTTCAGCTGTACCTGGGTGCCATCGGCCAGCGTCAAGCGCCGTTGCTCGCCGATGCGGCTGTGGTAGTCCGCGCGCCAGTCTTGTACCAGCGCGGCGTCTTTCAGGTACCAGGCGCCGGCACCTGCGGCCATCAGCAGCGATAGTTGCTTGAGCACCGTGCGCCGCGACGGCTGCTGGCGCAGCGCCGCGTGGGCCAAGGGGCGTTGGCCTGGGCTGCGCATGTCCTGCATGCGTTGGGCGAACACCTGGGTCCGTTGCCAGGCGTGCTCGTGCAGCGGGTGCGCCTGGCGCCAGCTCATGCAGGCGGCCAGGGTGGCAGCGCTGACGGCTGGCTCTTGCAGTTCGAGGTGCCACTGCATGGCCTGCTCGGCCACCTCGCCGGGGATCGACGCTGAGCCCTGGCCGTTCATGGCAGGTCCAGGCTGTGATCGAGCATGATGCACAGGGCGCCGGCCTTGACGATGTAGCGCTTCACCGTGGTAATCGACACGGCCAGCCGCTCGGCAATGTCCGCGTGCCCCAGGCCATCCACCTGCGACAGCAGGAACGCTTCGCGCACCGGGCGCTCGAGGCCGTCGAGGGCGGCGTCGAGGGCGATCAGGGTTTCCAGCAGGATTGCCTGGGTTTCCAGGCTGGGCGCGACCTGTTCGGGCAGGGTCGCCAGCGCCTCGAGGTAGGCGCGTTCGAGTTTTTGCCGGCGAAAATGGTTGCACAAGACGCTCTGCGCCACCTTCGCCAGGAAGGTGCGGGGTGCATGCAACTGTGGCACGTTCTGTTTGTTCAACAGGCGCAGGAAGGTGTCTTGCGCCAGGTCCGCTGCGCTATGCGAGCAGTTCAGCCGCAGCCTTAGCCAGCGCGTCAGCCAGCTGTGTTGCTGGCGATAGAGCAGGGCCACATCGCACAGAAGGGGATCAGGGGAAGGGAGCATGGAGTGCGGCCGCCGCAGGGGTCATTGTTGCAAACGATAATGCTTATCATATATACGGCTTGGGCAGCCCTGCAATACGCGCGCGCGGCAATTGCCTTGGCGGTCTCTGGTCCGATATAAAACTGCTGCCCACCGGGAAGGCGCACACTGGCTGTAGCTCAGATCATCTGAGCATTGAGAGGTGTGTATGACCACTGGCAAGCGCTTCACAGAGGCTGATGCCCCCGCTGTCGAACCAGGGCACGGCGAAGACTGGCCAACCGGGAAAGATGAAGACGATACCGAGGTGCAGACGCCGACGGAAAGCCAAAGAGGTTCCGGCCATCCCGACCCGTCCAGAGCCTCTGCGGCAGAGCGGTACAGCTATCAGCCGAAGCAGAAAATCAGGCCATAACGCTTGGCTATACGGCAGGACGAACAGGCGGCAGGTAGGGAAGCAGGCGTTCGGTCTCTTTCCTGACCACCGCGTAACACTCGCAACTGAGCTGCTCCAGGTGTGCCCTGTCGAGTACCCTGATATGCCCCCGGTTGTATTCGATCACGCCCAGCCGCTGCAGTTTGCCAGCGGCATCGGTCACCCCTTCGCGGCGCACGCCCAGCATGTTGGCGATCAGTTCCTGGGTCATGCACAGCCGGTCGCCCGGCAGGCGGTCCAGCGACAGCAGCAGCCAGCGGCACAGTTGCTGGTCGATGGAATGGTGCCGATTGCACACCGCCGTTTGCGCCATCTGGGTGATCAATGCCTGGGTGTAGCGCAGCATCAACATCATCAGCTCGCCATGGCGGTTGAACTCGTCCTTCAAACGCTGACATGGCAGGCGATAGGCATGCCCGGCGCTTTGCACGATCGCGCGGCTGGGGGTGCTTTCGCCGCCCATGAACACGGCGATGCCAACCAGCCCTTCATTGCCCACCACCGAGATTTCCGCCGAGGCGCCGTTCTCCATTACGTACAACAACGAGACGATCGCATCGGTGGGGAAGTAGACATGGCGCAGGGTGTCGCCGGACTCGTAGAGCGCTTTGCCAAGGGGCAGGCTGACCCGTTCCAGGTGCGGCTCCAACCGGGCGAACGTGTCCGCGGTCAGCGCGGCCAACAGGTGATTTTGCCGGGGGTTGGAGGTGGGTTGCATGCGCGGGACCGTCGGGGGCAGCGGTTGTCGCAACAAGGTTAGCCCCCACTGGCACGTGCTGCATACCCGTCGGCCCTCAGTTAATGGGCAAAGGGGACGGCTGGTACTCGGCGATCACCTGGTGCAGTACGCCATCATCCTTGAGCGGCAGTACCGCTTGGGCCAGCCGCTGGCCGTCGAGGGTCAGGGTCAGTTCGGCATTAGCGCCGTTGCGTACTTCAATGCGATACGGGGTGCTGCCGAATCGGTAGTGCAGGGTGTAACCGGGCCAGTCCGCTGGCAGCAGCGGCTGAATCCGCAGGGTGTCCCCGCAGCGTTGCAGGCCTAGCAGGCTCTCCAAAATCAGCCGGTACATCCAGCCAGCGGAGCCGGTGTACCAGCTCCAGCCGCCGCGCCCTGCGTGGGGTGCGACGGCGTAGACATCGGCGGCCATCACATAGGGCTCGACCTTGTACGTTTCGATCAACCCATTGCTGCCCTGGCGCACCGGGTTGATCAAGCGCAGCAGTTCCCAGGCCTTGGCGGCATCGCCCAGGCTGGCATAGGCCATGCTCGCCCAGATGGCCGCGTGGGTGTACTGCCCGCCATTTTCGCGCACGCCGGGCAGGTAGCCTTTGATGTAGCCGGGGTCGAGATCGCCGTGGTCGAAGGGTGGGTCGAGCAGCTTGACGATGCCGATGTCGCGGCGCACCAGGTGTTTGTCCAGCGCGGCCATGGCGGCCCGTGCCCGTCCATGCGGGGCAACCCCGGACAGCACTGCCCAGCTCTGCGCCAGCGAGTCGATGCGGCACTCCAGGTTGCTGGCCGAACCGAGCACCTGGCCGTCGTCGAACCAGGCGCGGCGGTACCAGCCACCGTCCCAGGCATGCTGCTCCAGGTGCTCGGCAAGGGTGGCGGCCTGGCGGCTGCACTGCAGGGCGAAGGCGCTGTCGCCGTGGCCCAGGGCGACGCTGGCGAACGCCCGCAACACCTCGTGGCCGAAGAACCCCAGCCACACGCTTTCGCCCAGGCCTTGTTCACCGACGCGGTTCATGCCGTCGTTCCAGTCCCCGCTGCCCATCAACGGCAGGCCGTGGGCACCATATTGCAGGGCATGGCCGAGGGCGCGTTGGCAATGCTGGTACAGGCTCTCGACCAGGTTCGCCTGGGTGGGCAGGTCGTAATAGGACTCTTCGCCGGCATTCAGCGCACGCCCTTGCAGGTACCCGACCGGCTCGTCCAGCACCGCGTGGTCGCCTGTCAGTGCCACATAGCGGCTGGTTGCCAGCGGCAGCCACAGCAAGTCGTCGGAGCAGCGGGTACGCACCCCGCGCTGCAGCGGTGGGTGCCACCAGTGCTGCACATCGCCTTCGGCATACTGGTGCGCAGCGCACGCCAGCAGGTGCTGGCGGGCCAGGGCTGGGGTGGCGTGGAGCATGGCCATGCTGTCTTGCAGTTGGTCGCGAAAACCGATGGCGCCGCCGGACTGGTAAAAGCCGCTGCGCGCCCAGAAACGGCAGGCAATCACCTGGTACAGCAACCAACCGTTGGCCAGCACATCCAGGGACGGCTCGGGGGTTTCGATCTGCACGCTGCCCAAGGTGTCGCGCCAGTAGGCCTGGACCTTTGCCAGAGCGTCCAGGGCCGCGCGCAGCCCTCGGTATTGCTGCACGCAGTGGCTGGCGGCCTCGGCGTTTGGCCCGGCACCCAGGCGGAACACCACGTCGCGGCTTTCACCCGCTTGCAGCAGGACGCTGACCTGCACGGCCGTGCACGGGTCCAGCCCGGCGCCCGTGCGCCCTGACAGCCGCGCCTGGCGCAGGCCTGCCGGGGCTTGGCAATCGCCATTGCGCCCGAGGAATTCGCTGCGGTCACAGGTAATGCCATACAAGGGCAGGTCGCAATCGACAAAGCCCACATGCCGCGCAAACGCCTCGGCATAGCGGTTACGGGCAAACACGGCGCCGCTGGCCGGGTCGATTTCAGTCACCACGTGCATGGCCGACTTGCTGCGCAGGTCGCCCAGCACCCACTCGACAAAGCAGGTCACCGACAACCGTCGCGCCTGCGTCGAGCGGTTATGCAACTTGAGCCGACTGAACTTGATCGGCGCATCCAGCGCGACATACACCCACAGCTCGCTGTCCAGGCCGTCGTCGGCGTATTCGAAAACGCTGTAGCCAAAGCCATGCCGGGTGCGATAACGGCCAGGGCCTGGGCAAGGCATCGGGGTGGGCGACCAACACTGCCCGCTGTCTTCGTCACGCAGGTAAAGGGTTTCGCCGCTGGGGTCGCAAACCGGGTCATTGTGCCAAGGGGTCAGGCGGTATTCGTGGGCGTTCTCGTACCAGGTATAGGCACTGCCGGCCTCCGACAACACGCTGCCAAACTGCGGGTTGGCCAGGACATTGACCCACGGCGCCGGGGGTGGCAGGCCATCAGCGTGGGCGATGAGGTACTCACGGCCATCGGCGCTGTAACCGCCGTAGCGATTGCCCAGCACCCGCGCCGGTGCTTCTGCCAGCGAGCGGCTATCGGGTTTGCTCGGGGGGTAGGCCAGGGTCGCCTCGAACACGGCGGGGGCTGGCGGCGCGTGGCGGTGATGCAATTGCTCGGCCAGCGTGCCGTGGCTGTCGCTGAGCACCAGCCGCGCCACCGACAGGGTAAGGGCGCGGTCCTCTGCCGACAGTTGCTGCGCCGGGCGCACGAAGATCCCGCCGGGGCGATCGAGCAGCGCCGCCTCGCTGCCGGAGGTGACGATGCCCATGATCTGCTCCTGCAATTGCTGGCGGTAGCCGGCCTGGTCTTCGTTCCAGATCACCAGGTCCAGCGCCAAACCCTTCTGTCGCCAATAGGCATGGGCGAGCACCATTTGCTTCACCAGGTGCAGGTTGGCTGGGTCAGCAATCTGCACCAGCACGATCGGCAGGTCCCCCGACAGACCCTGGCCCCACAGGCCCGACTGGCTGCGCCGGTTGCTGGCCAGCAGGGCGCCGCTGGCCCGCAGCGCCGCGTTGGGGTAGAGCACCGACGCGGCCATCTGCTCGAACAGCCGGGCATCGTTCAGCGACCCATTCAGCTGTCGCAACTGCACCTGGCTGTGTGGCCAGGCCAGGTCGAACACCCGGTCGGCCAAGTGCCGATCGCGGTACCTGGCAATCTGCTGCAGGCAGGCGTCGCGGCTGTCGGTCACGCCGGTGACCAGGTCGACCGTGGCCTTCTGGCCAGGCGCCAGGCTGATGCGGCAGCGAATCGCCACGATGGGGTCGAGCACTGCCCCGGCACTGTCGGACAAGGCCTCGGTGTGGCGGTCCAGTGCCGCCGGGGCCACCAGTGTGCGGCCACGGCCGATGAAACGCGCACGGTCGGTTTCGTAAGACACCGCATCGATGTCGGCGCCATGCACGGCCAGCACATGGCACATCCACGGCACCGCGTCCTGCTGCGAGCGCGGCCGCCGGGTGCAGATGATGGCCTGCAGCGGGCGGACCAGTTCGGTCTGCACGAACAGCTTGCTGAATGCCGGGTGCAGGGCATCGCTGAGCGCCGGTGCCAGCACCACTTCGGCGTAGCTGGTCAGCTCCAGGGTGCGCGGCTGGTCACTGTGGTTGGTCAGGTGCAGGCGCCGCAGTTCGATGTCGTCTTCGGGGGACACGGCTATTTCGGTATGGCAGTCGAAGTCGTTTTCACGGATGCGGAACTCGGCGCGGCCATCGCTGAAAATAGCCTCCTGATTACTGCCGCGGTGCCGCGTGGGCTGGTAAGTGGTTGACCAGAATGCACCGCTGGCGACGTCCCGCAGGTAGCAGAAGCTGCCCAAGTCATCGCGGGTGGCGTCTTCGCGCCAACGGGTCACGGCCACGCCATTGCGCTGGCTGTAGCCACTGCCGACATGGTTGACCATGACGTGGTAGCGGCCATTGGAAAGCAGTTGCACGGCGGGGTGGCGCCGATTCGGTTCGCTGAACACCCGTAGCCGGGTTTCGCCTGTGTGGCCTGCCGCGTCCACGGCCGGTGCCTGCAGGGTATGCAGGTACGGCGCGGCGGTTTTCGGCACGCGTTCCTGTAACAGCAGCAGGCTGGCCTGGCATTGCGGGTCGGAGGTGAAGCGCCGTTGCATGGGTTTGTCCAGCAACAAGGAAGTCAGGGCCAGCAGGCTCATGCCCTGGTGGTGAGCCATGAACGAGCGGATCACCACGGCGCTCTGGCCCGGGGGGAGGCGCGCCTCGCTGTAGTCAATGGCTTCGTACAGCCCGAAGCGGCCAGCCAGCCCCAGTGTGCTCAGGCGCTGCAAGTTACGGCAGGCGGCGCCCGGCGCTACCAACAGGGCCAGCGCACTGGCGTAGGGGGCGACCACGCGTTCTTCGCCCAGGCCGCGTTTGAGGCCCAGGCCGGGTACCCCAAACGCCCGATATTGGTAGTTCAGGTGAGCGTCCAGGGCGTTGTAGGCCGACTCAGAAACGCCCCAGGGGATGCCCAGCAGGTTGCCGTGGTCGATCTGCCGTTCGACTGCGGCGCGGCAGGTCTGGTCGAGCAAGGTGCCTTCGTAGCTCGGCATCACCAGCAGCGGCATCAGGTACTCGAACATCGACCCCGACCACGACAACAGCACTGGCACACCGGCATTGCTGGTGAGTAGCCGGCCCAAGGCGAACCAGCTTGCCTGGGGGACTTGGCCCTGGGCGATGACCACGAAGTTGGTCAGGCGCATTTCCGAGGCCAGCAAGTCATAGAACGCGGTGTCCAGGCGATGTTCATCGGCGTTGTAGCCGATGGCGAGTAGGTCGCGCTGGGTGTCGTAGAGGAAGCTGAAGTCCATGCTGGCGATGGCGGCGATCCGCTGCGCCAGGCTGTGCGCTTGCTCGATGCGCTGGCAGGCCTGCGTGCGGACGGTGGCCACGGCCAGGCGTTCGTCGGCGGGCCAGTGGTCCGGCTCTAGCTGCGCAAGCTGGCGCCAGCTCAACGCTGCCTGAAGCGCCGGCGCATTGCCGGGTGGCAGTTGCAAGGCGTGCAGCTCGCCAGCCAGGTCCAGGCATTGCTGATGCAGGGCCTCCAGCCAGAACAGGCAATCGTCGGCCTCGGTAGCGGGCGGGGCGTATTGTTGGATCAGCCCTTGTACTTGCTCGGTGAGCTGTTGCATCAACGAGGCAGGCAACGGGGCCGGTTGCTCATGGGCTTGCCGCAGCTGTTTGCCCAGCGCTTCCAGCGGTTCGCCAGCCCGGCCTGCGGTGGCGAACGTTTCGTGCAGGATATCGAGCGTGTCCAGCAGGCCCTGGCTCAGGCGGCGGTCAAGCACGGGGGTATCGGCCATCGCCAGCAGCCCGGGCTTGAGCGTCAGCAGCAGGGCCGCCAGGTTGCCGCTGTCCACCGCAGAAATGTACAGCGGGTGCAAGGGCGCGCGGGTCTGGGTGTCGTACCAGTTGTAGAAGTGCCCCTTGTAGCGCTCCAGGTGGTCCAGGCTGTCGAGCATCGGGGTCAGGCGCTGGAGCAGGCGGCCGGCCGTCAGGTAACCAAAATCATGGGCGGCCAAGTGCGAGAGCAGGGCCATGCCGATGTTGGTAGGCGAGGTGCGGTGGGCGATGTTGGGGAAGGGCTGCTCCTGCAGGTTGTCGGGCGGCAGCCAGTTGTCGGCAGGGCCTACATGGCGGTCGAAGAAGGCCCAATTGCGCCTGGCCAGCCGGTGCAGAAAACGCAAGTCCTGGGCCTGCGGTGCAAACACGCTGCGCCCGCGCGTGCGGCTCAGCCACCAGGCCAGGGCCGGGCCAAGCAGCCACAGCGCGAGAATGGGCGACGCCAGCAGCAGGACACTGGGGTGTAGCGCCAAGGCGCCCGTCAGCAGCAGCACCAGGGCGGGCTGTACCCATTGCTCGCGATACACCGCCTGCAGGGTATCGGCACTGTTGCGTTCATCCTCCCGCGAGGGGTTCCACTGCAGCAGCCGGCGTTTGCTCACGGTTAGCCGCCACAGCGTGCGGGCGATGGCATCCAGGCTGTAGCGGGTCTCGAACGGCAACCAGGCCAGCGACAACCCGGCCCGCACGAAGTAGATGCCCGAGGTGTGCAGGGCGGCAAGCAGGTGCTCGGCCAGCGGCACATCGGTGGTTTTGCGCACCAGTTCGAGCAGGGTGTCCAACAGTGGGCGGGTCAGCAGCAGGCCCAGCAGCGCGACGGTCCATAGCAGCGGCGTGGTGCTGGCCAACCAGCCCCACAGCAATGCCGTCAGCAGCGCTGCCGGCTCCAGGCTGCGGCGCAGGTTGTCGAAGATCTTCCACCGCGACAGCGCGCTCAGCGGGCGCTGCGCCTGGCCTTCGACGCCGGTGCGCAGCCACGGCACCAGCCACGGCAGCAGTTGCCAATCGCCGCGTATCCAGCGGTGGCGGCGCTTTACATCGGCGCTGTAACGCGCCGGATACGCCTCGAACAACTGCACGTCACTGAGCAGGCCGGCATGGGCGTAGCAGCCTTCGATCAGGTCGTGGCTGAGTACACGGTTGTCGGCAAAGCGCCCGTCCAGGGCCCGCTCGAAGGCATCCACGGCGTAGATGCCCTTGCCAATGAAGGAGCCACTGAGGAACAGGTCCTGGTACACGTCCGACACCGCCAGGGTGTAAGGGTCCACCCCGGCATCGCTGCCGAACAGGCGGGCATAGGGGGAGCGCGACACGCTGGGCAGGCTGATGCCGACCCGTGGTTGCAGGATCGCGTAGCCTGATTGGATGCGGCCGCTGTCGGCATCGAAGCAGGCGCGGTTCAAGGGGTGCTGCATGGCACCGACAAACTTCTGCGCCACATCGCGTGGCAACTGGGTGTCGGTGTCCAGGGTGATGACGTAGCGCACCCGATCGAGCGTGCGCAGGTCGCCGACGATGCGCATGAAGCACTCGGCGCCGCGTCCGCGCAGCAGGGCATTGAGCGCTGCGAGCTTGCCGCGCTTGCGCTCGTGGCCCATCCAGCATCGCTCGGTGGGGTTCCACAGCCGCGGCCGGTGCAACAGGAAGAAGCGCTCACCGTATTTTTTGTTCAGTGCACCAATACCGTCACTGGCGAGGTCGAGCAGGGCGGTGTCTTCGGCGCGGGTTTGGGTGGCGGCGTCCATGAAGTCGCTCAACAGCGCGAAATGCAGGTGGTCATCACGGTTGGCCAGGTAGCGCACCTCAAGGCCTTCGACCAGCTCTTCGACGTCGGCCGCGTTGCCCAGCAGGCTCGGCACCACGACCAGGGTGCGGGCCTCGACGGGAATCCCCGCGGCGTAGTCCAGCCGTGGCAGAAACGCAGGCTTCACGGTCAGGGTCACCAGCCAGTTGACCAGGCCGATGGCAAGCCGGCTGGTGGTCAGCAGCACAGGAAGGGCCATGGCCGCCACTGCCCAGGCAGGCCAGCCCTCGGCGGCCATGCCCGCGACAAAGCCCCAGGCCAGCAGGCACGAGAGCAGTGCCGACGGCACCAGGTAGAACGCCAGCGGTGCTCGGTGCAACAGGCGCTGCCAGCGCTCGGCAAGCGCCACCCGCGCCCCCAGGCGCTGTTCCAGCAACGCCAGGCCAGCGCCTGCCAGGTAATAGCCGACGTGGGCTGCCTGTGAGTGCGACGTCGCGCTTGCGGCACGCGCCAGTTCGATGGCGGTATGCGCCACCTGTTCTTCACTGAAGGCGCTGTGCCGCGCGAGCCGTTCGACGATGTGCCGATAGTGATCACGGCTGGCGAAGTCCATGGCTGCGTACACGGCGGCTGGGTCTTGGCCGAGTACTTGCTCGACATGGCTCAGGTGTTCGACGAACAGCCGCCAGTCCACGGTCGACAGCAGCCGCAGGCTGCCGATGCTGTTGCTGATGGAGACCTGGTCGATGGCCTGCTGTTGCGCATCGAGCTGCACCTGGCGCTCGATGCTCATTGCCGACTCGCCCAGCAGTTGCTCGATCCAGGCCAGTGGCTGGGTCAACGCGCTGCTGTGGCCCTGCAGCCGCCTGGCCAGCTCGGCGACGAAGGCGGCGGTCATCGGTGGCTCCGAGCGGGCCATGTCGGCCACCACCAGTACCACGCTTTTGGCATCGCGTTCGGCGGTTTCGTTGAGGGTGTCGGCCCAGCCATTGGCCAGGTCTCGGTCCGCCCCGTTGGCCATGACCCGGGCGGCCACACGGCGCAGGTTCTCGATCAGCGCCAGCCTCAGCATGATCGGGATCGCCCAGAGCTCGCCCAGGGTCAGCGTGGCGGTTTGCTGATAGGCCTCGACAAAGTGGCTCAGGCTCTCGACGTCGACCCGGCCATCGCCGTGGCAGATGGTTTCCAGTGCAATGTCATAGACCCGCGGCAAGCCGCTAGAGGCGCCATTGTCTAGCCGGGGCAGTTGCAGGCTGTAATCGCTGGGCAGGTGGCGTTTGGCGATGCGGATATGGCTTTCGACCAGGTAAAAGTTGTCGAGCAGCCACTGCGCGGCAGGCAGCGTCGGGCGTGAGTCGGGCGGGGCGGCGGCGAGGGCGGTGCAGCTTGCGTAGAGCATGCGTTCGTTATCGGCCAGGCGGTCGAGCAGCGAATCGTCGGCAGGCAACTGGCTCAAGCGGTGCTGGCTGGCGAGCCAGGTGCCGTGCTCGGCCAGTTGCTTGGCGCTGTACAGCTCCGAGCGCAGCAGGCTTTCGTAGGTGAACGCGTGCCGTGGCGCGCGCCAGCGCCGGGCACGGTTGGCCAGGCGTTGCACGTAGCTGAGTGCGCGAAGCCAAGGGTTGTCCATGGGTGTCGGGTGCCGTGAGCTGGCCGGTAGATAAGCAGTGTGCGTGGGGCAGGCAGGCTGGGTCTGTACGGTAGCGAACAGACCCGCCCGGGTAGCGGGCACATGCTGCTCCTGCCTCCCGTTGAACCTGTTCCGCCATAGGAGTTTGCCCCGTGCTTTCCCTCGCCCTGATGCCCCCTTTACCGGCGCCGATGTACAAGCCGACCGTGTCGCCCCAGCAGATGCTGGGCATGGTCTGCCATGACCTGCGTACACCGCTGCAGGCCGTGACATGGCTGCAGAGCTGCTGTCGCGTCGCCAGCACACTGCCGATACGCTCAAGCTGCTGGGCACCATCAGCGATTCGGTGGCGCGGGCTCAGCGGCTGGTGGCGGACCTTCTGGACTACACGTTGCTGCAAGAAGGGCGAGGCATCGCCCTGCATCCTGTGCTGTGCGACCTGTCAGAGGCTGTTGCGAGGTGCGTGGAAGAGCTGCGCCTGACCTGCCCCGATTACCCCTTGATTCACCTGCACCTGGGCGAGCGCAGCGCCCTGTTCGACAAGGACCGCCTTCATCAAGCCGTAGGCAACCTGGTCGCCAATGCCGTCGCCTATGGCGAGCGCGGTGCGCCCATACAAGTGACATCGCGCAGTTATGGGCGTGCAGCTACCGTGAGCGTACACAATTGGGGCGTACCCATCCCTGCCGAGCTGCTTGGGCGCCTGTTCGAGCCGCTGGTACGCGGCCAGCAACGGGCTGCAAAGGCCGGCAGCATTGGGCTGGGGCTGTTTATTGTCAGGCAGATAGCCCAGGCGCATGCAGGTGAAGTTTCGGTCACATCGACCGAGCAGGCGGGTACTACCTTCTGCATCACCCTGGCGATGCCGCTCCCGCAGTGATCACATGACCCGCCCTTTGTAGGAGCAGCCTTGTGCTGCGAAGAGGCCGGCGACAACACCGTTGATCTTCGTAATGTTCACTGGCCTCTTCGCAGCACAAGGCTGCTCCTACCGGGAAGTGTGCAGCCATTGCCTGCCAGGCTCAGGCACGTGTTTTCTGCATCAACCTGGCGTTGCCGGTACCGCAGTGATCACATGACCCGCCCTTTGTAGGAGCAGCCTTGTGCTGCGAAGAGGCCGGCGACAGCACTGTAGATCTTCGTCATTTTCACTGGCCTCTTCGCAGCACAAGGCTGCTCCTACCGGGAAGTGTGCAGCCTTTGCCTGCCTGGTCAGGCGCCTGTTTTCTGCATCACCCTGGCGATGCCGGTACCGCAGTGATCACATGACCCGCCCTTTGTAGGAGCAGCCTTGTGCTGCGAAGAGGCCGGCGACAACACCGTTGATCTTCGTAATGTTCACTGGCCTCTTCGCAGCACAAGGCTGCTCCTACCGGGAAGTGTGCAGCCATTACCTGCCTGGTCAGGCGCCTGTTTTCTGAATCAACCTGGCGATGCCGATACCGCAGTGATCACATGACCCGCCCTTTGTAGGAGCAGCCTTGTGCTGCGAAGAGGCCGGCGACAGCACCGTTGATCTTCGCAATGTTCACTGGCCTCTTCGCAGCACAAGGCTGCTCCTACCGGGAAGTGTGCAGCCTTTGCCTGCCTGGTCAGGCGCCTGGTAGGGGTGCGCGGCGGGCCTGGGGCGCGGCCCATAGGAGCTGTGCCACGCCAATGGCGCGCTCTTCGAAACCGCCCTGGCAATAACACAGGTAGAACTCCCACAGGCGCTGGAAGGTTTCGTCATAGCCCAACTCCATCAACGCGTTGCGCGCATGGCGCAGGTTGTCGCGCCAATGGCGCAGGGTGCGCGCATAGTCGGTGCCAAAGTCCTCCAGGTGCACCAGGTTCAGCGCCGTCTGGCGGCTGGCGGTGTCGAGCAGGACGCTTAGTGAGGGAAGGGCGCCGCCGGGGAAGATGTAGCGTTGTATGAAGTCCACCGAACGCCGGGCCTTTTCGTAGCGCTGGTCACGAATGGTGATGGCCTGCAACAGCATCAGGCCGTCGTCCTTTAGCAGCGCGGCGCAGTGGCGAAAGTACAGGGGCAGGTAACGATGGCCGACGGCTTCGATCATTTCGATCGACACCAACTTGTCGAAGCGCCCTTTCAAGTCGCGGTAGTCCTCGCGCAGTACCGTGATACGTTGCTCCAGGCCTGCCGCCTGCACACGTTGCAGCGTGTGCGCGTACTGCGCCTCGGAAAGCGTCGTGGTGGTCACGCGGCAGCCGAAGCGGGTAGCGGCATGGATGGCCAGGCTGCCCCAGCCGCTGCCGATTTCCAGCAGGTGCTCGTGGGGCTTGAGCTCAAGCTTCTGGCAGATGCGCTCCAGCTTGTTCAGCTGGGCCTGCTCCAAGCTCTGCTCGGGGCTGTCGAACTGTGCCGCGGAATACATCAGGGTTGGGTCGAGCAGCCGTTCGAACAGCGCATTACCCAGGTCGTAGTGGGCCAGGATGTTGCGCCGCGCACCGCGCCGGCTGTTGCGGTTAAGGCGATGCAGCAGGCGCAGGGCGGGGCGGCCGAAGCGCGCCAGGCCACCTTCAAGGGCATCCAGCACGTCCAGGTTGGCCACGAACAGGCGGGTTACCGCCGCCAGGTCGGGGGTGCGCCAGTAGCCATGGATATAAGCCTCCCCAGCACCGATCGAACCGTTGCCGGCGATCAGGCTCCAGGCGGCATCATCGACGATCTCGACTTCGGCATACAGCGCGCTGCCGGCGTCACCGAAGTTCCAGTGCTGGTCATTGCAAATCAAACGCAGGCAGCCTTGGCTCAAGCGCCGCAATTGCGCCAGCACGGCCATCCGGGCCAGGCTGCCAAGCACCGGCGTCAGGCCGGCCGACTTGCTAACGCTCAGTGTGGGGTCGGACATGATCAGGTTCCTTACAGGCGTGGCCAAGGCTCAGGTTGCCCTGGCAGGCGGTGTGGTTGTAGACAGGGGTGCGCTTGAGCAGCAGGCGCAGGGCTTGCCAGTAGATGGCAGACACTGTGCGCAGGCTCATCCACGGGAAGCTCAGGATGTAGCGGTGCAAGGCGGGCCGGTCCAGCGGTTCGCGGCGCAGCGCCAGGTGGGCCTCGAATACCTTGTGCCCATCGCGCCAGTTCGCCATGTGCACGTGGACGCGCTGGCCGTCGAGCACGAAGCGCAGGCGGTAGTCCATGTCCAGCGGCATGAACGGCGATACATGAAACGCCTTGGCCAGGCTAAATGCGTCGGGTTGGCCGTCTTGCACCGGCAGCACGTAGTGGTGGCGCTGCCGCCAAGGTGTATTGCGGACCTCCAGCAGTATCGCCACCAGGTGGCCGTCGCGGTCATGGCAGAAGTAGACGCTCACCGGGTTGAACGACAGCCCCCAGCAGCGCAGTTGCGTGAGCAGGTGCACCGCGCCTTCGGGTGCGTGCCCGGTTGCTTGGCCGACCAGCTGGCGGGCGGCCTGGGCCAACGGTATGCCACGCGCGGTCAGTGCGGGCAGGTAGTCGGTTTCCCGCCAGCACAAGGGCGCCAGCCGCGAACGCGCGAGCCAGCGCGACAGGCCGCGCCAGTGTGTTTGCTCGTCCAGGTCCAGGTAGAACATGCCGACCCGGTAGCGGAATGCATGGTGCCGCGGGGTCAGCCGCCGATGGCTGACCCAGCCATGACACAGGCTGCTGTTCACAAGCACTCTCCGAAGTGTTCTGCCACTTTCAACGCGCTGAGCACGCCGTCTTCATGGAAGCCGTTGCCCCAGTAGGCACCGCAGTAGTAGCTGTGCTGGCGGCCCTGCAGTTCGCCTTGGCGGGCCTGTGCAGCCAAGGCCGCGAGGCTGTACTGCGGGTGGCTGTAGCTGAAGCGGGCGAGCACCTGGGCCGGGTCGATCTGCGCCGTCTGGTTGAGGCTCACGCAGAAGGTGACCGGGGCGTCGATGCCCTGCAGGATGTTCATGTTGTAGGTGAGTGCCGCAGGTGCCTGCTCGGCGCCGCCCAGCCGATAGTTCCAGCTGGCCCAGGCTTTACGCCGACGCGGAAGCAGGCGAGTGTCGGTGTGCAGCACCACATCGTTGCTGGCGTAGGTGAGGGTACCCAGCACCGCACGCTCGTCCGCACTGGGTGTTGCCAGCAGGGCCAGGGCCTGGTCGCTGTGGCAGGCGAACACCACCTTGTCGAAGCGCTCGGTACCGGCAGCGCTGATCACAGTCACGCCGTCGGCGTCACGGATCACCCGGGCCACGGGGCAGTTGCGCCGGATACGCTCGGCAAAGGGCTGGCACAACGGTGCCACGTAGCTGCGCGAGCCACCTTCGATCACCCGCCATTGCGGGCGCTGGTTGACCGACAGCAAACCGTGGTTGCGGCAAAAACGCACGAAAAACTGCAACGGAAAGCCCAGCATGTCGGCGCGTGACATCGACCAGATCGCCGAGCCCATGGGCACGATGTAGTGGTTGATGAAGCGCCGCCCATAGCCGTGTGTGCGCAGGTAGCTGCCCAGCGTGGTGTCTTCTTCGATGCGCCGGTTGTCCAGGTCGGCCAGGGCTTGGCGATTGAAGCGCAGGATGTCGCGCAGCATGCCCCAGAACCCAGGTGACAACAGGTTGCGCCGTTGGGCGAACAAGGTGTCGAGGTCATGGCCGTTGTACTCCAGGCCACTGGCGGGGTCATGCACCGCAAAGCTCATCTGGGTCGGCCGCGAAGCCACCCCCAGGTGTTTGAGCAGGCGAATGAAATGCGGGTAAGTCCAGTCGTTGAAGACGATGAACCCGGTGTCCAGCGCATACTGCTGGCCGCCCCAGTTCACGTCGACGGTGTGGGTGTGGCCACCCACCCAGTCAGCCGCCTCGAACACCGTCAGCGCATGCTGGCGTGAGAGCAAGTGGGCACAGGTGAGGCCAGCGATACCGCTGCCGATGATTGCGATGCGCATGGCGTGCTATTCCCGTGGGTTTCGTGCCAGGCGTTGGCCTAGCTGCAGACGCCAGCGCACCGGCAATGCGCCGAGCAGGCGCAACACCCAGGTGAAAGCGCCGGGGAAGTTGATTTCCAGCGGGCGTTTGGCCAGGCGCGCGACGATGTGCCCGGCGGCGCGCTCGGCGCTCCAGCGCTGTGGCATGGGGAAGTCGTTGCGCTGGGTCAAGGGCGTGTCGACGAAGCCAGGGCTGACGAGGGTGACATCAATGCCCTCGCGGACCAGGTCGATGCGCAGCGACTCCACCAGGTAACGCAGGGCCGCCTTGGACGCGCCATAGGCGCCGGCACGGGGCAGGGCCAGCCAGTTCACCGAGCTGCCCACCACCACCAGGTGCGGGCGCTGGCCACGGCGCAGCAAGGGCAGGGCAGCGGCAAGGCAGTGGCTGGTGCCGATCAGGTTGGTGCGCATCACCCGTTCGACCAGCGCCGGGTCGAAGTGCCCCGGCTCCAGGTATTCGCAGGTGCCCGCGTTGAGGATCACCAGGTCGAGTGCACCCCAGGCATGCTCGATCTGCTCGGCGACCTTGGCGACCTGGCCCGGTTCGTCGTTATCGCCGATGGCCAGCATGGCCTGCTGCGCAAACCGCGACGCTAAAGGTGCCAGGCGCTCGGCCTGACGGCCACCCAAGGCCACCTGGTGCCCCTGCTCCAGCAAGCGCAGGGCCAGCGCCGCGCCGATGCCACTGCTGGCACCGGTCACCCAGCAGCGGCTCATGCCAGCCTCCCTTTGAGCCAGCGGACCGCGCTGCCCATGATCGGGACGTGCTCGTAAAGCAGCGCACCGGCGTCAAAGTAATCCTGATGAAAGTGAACCCGCTCGTGCCAACGCAGGTGGCTGCAGCCTTGCAGGCTGATCAGCGCGCCATTGCCCAAGCGAGGGTGGCGAAAATGCAAGGTCCAGCGCAGGTACCCGTGGCCCGGCTGCACTTCGTCGTAACCCTCGAAGGTGTAGCGAACCTCCTGCACATTCGCGTACAGCTGCGCGAAGTACCCCCTCAGCGCAGGCAAGCCGTTGAGCTGGTGTAGGGGGTCGCGGAAGGTCACGTCCTCGCTGTACAGGTCACCGAGCATGTCGAGGGTGTGCGCATCGAGGCTGGCAAAGCGTTCGGCGAAGGTTTGCAGGTAGCTGTGCATGCACTTTCCTGTACAAAAAAGTTTTCTTGTACAGGTATAGTTTAGCTTTCGCCGCAAAGCTATACAGGATGATTTTTTTGTACAGTTTTTACCCGGTGACCGCCAAACGGTGGCCTTATTCCGGTGCCTGCGCCCCGGCAATATGCCGCCCGGCCACGTAACCGAACGTCAGCGCCGGGCCCAGGTTGATGCCGCCTGAGGGGTACCAGCCGCCAAACACACTGGCCATGTCGGTACCGGCGGCATAAAGCCCGCCAATCGGCTGGCCTTGCTCATCCAGTACCCGTGCATGGCCATCGGTGCGCAAGCCGGCAAAGGTGCCAAAGCAACCGGGCTGAACCTTCACAGCATAGAACGGCCCTTGTTCGATCGGCGCCACGCATGGGTTCGGCCCGCTGTACGCCGGGTCACCCTGCTTGCGGTTGAACGGCGTGGAGCCGCGGCCGAAAGCCGGGTCTTGGCCATGGCGCGCGTGGCTGTTGTACTCCGCGACGGTGGCACTCAAGCCGACAGGGTCGATGCCGCAGGCGCGGGCCAATTGTTCGATGCTGGCACCGCGCTTGAGGTAGCCACTGCGCAGGTGCGGCCATACCGGCAACGGCGCAGGTCGGGCGTGACCGAGGCCGTAACGGCGCAGGAAGCGGTGGTCGCAGATCAGCCACGAGCAGGCTTCCTCGCCCGGCGGCACCGCCTCGAGCATGGCTGACACATAGTCGTAGTAGCCGTGCGCTTCGTTGACGAAGCGCCTACCGCTGGCCAACACGCCAATAACGCCGGGCTTGCCGCGTTCAATGATGTGCGGGAAGTGGCCGACGCTGCCGTCGCGGTGCGGCACTTTGGAGACCGGTGCCCAGGCCACTGCAGATTTCAGGTCGGTAGCCACCACACCGCCTGCCGACTCGCCAAGGCGCAGGCCATCGCCCGAGCAGGACTGCGGGGGCAGGGCGAGGTTGTCATGGCCACTGGCATCACGCGCAAACAGCTGCCGGCGCCGCGCACTGTCGTTGGGGAAGCCCCCGGCGGCGAGCACCACGGCTTTCGCGCGGACGGTAAGGTCACCCTGCGGTGTGCCTATCACGGCGCCGCGCACTTGACCGTGCTCAATCAGCAGGCGCTTGGCCGGGGCAGATTCCAGCAGCCGCACGCCCAGGTCTTCGGCCGATTTGGCCAGGCGCGCCACCAGAGCCACGCCGTTGACCAGGTGCATGGCCCGGCCATGGCGGGCGAGGTGGTACAGGTGGCGGCCAAAGCGCTTGCACACATGCAAGAAGGCCCGTGGCGAGCGGGTCATGTTGAGGAAGGCGGCCAGGTCAGGGCCGGCCATGATCGGCATGCCCATGAACGAGGTCTCGCGCAGGGTCTTGCGCAGGCGGGGCAACAGCGCGCCGACCTCGCGGGCATCATAGGGCGCGGCGATCACCTGGTGCCCACCGGTGGCGGCGCCGGGTGTGTCGCCATGCATGTCGGGGATGGCGTTGCCGTCGACAAACTGCAGCGCAGTGTGTTCCTCGAAAAAGGCGACCATGTGGGGGCAGGCCTCGAGGAAGGCATCAACCCGTTCAGCATCGTAATGCGTGCCCAATTCGTTACGCAGGTAGGTGCGAGGCTGTTCGATGTCTTCGACGATGCCGGCGCGGCGGGCCAGCGGGTTGCGGGGTACCCAGGCCCAGCCTCCGGACCAGGCCGTGGCACCGCCAAACACCGGCGCTTTCTCTACCAGCATCACGCGCTGCCCATGCCAGGCTGCCGTTACCGCTGCGGCCAGGCCGGCTGCGCCTGAGCCAATGACCAGAACGTCGTATTCGGCTTGCAAGGTGTCGGTAGGCATCGCAGGGTCTCCGGTATTATTATTGGAACGTGATTCCATATTCTTTATGTGAGACGGTGCCGGATGCAAGTGAGGCCGTGCAGAACTGGTCGATAACCGGACACTTCAACGCCCGCCTGCTGCGCCGATGGCAGTGGCTGTGGAATCATCTTCCAGAATTCATCCATTTTTCAGGGACATTAGCCATGGCTGGTAGTCAGATCGAACGTGCCTTCAGTCTTGTAGAAAGCCTGACCGGAGAGCCTGAGGGCCTTGCCCTGCAGACGTTGGCCGAGCGCCTGGAGATCCCCAAAAGCGCCACCCACCGCATGCTGGCCGAGCTGATCCGCCTGGGCTACGTGCGGCAGAACCGCGACAACAGCCGCTATCAGCTGTCTGCCAAGCTGGTGGCGATGGGCTTTCGCTACCTGTCCAGCAGTGGCGCCGACATCATTCAGCCGATTCTTGACCGCCTTGCCCAGGACAGCGGTGAGCTGGTGCGCCTGGGCGTGATCGAAGGCAGCCGCCAGACCTGGATCGCCAAGTCCCAGGGCGCGCGCTCCGGCTTGCGCTACGACCCCGACATGGGCCGCGATGCCCCGCTGTTCTACACCGCCTCCGGGCATGCCTGGCTGGCCAGCTTGAGCGACGACGAGGCGCTGCAGATGGTCTTGCGCCAAGGCATCGCCGACCCGGCACAGTTCGGCCCGAATGCGCCGCGTTCCACGGATGAACTGCTGGGCTACCTACAGCGTGCACGGGAGCGTGGCTATGCCTGGGTCGAGCAGACCTCAGCGGTGGGCACGTCAGCGTTGGCCGCCGTGGTGCGGCGCCCACGTACCGACGAGGTGATCGGAGTGCTGAGCATTGCCGGCCCCAGTGCCCGGCTGGCGCAAGCGCGCCTGCCTGAACTGGCTAGCCTTTTATTGGCGGCAGTGGGCGAACTGTCGGCGGCAAGCCAGGCCAGTGAACTGTTTGCCTGAAGCGCCGCCTGTTCATTAGTGGTCGATAACCGCACAGTCTGTGCAGGCGGCGCTTTTGTAAAGCGGACCCGAGTTCTAAATTGTCGATCATGAATTCTGGAACACTGTTCCGTAATTTGTGCCCGACAACAATGACAAGAGGACAGTCCGTTGAATGCACCGCTTCGTATCGCCCTGATTGGCGCCGGTATCATGGGCCGCCAGCATTACCAGCACCTGCGCCAGCTGCCGCAAGCGCAGTTGTGCGCGGTGGCAGACCCCGGCCCGCAGGCTGAGGCTTTCGCCGCCGAATGCGGGGTGGCCTATTACGCCGATCACCGGCAGATGCTGGCCAGCGTCAAACCCGAGGCCGTGATCGTCGCCAACCCCAACAACCTGCACGTGGCCACCGCGCTCGATTGCATCGCAGCCGGCGTGCCGGTGCTGGTGGAAAAGCCTGTGGGCGTGCACCTGGACGAAGTCCGTGCGTTGGTCGAAGCGTCCAAGTGCTGTGGCGTGCCAGTGCTGGTCGGCCACCATCGTCGGCACAACCCGCTGATCGCCCGCGCGCGCGGCCTGATCGCCGAGGGGGCGCTGGGTAGGCTGATCAATGTCACTGCACTGTGGCAGTTGCAGAAGCCCGACAGCTACTTCGACACCCCCTGGCGCCGCGAGCCGGGCGCCGGTTTTTTGCTGACCAACCTGATTCACGACCTCGACCTGCTGCGCTACCTGTGCGGCGAGGTCGTGCAGGTGCAGGCGTTCACCCGCAACGATGTGCGTGGGTATGCCAATGAAGACAGCGCCGCTGTGCTGCTGCAGTTCGCCAACGGGGCGCTGGGCAGCCTGACGGGTTCGGACGCGGTGGCTGCCCCCTGGAGCTGGGAGTTGACGTCCGGCGAGAGCCCGATCTACCCGCGTCAGGACGGCCAGCCCTGCTACCTGCTGGCCGGCAGCCACGGCGCGCTGAGCATTCCGCAGCTCAAGCACTGGCAGTACGGCGAAGCAGGCTCCGGCTGGCACACACCCTTGCTGCAAAGTGGCGCCGAAACGCCGGCAGGTGAAGCGTTGACCTTGCAATTGCAGCACTTCATTCGCGTCGCCCGCGGTGAAGAGGCCCCCTTGACCGACGCTGCAGATGGTGGCCGCACGCTGGCCCTGGTCGAGGCGATCCGCCAGGCAGCCGAAAGCGGCCGGGCCTGTGCCCCCGAGACGATCGCCTGACGCGAGCCCCCTTCACACCTTTAATTGCCTTCAGGTAACGAACATGACTGACCGTATTTTTTCCCTTGCCGCGCTGACGGTGCTCGAGCTTTCGCCGCCGGCCATGGTGGAGGCCGCTGCCCGTGCCGGCTACAGCCACGTGGGCCTGCGTTTGGTGCCGGCTACCGCAGAGGAACAGCACTTCCCGCTGGTGGCCGACGCTGAGCTGCGCCGGCAGACCCAGGCGCGCCTGCGCGATACCGGCATCAAGGTACTCGACCTGGAAATCCTGCGCCTCAAGCCCGAAACCTGTGTTGCCGATTTCGAAGCCATTCTGGCGGTGGGTGCCGAGCTGGGCGGGACCGAACTGCTGGTGGCCGGTAACGACCCGGACGAGGCACGCCTCACGGAGCGCTTTGCCGCACTGTGCGACCTGTCGGCGGGCTATGGCATCCATCCGCACTTGGAGTTCATGCCCTGGACTGATGTTCGCGACCTGCGCCAGGCCATGCGGGTGGTTGCCAACGCTGACCGGGCAAACGGCTGCGTTCTGGTGGACGCCTTCCATTTCAACCGCTCGGCTTCCTCACTCGACGACCTGGCCCACCTGGCACCGCAGCGCATGCGCTATGCGCAGCTGTGCGACGTGGCCGGCCCGGTGCCGGACGACATGGACGAGATCCTGCGCCAGGCCCGCAACGAACGGCGCTTCCCGGGTGATGGCGATGCTGATTTGATCGGCCTGTTGCGTGGCTTGCCGGCCACCGTACCGCTGAGCCTGGAGATTCCGACGCGGCAGTTACTGGAGCAGGGCGTGAGCGGCGAGCAGCGTGCGCGGATGGCGCTGGAGAAAGCCAAGGCGGTATTGGCGCGGGTTTGAGCTCAAGGGCCGCTATGCGGCGCAGAGAACAAAGATCGAAAGCGAGTCCCCACTCCTGTGGGAGCCGGCTTGCCGGCGATGCAGGCGCCGCGGTGTATGGCACCGGCTTCGCCGGTGTTCGCGGGTAAACCCGCTCCCACAGGTCCCTGCTAAATCTATTCGGTATGTGTTGTTCTGTGAAAGCTGGCTTGCCAGGCAAGGGCTGCAAAGCAGCGCATGACAGTAAACCTCAAGGCCGGTCCAAGTTAGGGCAAAGGTCCAATAGCCTGTCTGCAGGCAAAAAAAGAGGCTCCGAAGAGCCCCATAGAGGAAACCTGAAAGGCCTTTACGCGGCCTCGATCCCACGCGGTGCCATGAAGTACATCCACACCAGGGCAATGAAGTACATCACCGGAATCATGGTGAACAGCACCGCATAATTGTTGTGGGTGACCGTCAGCACGCTGCCGACGATCTGTGTCATGAACATGCCGCCGATGGCCGCGCACATGCTGCCGAAGCCGAACACCGTGCTCACCAGATGCTTGGGCGTGTAGTCCATGACCAGGCTCCAGATGTTCGCGGTCCAGGCCTGGTGCGCGCCGACCGCCACGGCGATGGCAAGCACCGCGACCCACAGGCCACTGGCGTGGGCAGCGAAGACCACGCTGACGATGGTGCAGGCAAAGATCAACATCGAGATCAACCGGGCACGGGTGGCGCGCACGCCGCGGCCGATCAGCCAGGACGACAGAATGCCGCCGCCGATGCTGCCGAAGTCTGCAGTCAGCCAGATCAGGATCAACGGGATGCCCATCTGGGTGACGCTGATGCCCAGGTCGTACTGCTGGTTGAGAAACGGCGGCAGCCAGTACAGGTAAAACCAGAACACCGGCGCCGTGATCGAGTAGGCCACGGCAAAGGCCCAGGTGCCGCGCTGGCGCAGGATGCGGCTGAACGGCACGGGTTTGGCTTCGGGCTCCACGTCTTGCTGGATATAGTCCAGCTCGCTCTGGCGAACGTGCGGGTGCGTCTCAGGGTTGAAATACTTCAAACCCCACAACACCACCCAAACCAGGCCAAGGCTACCCATGGCGATGAACGCGGCCTGCCAACCCCAGGCAGCGAGAATCAGTGGCAGCAGCGCCGGGGTGACCATGGCGCCGACGTTGGTGCCAGCGTTGAACAGGCCGGTGGCGATGGCGCGCTCGCCGGCGGGGAACCACAAGCGCGTGGTCTTTACACACGCCGGATAGTTGGCCGCCTCGGTCAGGCCCAGAATGAAGCGGCAGACCATAAACCCTACTGCCGAGGTCGCCAGGCCATGGGCGCCGGTGGCCAGGCTCCACAGCAGGACGGCGCCGAAGAAGGCGTGTTTTACCCCGACTTTGTCGATCAGCCGGCCCTGCAGCACAAAGCCGATGGCATAGCCGACCTGGAACCAGAAGTTGATGTTGGCGTAGTCCATCGCCGTCCAGCCCATGTCCTTGGCGAGAACGGGCTGCATGATGCCGAGGGCGGCACGGTCGATGTAGTTCAGGGTGGTGGCGAAGAACACCAGGGCAAGCATGCCCCAGCGGGTCTTGCCGACGGCGAAGGCGCCGCGCACCTTGTCGCCGATGGATCCATGGGCGAGGCGGGGGCTGGCAGTGTCGAACTTGGAAGGGGTCATGTGAAGTCGTTTCTTGAAATTGTTTTGAACGGCAATGCGTCTGGAACGCGGTTTTGCCCAGGGCAAGGCTGGGCGTGCAAGGTCATTTATGGTGAGCAGTGAAGGGGGGAGCGTCAATTCAAAGATGGGGCTACTGTTCGATGATCGAACAAAAGTGACGCGGCGTCTTCTGGCGGATTGCACAGTGCCATGCCTGCCAGGTAACCGAAGGTCATCCCAGGGCCAAGGGTGATACCGCCGCTGGGGTAGTGCCCGCCCATGATGCTGTGCATGTCGTTGCCGACCGCGAACAGGCCAGGTATTGGGCGCTGCAGGCTGTCCATTACCTGTGCCGAAGCATCCGTGTGCAGGCCGGCGAAGGTGCCGAGGCTGCCCGGCAGCAGTTTTACCGCATGAAAGGGCCCGTGCAGCAGCGGCCTCAGCGACGGATTGGGCGCGTGCAAGGGGTCGCCCTGCGCACGGTTATACAGCGATGCGCCACGCTGGAAGTCCGGATCCGTGCCCTGCGCCGCATGGTGGTTGAAAAGTGCCACGGTGCGCTGCAGTTGCGTTGCGTCGATCCCGCAGCGTGCGGCCAGTTGCGCCAGGTCAGGGCCGCTGAACAGGTAGCCACGGCGCTCATAGAAGCCAGCAGGGAAGGGGAACGGCTTGGCCCAGCCGATACCGTAACGACGTTGCGCGGCGTGGTCACAGATCAACCAGGCCTCGGGCGCCTCACCGAGTGGCGTGGAGGTGAACAGCGCATTCATGAAGGCGTGGTAGCTGTCGGCCTCATTGACGAATCGTCGACCGTCACCGCGCACGGCAATGAAACCCGGCTTTGCGCGGTCGATCAGGTGCGGGAAGTGGCCGAGGCTGCCGTCGCTTCGCGGCACCAGTGAGACCGGCGCCCAGGCCCCGGCGTGGGCCGCCGTGGTGGCGACCTGTGCGCCGACCTGTTCGCCCAGGCGCAGGCCGTCGCCATTGTTCTGCGGCGGCGCTGCGGAATAATGGCGATCGCCCTCAGGGGCATGGGGTATCAGCTGGGCGATGCGCTGGCGGTCATGGGGGAACCCGCCGCAGGCCAACACGACACCGCGTCGCGTATGGATCACCTGGCCATCGCTGAACTGCACGCCTGTGATACGCCCATCCCTCAGCAAGCCTGTGGCCTGCCGGTCATGCAACAGCGTCACGCCCAGGTCGAGGGCACTGCGCAGCAGGCGCGCCACCAGCGCGTTGCCGTTGACCAGTTGCAGGCCGCGACGGTGCAGCAGCAAGTCGCGCCCATGGCGCAGCAGGCGTTTGCCGACGTGCCAGGCCGCCTTGGGTGAGCGGCTGGCGTTGAAGAAGGCGGCCATGTCTGCGCCACCGGCGATGCCCATGCCGGCCAGGCTGACGATGTCCAGGGGCGGCCGTAGCCGGTGGAGCCAGTGCCCAAGCAGGCGCCCGTCGAACGGCTGCGCACACAGGGAGCGCCCGCCACGCGCACTGCCATCCCCCTCGTGCATGTCGGGCATTTTCGTCCCGGACTGGAACTGCACGGCGGTATGTCGCTGGAAGAACGCCACCATCTCCGGTCCATGGCGCAAAAACGCCTGCTGGCGAGGGTCCAGTTCGGCGACGTGGGTCTGTGCGCGCAGGTAGCGTTCTGGCGCATCGTCGGCTTCGACGGTGCCTTCGGCGATCGCCAGCGGGTTGCGGGGTATCCATAACCAGCCCCCCGACCAGGCGCTGGTGCCACCGAACTGGCTGGCCTTTTCCGCGACGATCACCTTCAGGCCGTGATGGGCGGCGGTTACTGCGGCAGCCAGGCCAGAGGCGCCGGAGCCGAGGACAAGTACGTCACATTCCAGGGATTGCATGGAGGGGCTCCGGTCAGGTTGGAGGGGGCGTCAGTTACTGCAGCGGCGAAAAGCCGGTGGGCCGCATCAACCGCGACTGCAACCGCAACACTGCGCCCAGCTCGCGATTGCGCTGCGAGAACTCCGCCCAGCGCGGGTCCGCCGCCATCGCCGCGCGGCGCTGCATGCGGTCGTCGAGGCTGGTGTAGGCCCACAGGTGCACCACCTGGTTGACCTCGCCGAATTCACTGGTAAAGAAACCGACCAGCTTGCCCAGGTGCTCGCTCTGCACCGCCAGCGCGTGGCTTTGGTACAGGGCCAGCCAATCGGCCATCTTCAGTGGGTCGAGGGTGTAGGTTCTCAGTTCGTAGTACATGCTTGTGTCTCTACAGGGTGGGCCTGCGCCTGCAGGCGGTTGGCAATATGGCTGGCGGCGATCCAGCCGAAGGTGAGGGCAGGGCCTAGGGTGATGCCTGGGCCGGGGTAGGTGCCGTTCATCAATGAGTTCATGTCGTTGCCCGTTGCATAAAGGCCGGCAACCGGCGTGCCGGCGCGGTTGAGCACGTTGGCATGGGCGTCGGTCACCAGGCCGCGTGCCGAGCCCAGGTCGCCGGTGTGGAGCTGGATGGCGTAGAAGGGCGCCTTGACCAAGGGCGCCAGGCAGGGGTTGGGCGTGTGATGCGGGTCGCCCATGTAGCGGTTGTAGCTGTTGCCGCCTTTGTCGAATGCGCGGTCGATGCCGTTGCGGGCGTCGGCGTTGAAGCGCTCCAGCGTCGCCTGCAATGCCTGAGGGTCGACGCCGATGGCCTCGGCCAGGGCGCGGGGTGTGTCGGCGCGGTACAGGTAGCCGGCGTCGATCAGTGCCGCGTTGTTCACAGGTTTCGGGCGTGCCAGGCCCAGGCCGTAGCGGTTCATGGCCTCGGCGTCGCAGATCAGCCAGCAGGTGGTGAGGTTGCTGGCGAACATGGTCTGCACGAAGTGATGGTAGGAGTTCGACTCGTTGACGAAGCGCTGCCCGGCCGGGTTGATCGCGATCACCCCCGGTTTGGCACGGTCGGTGACCAGGTGCGGGAAGCGTTCGCGCTCACCATTGGCATGGCGCAATTCGGAAACGGGGGCCCAGAAGAAGTTAGCGGCCAGCCCCTCGCCGTGGGCAGCATCCACCGCTTCACCCAGGTGCAGCGCGGCGCCGTCGTTGGTTGGCGGCGACATGGTCAGGTGCGGCGCATCAACGCCTGGGCGGTAGGCGGCAGCCAGTTCACCGGCTGCGAAGCCGCCCATGGCGCAGACCACGCCACCCCGGGCACGCACCTGCACGCGCTGGCCTTCGTGCTGCACCACCACGCCAGTCACCGCGCCGTGCTCGACGATTAGCGCCTTAGCCTCGCTGCGCAGCCACAGTTGCGTGCCGTGGGCAAATGCCGTGGTGGCCAGGCGTGCAATCAGCGCATTGCCGGTGGTCAGGCGGGTGCCACGGTGGTGGCGAAGGCGGTCCAACGCATAGCGTGCCATTAGCTTCAGGCAATGCCACAGGGAGCGTGGTGATTTGCGCAGGCCAAGAAAATGCTGGATATCCACACGGTTGACCATCATCCCGCCGAACAACAGCATGCCCGGCGGTGGCATTTTCAGGTCCTTGAAGCGCGGGCCGAGGCGGCGGCCGTCGTACTCGACCATTTCCAGTGCTCGGCCGAACTGGGTGGCACCGGGCTCATCCGGGTAATAATCCGGCGAGTGCGGGCGCAGGGCATAGCGCAGTTCGGTGTGGCGCTCCAGCCAGCGCAGCGCTTCATGCCCGCGTGCAATGAAGGCGTCTACCAGCGGTGCGTTGTAGCCGGCACCAATCACGGTTTTCAGGTAGGTGCGCATGGCTTCGGGGGAGTCTTTGGCGCCGGCTGCACGGGCTTGATCGGTGCCATACACCCACGCCGCACCGCCGGAGATCGCCGACGTGCCGCCGAAAGTGTCGGCTTTCTCCACGACCAGTACCTTCAGGCCAAGGCTGGCAGCTGTGGCGGCGGCGGCAAAGCCCCCGGCACCACTGCCGAGGACCACCAAGTCGTACACCGGTTGCGCGTGTTCGGTAGCGGCCATGGCTCAGATCTCCAGCGGGGTGACGCCCATGAAGGCGCCGAGGTGGCCGAGTTGGGCAAAGGCCATCTGCGGGCCAGTCTGGATCGCACAGCCCCGGTCGCGTGCCTGCTGCAACAGCGGGGTGATTTCTGGCGAGGTGACCACGTCGGCAACCAACGTGGAGGGTTGCAGGGTTGTCAGCATCGGCGCTGGTAGCGGCAACTCATCGGTGCTGCCCATGCCAACCGGCGACGCGTTGACCACCAGGTCGAACGCTTCCAGCGAGCGGTAGTGGGTGGCGATTTCGAGACTGGGGAAGGCTGTGCCGAGTACTTCGCAAAGCGCGCCAACGCGGATAGCGCTGGGGTCGCTCAGGATGATCTGGCGCACGCCCGCTTCGCCCAGTGCATAGGCAATTGCACTGCCCACCCCACCACAACCAATCACCAGCGCGCGTTTGCCTGCCGGTTGAAAGCCCTGTTTGCGTGCGGCGCCAAGAAAGCCTGCGCCGTCGACATTGTCGCCGAGCAGGCGGCCGTCACTGTGGCGGCGCACCACGTTGACCGAACCCAGTGCGGCGGCGCGCGCACTGAGGCCGTCCAGGCGTGCGGCCAGTGCCTGTTTGTAGGGCACGGTGACCACGCAACCGCGCAGGTTCTGCCAGCCGCGCAGGCTGCCGACAAAGGCTTCCAGCGCAGTCTCTTGCAGGTCGATGGGGAGCATTGCCAGGTCGCAGCCGTTGCTGGCGAACCAGGTGTTGAAGTTTTCAGGCGATTTCACCTGGGTGATGGGTGAACCGACGATGGCGACCAGTTCTGTCGAACCCCGAATCATGCTGACCTCCGTGCTTGCTGTTGTTGTGCAGCAAGGGTGACCGGGTACAGGGCGCGGGAAAATGCGCTTGTCGGGCGGGTAGTGCGATAATCGCAGTCAGGTAGCGATTATTGGCGGGTAATACCAAAAAATGTCCGTCATAAACACGCTCCCTCACTGTAGGAGCAGCCTTGTGCTGCGAAGAGGCCAGTAAAAACAGCGAAGATCGAGGGTGTTGCCACCGGCCTCTTCGCAGCACAAGGCTGCTCCTACCCGGGCTCGCGCATCACTGGAGAACCCCCATGGACAAACCCGATATCCACCCCCGCGACCTGATCGTGGGCTTGCAGAAAGGCCTGACATTGATGCAACTGTTCAGCGTCGATCAGCCACGCCTGACCGTGCCGCAGGCAGCCAGGCAATCGGGCCTGACCCCCAGTGCCGCGCGCCGCTTCCTGCTGACGTTGGTACACGAAGGCTTTGCCGACACCGACAGCCGCCAGTACTGGCTCACGCCCAAGGCGCTGCGCATCGGCCAGGCCTACGTGGACTCGGCACAGTTGCCGCGCATGCTGCGGCCCATCGTCGAGCAGGTGGCGCGGCAGACCCAGGAGCATGTCTCGGTCGGCACCCGTGACGGCGATGAAATCATCCACCTGGTGCGCAGCCGCTACAGCCACATCGCCTCGTTGTCGATCAGGCCCGGCTCGCGGGTGCCGATGTACTGCACCGCCGGCGGGCGAATCTGGCTGGCAGCGCTGGAGGAGGCCGCGCGCGATGACTACTTCTCACGCAACCCGCTCCGCCCGCTCACGCCCTATACCCAGACCGATCGGGCGCTGCTGGAAGCAGAGTTGCAGCGCGTGCGCCACCAGGGCTACAGCATCGTCGACCAGGAATACGAAATCGGCATGCGCGTGCTGGGTGTACCGCTGCTGGACCGTAGCGGCCAGCTGAAGGCGACGCTGACGATCACCACCCACGCCTCGCGGTTGAGCGTCGACGAGATACGGCTGCGCTACCTGCCACCGCTCTACGAGGCGCAGGCGTTGTTGAAGCCGGTGGTGGGCTGATTGCTGCGCTGTCAGCCAGCGGGCTACAGCTTGAACGTCAATTGTGGATAATGGGCCTAGCTGACGAGCCTTATCGTGCCCGTCAGATGCAGCAATCGCCTACGCATGCTTCACAATTTTTTATTTATATAACAACAAGATAAGGATATTTCAGATGACGATCGAACGCCTGCACACTAACGCTCGCATGAGCCTTGTGGTCAAGCACCAAGGCACCGTGTACCTGTCCGGTGAGGTTGCCAACGATTTTGCGGGCGATGTGCAGCAGCAAACCCGTGAAACCTTGCAGAACATCGAGCGACTGCTCGACCAGGCCGGCACCGACAAGACACGGATTTTGTCCGCAACCCTTTACCTCAAAGACATCGATGCCGACTTCGCGGGCATGAATCAGGTGTGGGATCAATGGTTGCCGCAGGGGTGTGCGCCAGCGCGCGCAACGGTGCAAGCCAAGTTGTATGACCCTGCCGTGCTGGTCGAAATCTCGATTATCGCAGCGCTCCCTGACGCTTGACCGCCCGCTGGCAAGCCAACGCGCAGGTGCAACGCTGCCCTTGAGAGCAGCGCTTGCCTGTAGGAGCTGGCTTGCCTGCGATCACCGGCAAAGCCGGTGCCATGCACCGAGGTGCCTTCATTGCCGACAGGCCTGGACAATCTTCTTCTGCCGAACGGAACTACCGCCCAGGCCACGCTTTCTCAAGGCTAGTTGCCTGCTTTGAAAGTGGCGCGATATTCGCATCCAAGTGAATAACGCTAGCCGCTTGCGAGCGCAGGGCGTTGTGTTGGGAAGTAGGAGGTATACATGTCTGACAGGAGCAGCCTCAGGAGCAGAGCGACGGTGCTGTGCTTTCGCAGTGGCAAAATACTCCTGGTGCGTAGAAAGGCCGGGAAATGGGGCTTTCCGGGGGGCGGTGTGGGCACGAATGAGGCACCGTTGCACGCCGCCAGCCGAGAGCTGAAAGAGGAAACAGGGATTTGCCGTGAGCGCCTGGTGGCGCTATGCACGCTGCAAGTCGGTAACACCCTCCATTACATTTTTACCCTTCAGCTGGACGATCAGGATAAACCGGTGCCGAAGAATGAGATCGTCGCTTGCAAGTGGATTGAGCGCGATGCACTGAATACCTCCCTCCTAAAGCCCGCCGCTGCGGCACTGCTGCGTAGCGAACTGCCGGCGCTGTGTGCTTGACCCGAGTCACGCTAGCCGTCACGGCGTTTTCGGCCTGCTTCATAACGCGACAGAAGAGGCTGCACGCTTAACCCATGTACGACAATGCTCAGCGCCACTACCGACAGTGTGAGGTTGGTGATGGCCGCGGCATCGCTGGCGCTCAGGCCGTGGTTTACCGAGTAGAACAGGTAGTAAAGGCTGCCGATACCACGTATGCCGAACCAGCCCAGCATGCCGCGCTGGCGAAGGTCCAGCAGGCCACGCCCTGGGATGATCAGCGTACTCAATGGCCGAATGAACACGAACAGCGCCGGGCCTACGGTCAGTGCGCGCCAGTCCCAGTGCTCGATCAACACGACACCGAGCAAGGTCACCAGAAACACCTCCATCGCCCGCTCCACAAGCCCACCAAACGAGAGCATGTCGCCCAGCATGATGCCAGCTGCGACCTGGGTGTCTTCCAGCGCGGCTATATCGCCTTTGACCGCGTGCTCCGGGGCGACATGCTGGTGGCCGACCACAGGCTGCACAAGGTGTTCTGCAGGCGCTTGTGGGGTGGGGCTGGCGTGTACTTCGGCCTGTCGCAGGCCCAGCCCGGCAGCGAACACGGCGAGAAACCCATAGCCATGGATCAGGTCGGCGACCACATAAGCCATCGCGATCAACGCCAGCGCCAGGTAGTCGTTGGGCGAGAGGGTGCTGTCCTCGTGCCGGGTGCGCAGGTACAGGGTCAGGTGCCCTAGGCCGCGCCCCATCCAGTAGCCACTGAGCAAGCCGGCGGGCACCGCCCACAGCACGTCTTGCCACAACCAGTCAGTCAGCCATTGGCTGCCTGCTGCGCCCTGCACAAGCAGCAAGCCCAGGATTACGAACGGAAAGGCGACCCCATCGTTGAGCCCTGCCTCACCCGACAGGCTGAAGCGCACGCGGTCGTAGTCCTGCGCGTCATTGACCTGGACCAAGGTGGCCAGCACCGGATCGGTCGGGGCCAGGATGGCGCCAATCAACACCGACACCCCCCAGCCCAGGTTCAGGCCGTAATGCAGCACCAGGCTGACCCCGGCGATGCAAGCCAGCATGACCGGCCCAGCCAGGAAAACCGCCACCCGCCAGCTGCGGCTGCTCAGCGGCAGGCGCAGCTTGAGGCCGCTGACAAACAGGGAAAACAGCACGGCGACCTCGGTCAGGTGCTCCATCCAGCCGTGCGCATCGGGCAGCTCGAGTTGCAGCAAGCCGAGGCCACCTGGGCCAAGCGCGACGCCCAGGGCCAGGCACACGACCGAGGTCGTGACCGGGATCCAGCGCAGGTAAGAGGAGGTCAACGCCAGCAGCAACAAGACTGCGCCGAGCATGGCCACCCAGACGATGAAGCTCATGTGCGCAGTGCCTCCACGGCGTCGGGCTCTGGGGCTGGCGCAGGCAGGCAGCTTTGCTAGCCACCGGCTGGGTCAGACACTCAGTCTAGTCGTCGCCCGAACTGCCGCAGGTGACAAGGCCGCCGGCGACCCTGCCTCAGGCTCGCGCATTGTTGGCCGCACCGGCAGTACTGCGGCCTGTAGCTGCTTGCCAACGGCGTGATCGAACGAAAGCCTACCGTCTATCTGACGCTCCTCGATGATACGCCCGGCGTCCAACACGACCACCCGTTGGCAGAAGTAGCGCACCAGGCTCAGGTCATGGGTGATCAGCAAGAACGCGGTGCCGTGCTCGCGTCGAAGTGCATCCAGGCGCTGCAGCAGTTGCAGTTGCAACACCCGGTCCAGGTTTGACAAGGCCTCGTCCAGTATTACCAGTTTGGGTGAGATGGCCAGCGCGCGGGCGATATTGGCGCGCTGCAGCTGGCCGCCACTGAGTTGGTGCGGCAGGCGCTCGGCATGCTCGCTGCGCAGGCCCATGTGCTCTAGTAGCTCTACGGTACGCGCGTTGCGTGCAGCTTCGTCCAGCTCGCTCAGGTGACGCAATGGCTCGGCAATGCTCCAGCCGATGCTGCGTTGCGGGTTGAACGCGCTGGGCGCGTCCTGGAGTACCAACTGAACGGCGCGCAAGAAAGCACGGGCCTCACCGCCGCGCAGTCGGCTGACCTCTTGGCCGGCAAATGTCACCTGGCCACACGCGGGTTTCTCCAGGCCCAGCAGTAACCGGGCAAGCGTGCTCTTGCCGCTGCCGCTGCTGCCGAGCAGGCCGAGCGACTCACCGGGCTGCAGCTCAAGCTCAATGCCGTCGAGCACCTGCAGCCAGCCGCGTCTGCTCAGTAGCCCTCCGCAACGGTAGCCATGCCCGAGTTGTTTAACGTGCAGCAGGCTCATGGCTGGCTCCCGTTTAGTAGCTGATGGGCTTCAAGCAGGGTGCGGGCGGTGGCGCTGGCCGGTTGATCGAACAGGCCATGCACTGTTTGCCGCTCGACGACGCGCCCCGCTTCCATCACCGCGACATGGTCGGCGCAGCGGGCAACCACCCCCATGTCATGGGTCACCAACAGCACGCCAAGCCTGTGCTGCTGCACCAGCTTCATGAGCAGGTCGAGAAAGCGCGCCTGGCTCACGGCGTCGAGGTCGCTGGTGGGCTCGTCCGCCAACAGAAAGGGGCTTTCGGCCATGAGCGCAAGGGCGATCATCATGCGCTGCAACATGCCACCGCTGAGCTGGAACGCGAACGACTGCAGGACCCGACTGCGGTCATCCAACCCCACGGCCTCCAGGCATTCATCCATCCGCGTACGTGCAGCGCTGCCGACGACCCCTCGCAGTTTCAGGGTTTCCTGGGCATGGCTAGCCATGTTGCGCACAGGGTTGAATGCACTACGTGGGTTCTGCAGGATCAGGCTGGCAAGCTGCCCACGCACCTGATCGGCCGCCAATGGCTTGCCATCGTGCAGCAACTGGCCGCGTGTACGGCGCAGGCCTGGCGGCAGCAGGTCAAGCAAACCCAGGCAACTGAGCGATTTGCCCGATCCGCTGTGACCGACCAGGGCACAGACTTCACCTCGGCGCAGCTGCAGGTCGACGTCGTCCACTAACACGCCAGCACGCCCTTCGATACACAGGCCTTTGAGCTGTAACGTCGACACGGGCATTCAATGAGCCTCCTGGGTTGGGTCCAGGCGATCACGCAACGCATCGCCCAGCAGGTTGAACGCCATCACCGAGAAGAAGATCATCAGCCCGGGCAACAGCAGCAGTTGCGGCTGGGTCCAGATGAACTCCTTGGCATCGTTGATCATCACCCCCCATTCGGCACTGGGCGGGGTGACGCCAAGGCCGAGGAAGGACAGCCCCGAGACATGCAGCATCATGTGCCCGATGTCCATCGTGGCCAGCACCAGCAAGGGGCCGGCAATGTTCGGCAGCACATGCTGGCGCAGCCGTGCCCAACGTGAGGCACCGGCCAGGCGTGATGCCATCACGTATTCGCGGCCGCGTTGGGCGATGACCATGCCGCGCACCATGCGCGCATACCATGCCCAGTGCGACAGGGCGATGGCAATGATCACGTTGCTCAGGCCAGTACCCAGCAGGGTGACGAAGAAGAACGCCAGCACCAGCGTGGGGAAGGTCATGAACATGTCGCACAGGCGCATCAGCAGCAGGTCGACCTTGCCACCGACAAAACCGGACACCCCGCCCACCAGCAGGCCCAGAAACAGCACCAGCGCCAGTGTCAGCACTACGCTGCCCAGCGACAGCCGTGTGCCGACGATCAACCGGGACAGCACGTCGCGGCCAAGGTGGTCGGTGCCCAGCCAGTGGCTGCTGTCCGGTGGCAGCAGGCGTCGGCCGAGGTCGACCAGGTCCGGGTCGTGCGGGGCAAGCCATTGGCCAAACACGGCCAACATGTAGAGCACGCTGACCAGTACCAGCCCTGCAATCAGGTTGGCCTGGCCGGCCAGCGTAGCGCGACGGAAGATGGCCAGTACACTCATGCGTCGACCCCTTCAAGACGGCTGCGAGGGTCGAGCCAGGCATAACAGACATCCACCACCAGGTTGCAGACCATCAGCAGGCCTGTCAGCAGCAGGGTGAAGCATTGCATGACCGGAAAGTCGCGGTTGAGCACCGCCGACACCGCGAAGCGGCCTACGCCCGGCCAGGCGAAGATGGTCTCGATTACCAGTGCCCCGCCGATCAATTCCCCGATGTGCATACCGGTGGCCGTGACGAAGGGTAGCCAGGCGTTGCGCAACACGTGGTCACGCCATACCCGGCGCTCGGGCAGCCCGCGGGCACGGGCGTAGGTGACATAACGCTGGCCGCTGGCCTCCAGCAGGCTTGCCCGCAACAGGCGGGCGTTGATCGACATCGACATCAGGGCAATCGCCAGTACCGGCATCACCAGATGCCCGGCACTGCCGCGACCCAGTGGCGGTAACCAGCCCAGCCAAAGGGAGAACAGCGCAATCAGCAGAAACGCCAGCCAGAAGTTGGGCATCGAGACACCCAGGAACGTCACCGCGCGGACGGCGTGATCGGGCCAGCGCCCTTGCCAGCGCGCAGCAACCAGGCCCAGCGGAATCGACAGCAGCAGGGTGCAGGCCAGGGCCAGGCCGCCCAGTTGCAAGGTGGCGGGCAGGTAGTAAAGGAGGTCGTCGAGCACCGGCCGCCCCGTGAGGTATGAAATACCGAAGTCCAGCTGCACGGCCTTCCCAAGCCAGGTCAGGTACTGCTCAAGCAACGGCCGGTCGAGGCCCAAGGTATGGCGGACTTCGGCAATGGCCGCGTCAGTCGGCGGGATGTGCGACAGGCGAAGGTAGTCCAGGGCCGGGTCGGTGCTGCCCAGGTGCAGCAGCACGAAGACCAGCAGTGAGACCCCGAGCATTACTGGCACCAGCAGTGCCAGCCGCAGCAGGATATAGCGCAGCATGTCAGTCTCCCTGCTTCGGTGTCATGGCTTCGAACGGCACGTCGAACAGCGTGCTGCCGAATTGCACATGGGCAACGGAGTCGCGGCGAACGCTGATGGCGGTGAGGTAGGAAATCGGCAGGTACACGGCTTGCTCATGCAGGGTGGTGAGGATGAACCGGTACTGTTCGGCGCGTTGCTGCGCGTCGGTACTTGCCAGTACCTGGCCAATGCGCTGGTCCAGTTCGTCCTTGATCGCTAAACCACGCTGCGCCATGTAGTCGGCATGGCCGGCATAGCGCATGGAGCTGACAAAGGAGTGCGGGTCGTAGGGCGCTCCCCAGGTGTCGGCGAAGATCATGCCGAAGTCGCCATCGCGCTGGCGCCGGACCAGCCCACCTTCTTCGACCGCACGCAGCTCAATGCGCATGCCGACGTTAGCCAGCTCGCCTTGCAGCACTTCAGCCAGGCTCTTCTGCAGCGCGCTGGTGCCGAGGAACACCAGTTCGATCGACAGCGGTTCACCGGCCTTGCTACGTACCGTTGCGCCTGCCGTCAGGGTCCAGCCGGCAGCGTCAAGTTCGCGGGCGGCTTGGGCAGGGTCGTAGGCGTAGGGTTTCAGGCCGATGTCGGCATAGGGCATGTTGCTGGCGAACAGGGTATCGGCACGGGGCTCGAGGCCATACAGAATCTGGTCGATGATGGCCTGCTTGTTCACCGCCTGGTTGATCGCTTGACGCACGGCCAGGTCACGGGTGGCGCCATGCCCGGTGTTCATCGCCAGGGTGCGGGTAGCCAGCGGTGCCGAGAGGGCGGTGGCGAAGCCTTGGTCGCGCAGGCGCACGAACGTGCCGGCGGTAATCTCGCCGGCGGCCCCTTGAATCAGCTCGAGCTCGCCGGCCTGCAGGGCCAGCGCGCGGCTGTTGGGATCAGGGATGACGTTTACCAGCACCTCGCCATAGGCCGGCTTTGCGCCCCAGTAAAAGGGGTTGCGGGCAAAGCGGTCATACTCGCCCAAGCGCGATTCGACGCGCATCCATGGGCCGGTGCCGGCGGGTTCGCCAGGTTTGGCCTGTGGGGAGGCGAAGCGCAGCGGGCGCACTTGGGCTAGTTCCATCAACGTTGGGTAATACGGGTGCTTGAGCACCAGGCGCAAGGTCAGGCGGTCAGGGGCCTCGATGTGGTCGAGGGTGGTGACCAGCTCCATCCAGCGATGGCGTTGGCTATTGGCCAGGACGGCATCCAGGTTGGCCTTGGCAGCTGCAGCGTCGAATGGCGTGCCGTCACTGAAGCGCACGCCATCTCGCAAGTTGAAGGTGTAGGTCTTGCCATCGTCGGAGACTTGCCAAGCCTGTGCCAACCACGGCTCTACAGTGCCCGCCGAGGTGTAACGCACCAGCGGTTCATACACCATGGCCTGGGCGTACATCTGATTGGGCGAGTAGCCGCGTGGGTCGAGCGGGCCTGCGTTAACGGGCCAGGAATACACCAGCGTCGGGCTTTGTTGGGGTGTGCTGTCAGCGTGTGCGCAGAGGCTCGCGGCGACCATCAGAATTCCCCAGAGGGCGGGCTTTGGTTTAGCTGACTGCTGCTTCACACGGGGTCCCCACTTCGACGGAGGCGTAAGGCTAAAGAGTGGTGGGTATGATGTCCATGCAAAAACTTCTTACTGAACGTTACAAAATGCCGCGCCAGAAAAGGCAGTAGAAAGCCCTGGCGATGATTGAACCGTGACGCGTTCGCCCAGGGCCTGAAGTGGCGAGCTCAGGCGACCTGTTTGCCACAAGCCGGTTGACGCAGCGGGCTTTTGATGGTCATCTGCGCGCCTGTTTCAGGTGCCCCCTGCCGCCGTGCATGGGGTGAAACGGGAAGCCGGTTCGTCATCGTTCGATGATCAGTCCGGCGCTGCCCCCGCAACGGTATGCGAGCGAAGCATTCAAGACACCACTGTGCCCTGGCATGGGAAGGTGAAGGCTTCATGACCCTCGCGAGCCCGGAGACCGGCCTGAAGCATCGTTTGGCAAACCCGCGGTGGGCGGGCGCAGGCCGGTTTCCGTGGGCGTGCTCGCCCGCGATTCCTCTTTGCGTTGTTCCCTCCGGGATTCTTTCATTCCTGCTTCAAGTGGAACGACATGTCCCGTTATTCGCTGTTTAATTCTCTGCCAGGTACGCTGCTGCACGCCAGCCTGGTGCCCTGTGTTTTTCTCTCTGTTGCCGCCCACGCCGCCGAGGCGGACAACGCCCTGGCGCTACCGGCCACGGACATTACCGGCACGGCCGAGCACAACCCTCAGCCCGACCTGCATACCCCAGGCACCAGTGGTTCGCGGCTTGGCCTGACGCCGCTGGAAACACCGGCCAGCGTGACCAGTATCAGTGCCGAGCAAATCCTCACGCGTAACAACGCCACGGTGCAGGACGCGGTCACCCGTTCACCCGGCATCACCTTCATCGGCACCCCCGGTAACGGCGGCACGGCCTTGTCGGCCCGCGGCTTCACCGGGCACAGCTCGACCATGCAGTTGTACGACGGTACCCGGCTTTACGTGGGCGCCGGCACCGTGACCTTCCCGGTCGATACCTGGTCGGTCGAGCGCATCGATGTGCTGCGCGGCCCGGCCTCGGTGCTGTACGGGGAGGGCGCCACCGGTGCGGTGGTCAACGTCGTGCCGAAGAAGCCTTTTGAAGGTGAAATCCGCAATCACCTGCGCCTGGGCTACGGCTCGGATGACCGTCGGCAGATGGCCCTGGACAGCGGCGGCTCGCTGACCGACACCTTGAGCTACCGCTTGAACCTCAACAAGCTGGCCAGCAACGGCTGGGTCGACCGGGGCGATTCGCAGAGCCTTGCCATCAGCGGCGCGCTGCGCTGGCAGCCCAGCGATGAACTGAGCTTCACCCTCAGCCACGACTACGGAGACCAAGACCCGCAGCAGTACATGGGGACGCCGTTGGTGGACGGGCATTACCGCGAGTCGCTGCGCGATCACAACTACAACGTCGACAACGCCGAAGTGCATTACAACGACCAGTCGACGCGGCTGGTCACCGACTGGGTGATCAACGACAACCTCACCGCCAGCAACCAGCTGTACTTCCTCAAGGCCCAGCGCCGCTGGCGCAACGCCGAGACCTACACCTGGCTGCCAGGCGACCAGGTGCGGCGCAGCAGCTTCATCAGCATCAAGCAGACCCAGGAACAGCTCGGCGATCGCCAGTCGTTCATCCTGCAACACCCACTGTTCGGCCTGGACAGCCAGACCGTGGTGGGCGCCGACTACAACACGATCCGTTTCGTGCGCAAGCACGACTTCGGCAACACCCTGACCGATACCGTGCCGTTGTCCGGTTCCGGTGGGGGCGAGTACATCAGCAACGACCCTTACCGCTCGCGCGAAGCCAACCAGGCCAAGCAATTCTCGCTGTTCGCCGAAAACCGCACGCAACTCACCGAGCGCCTGTCGTTGATCACCGGTGCACGCCGCGACCAGGTGCACCTGAACCGTGACGACCTGGATGCCGATACCCGCACCGATCGCAGCTTGTCTGGCGACAACTGGCGCGCCGGCCTGGTGTTCGCGCTGACCGAGGACCTGTCGGTTTATGGCCAGTACGCTACCAGTACCGAAGGTGTGAGCAACCTGCTCACCCTCAACGCCGCGCAGCAGCAATGGGACCTGAGCACCGCCAAACAGACCGAAGCCGGCATCAAGCACAGGCTGCCTGACGGGCGAGGCGAGTGGACCCTGGCGGCGTATCACATCGTCAAGAAAAAGCTGCTGAGCACCGACCCGCTCAACCCCACGCTGCAACAGCAGGTCGGCCAACAGTCGTCGGACGGCATCGAGGCCACCCTCGAACTGCGCCTGCCGTATGACGTGCAACTGTCGGCCAACGCCGCCTGGGTGCGCGCGGAGTATGACGAGTTTGCCAGTGGCGCCAACGACTACGCCGGCAACCAGCCGATCAACGTGCCGCGCCGCTCCGCCAACCTGTGGTTGAGCAAAGACTTCGGCCAACGCTTCAGTGCCGGCGCCGGGGCGCGCTATGTCGACAGCCGCTACGCCGACAACGCCAACACCGTCGAGGTGCCCAGCTACACCGTGGTTGACGCCAACATCGACTGGCACGTGCAACCGGACCTGACCCTGGGCCTGCAGTTGAACAATCTGTTCGACCGCCAGTACGCCACCACCACGGGTAACAACGGCCGGCAGTGGTACCTGGGCGAACCGCGTTCGTTCTTCGTCACGGCTGACTACAGCTTCTGAGCCTGTCGCACCGGCTCCTGGCCGGTGCTTCCTGGAGGTGATGCCCATGACACAACTGCACATCGAGGCCCTGGACTGGGCCCTGCTTGAACGGGGACAGCCGCCGCGCCCGCTGCTGCAAGGCGTGGACCTGCGGGTGGAACAGGGCGAGTTCGTCGGCTTGATCGGCCCCAATGGCAGCGGCAAGACCAGCCTGCTGCGGTGCGCCTACCGCGCCAACGAACCTGCCGAGGGCCGTGTGCGCCTTGGCGGTGATGACCTTTGGCAACGCAGCGCACGCTGGAGCGCACAACGCATCGCGGTGGTGCTGCAGGAGTTTCCCGATTCGTTTGGCTTGAGCGTTGGCGACATCGTTGCGATGGGGCGCGCACCGCACAAGGGCTTGTTCGACGGCGACACGGCCGAGGACGCCCGGCAAGTGGCCCAGGCACTGGCGCAAGTTGGCCTTGCCGGCGAGGGCGAACGGGCCTTTGCCAGCCTGTCTGGCGGCGAGAAACAGCGCGTGCTGCTGGCCCGGGCGCTGGTGCAGACGCCACAGCTGCTGCTACTCGACGAGCCAACCAACCACCTCGACCCACGCTACCAGCTGGAGCTGCTTCAGCACCTGCGTGGCCTGGGCCTGAGCATTTTGGCCAGCTTCCACGACCTCAACCTGGCGGCTGCGTTTTGCGATCGGCTGTACGTCATCGACGGCGGGCGCATCGTCGCCTGCGGTACGCCACAGCAGGTGCTGACCCCCGCGCTGCTGCTGCAGGTTTTCGGCGTCGAGGCGCTGGTCGACCCGCATCCCCTGCATCCCTACCCACGCATTACCTGGATCACCCGAACATGACTGTCCGCTACCTGATCGGCCTGTTGGCGCTGCTGACCGCGCTGCCTGCGATGGCCAGCGATTACCCCCTGAGCGTGCGCAGCTGTGACCGCGACATAACGTTCACCCAGCCACCGCAGCGGGTCGTGGTGCACGACGTGAACATGACCGCCATGCTGCTGCACCTGGGGCTGCGCGAGCACATCATCGGCTACACCGGCTTCACTGCCAGCAAACACCGCGACCCGTGGGTGGATGCAGCGCTGCAGGGCGTACCACCGCTGGCCAGCCGCTACCCCGCCATCGAAACCTTGCTGGCGGCTGAAACCGACCTGTTCTTTGCCGGCTGGAACTACGGCATGCAGGTCGGTGGGCCAGTCACGCCCAGCACCCTCGCGCCGTTTGGTATCCCGGTGTACGAGCTCAGCGAGTCGTGTTCGTGGGTCATGGCCCAGCAACGGGCCAGGCTGGATGACGTTTATCGCGACCTGGGCAATCTAGGTCGGATTTTTTCCGTCGAGCCCCAGGCCGACGCCTTGATCGCAAGCATGCGCACGCGCATCGGTGACGTGCAGCGCCGGGTTGAACACGCGCAGCCTGCGCCCCGTGTATTTCTGTACGACAGTGGCGAAGACCGCCCGACCACCTCGGGAAGGCTGGGCGTACCCCAGGCCCTGATCGAGGCGGCAGGCGGTCGCAATGTGATGGACGACGTGTCTGCCAGCTGGACCCAGGTGAACTGGGAGAGTGTGGTGGAGCGCGACCCGCAGGTCATTCTGATCGTCGACTATGGCCCGAGCAGTTGGCAGCAGAAGCGCGATTTCTTGCTGCGACTGCCGGCGTTGAAAGACGTGCAGGCGATTCGTGAGCAGCGCTTCATTGTGCTGACTTACCTGGAGGTAACGCCCGCTGTCGAGAACGCCCTGGCCATCGAGAAGCTGGCTGCTGCCCTGCATCCGCAGCTGTTCCAAGGTGCCGTTCAATGAGGGTCGGGCACAGCCCTGTGGCCTACCGGTGGTTGATCGTGATGCTGACAGCACTGTTGCTGGTGTCGTGCCTGATCGCCCTGGCATTCGGCCCCGCATCGGTACCGCTGGCCCACGTGGCGGGGATCGTCGGCCAGCAACTGGGCATCGCCGGGCCAGGCGAGTGGTCCCAAAGCCAGGCGCAGATCGTCTGGCTGATTCGCGCCCCCCGGGTTTTACTGGGGGCCTTGGTGGGTGCCGGCTTGGCACTGGTCGGCACGGCGCTGCAGGCCGTGACCCGTAACCCTCTGGCAGACCCGCACCTACTGGGCGTCAGCTCCGGCGCGGCGTTGGGGGCGGTGCTGGTGATGCTCTACCTCGGCGAATTCATCGGTGCCTTCAGCCTGCCGTTGGCGGCGTTCATGGGCGCAGCAGCGAGCATGCTGCTGGTGATCGCCGTGGCGCGGCGCCATGGCCGCATGGAAAGCGACCGCCTGCTGCTGGCGGGCGTCGCCGTGTCGTTCGTGTTGATGGCCGTGGTCAACCTGCTGCTGTACACCGGCGACCAGCACGCCGCCGCCTCGGTGGTGTTCTGGATGCTGGGAGGCTTGGGGGCGGCGCGCTGGCATGTCCTCTGGTTGCCGGCGCTTTGCGTGGTGCTGGGGCTGGTGGCCTTGCAGGTCATGGGGCGCGGGCTGAATGCGCTGATGAGCGGTGAGCAGACCGCAGTGAGCCTAGGCTTCAGCGGCCGACGCCTGCGCCTGCAGGTGTTCACCTGCACCTCGTTGCTGACCGGTGTGCTGGTGTCGCTCTCCGGTGCCATCGGCTTTGTCGGCTTGATGGTACCGCACATGGCGCGGGCGCTGGTGGGGGCGGAAAACCGCCGGCTGATGCCGGTGAGCGCACTGCTGGGGGGGATTTTCCTGGTCTGGGTAGACGTGGCTGCACGCACCCTGATCGCCCCGCAAGACCTGCCGATCGGCATTGCCACTGCGGCGCTTGGCGGGCTGTTTTTCATTGCCCTGCTCAAGCGCTGAACGGCGGTGGCAGGCGCCCGCTAGGGCTGCAGGAAATCAGTGACCACGTTGGCGAACGCTTCTGGCTGGTCGAGCATGACGAAGTGGAAGCTGTCGTCAATGCGCGTGAAGTTGATGTGCGGGGTATTGGCATAGGCGTTGCGGAAGGTCGCCTCGACATTGGCCGCAGGGATGCCGTACACCGGGTCATAGGCATAGACGACCTCGACCGGCACCTGGATGCGATCAAGCTCCGGGCGCAGGTCGGTGGTCATCAGTTCGTAAGTGGCTTGCGCCGTGGTCTGCCGATCCGAGCTTGTCGCCGCCGCAAGCAGCACAGGCCGGGCTGCTTCGCTTTTTACCAAGCGGGCAATGGATACACGCTGCAGGGCTTCAGCCTGCTCAGGCGTTGACGCCAGCAGCGAATCGCGGAATGCAGCCGCCTGCGGTTCGGCTGTCTCGCGGGTTGCGAAAGGGTTCATGAGCAGTGTGTAGAAGGGCAGGGCATCGACGACCATCAGCCGCGCGACCTGATCGGGGTGACGCGCGCCGAGCATCAGCGCCACCTCGCCACCCAACGAGTGACCAATGATGACCGGGGCCTTGAGGTGCTGGGTGCGGATGTAGTCAGCGATGGCCTCGGCCGTTGGCGCCACGACTTCTCCACGCGAGTCGGACACCGCAGGTGCCCCGGCGAAACCTGCGACCTGTACCAGGTGAAGGCGGTGGCTGCGCTGCAAGCGGGTGGCCAGATCACGCCACACCTCGCGGGAAGACGCCAAGCCCGGGATCAAGATCACATCAGGGCCGCTGCCTTCGACCGTTACCGAAATGCGGTCTTTGTTCACCTGTGCCGGCGTCACGGGCGCCGGCTGGGTGGCCGATGCCGGGGCTGACAGCAGTGTGAACGCGGCGCCGAATGCCGCGAGGAGGGTGCGTGTACGCATGACATTTTCCTTTTGTCCTGTTCGCCGTCCGCTACTGCCAACGGGGTAAAACCGCTGGAGGATACCATCCAGCCTGTCTAATTAGCCTGCGGCAGCTATCTAATTCGAAGCGTCTGTACGGTAGCGCACAGACCGCTTGCGCCATTGCGCACAGGCTTTAACGGTCTGCATCCCAGGTGCAGCGGCTGTGAGGTTTCACTCAAGGCGTAAGGATATGGCGGACAAATACGTTGGAAAAAAAGTCGGGGTGGGTACGGATAATGTGGTCTATGTGATCAACATTTATCAGGATGAGACCGTTGAGCGCTCGCCCAATGGAATGATTCGGCATGAAGGTCCGGTGCATTTTGAAATGCAATTCGGTGGGGCCGTGCGGCAGATATCGGAATCCGAGTACGAAATCGCAAGCACGGGCGTGAGGGTCAGTGTGCAGGAAGGTGACAGCTAAGCAGCACAACTTCACAGGCTGCTTACGCTCGGGATTATGCCTGCGCGGGCTTCAGGTTAATGAAATAGCGCAGGCATCTCAGCCCGGTCAGGCGGCTCCCTTGGCCTGTTGTTCCAGGTGCACCTGCAAGGTCGGGTCGATTTGCAGAGCGCTGGCGAGTTCATCAAGGTAGGCCCGCTCTGCGGCCTGCTGGTCATCCACCAGCATCACGCTGGCCAGGTACATCTCCGCAGCCATGGCCGGGTCCTGTGCCGACTGTGCCACTTCGGCAGCATCGAGGGGTTTGCTGACTTCGTCATCCAGCCATTGCTGCAGTTGCGGGTCGCTGGTGTGACGTTTGATTTCTGCGTAGATCAACTGTTCTTCTTGCTCGTCGATGCGCCCGTCAGCCTTGGCTGCCGCAATTAGCGCGCGCAATATTGCATGGCTGTGGCCCTCAGCCTCGGGGCCGGACAATTGATCGACAGTACGCATGGCCTGTTGCGGGGCTGCCGCCTGGCTGCGCTGCCAGCTTTGATAGGCCTGGAACGCCATCATGCCCAGCGACGCCAGGGCCGCGTAATGGGTGCCACCCGTGGCGCGCCCCTGGCTAATGCCGCCAGCGCTGCCGCCACCCCGCAACAGGCCGCCCAGTAGACCGCCAAGGCCACCGCCGCCACCCGCGGCACTGCCGCCGTTAAGCAAACCACCCAGCAAGCTGCCCAAACCGCCCAGGCCATCTTGCGATGACAGGCCGCCGCTGCCTTGTTGCGCTTGCGAGCCTTGCCCGGCCCGGAGTAACTGTTCGAGAAGATCACTGGTGTTCATCGCCCCGCCCTCGGTCGGTAGTCGTTGCCCAGACAAGCAACGATAGCCCCCTCAAGGCGATTCGCCATGACCGTTTGGCCGACGGCTAAGCGTGACATTCTTGAAGCAGCTAGGGAATGCATCCCCGCTCGTGTGGTCTGTACAGGCACTTTGCAAAGGACATGCGCCATGTCGATCCGTACTGCACGCTGCTTGCTGCTTCTGCCGTTGTTTGCGGGCTGCCAATATTTACCTCATACCGATTACTTCGTCGCGCCAGAAAACGAGCCGGATCCCGCGTGGGTTCGCGTCGTCAACTTCACGCAGCATGCCACTATTTACCAATACGAAAACGGCGTGCGCTCGGGCGGCGTGATCCGCACCGGGCCGCTGCCGTTCATCAATACACAGGACCAGGGCATGCCCAAAGCCGGGCAGGACTTGACGTTCGACTACTTCGAAACCCGTGTCAGGCCCGGTATCAAAACGCAGGTGGGCATGTTCTGGGAGGGGCCGCGTACGCAATCCTGCATGGTCGTAACTCAGTTCACGCCCCAGGCAGGGCGCTACTATCAGTTCAGGTTGACCTCCGGTTCAGGCGGTACCTGCACGCTGTATCCCACGCTGATTGAGCGCGACAAAGACGGCGCCGAGTGGCACCTCGTCCCCAACCCGCAAGTGACGTACCCCCACAGCGGGCCAACGGCCAAAACGACTTACAGTAACAGTCGCTTCGAAGACCCCGACTACCAACCCCCTGCGGGTCTGTACCCGGGCATGTAACGGAGTTGAACGAATGACGGAAAAGCCCGTGTACCTGTTCGCCAAGGTGCGGCAACCCTGTGAATATCGTCCCAACGTAACGGCCATCGTGCTGTTTGGTCTTGAGGTCGAAGGAGGGGAGGACCCGCCGGTTTATCTGGAGATTCGCTTCATCGATTACGGCGCTCAACAGGTTGAAGGCGATCACCTGATGCTGTCATTGGCGCAGGCCCTTGAGTCCGCGCGCGCCGATTACGGGATTCTGCCGGCTGATTGGCGTGCGCTGAGCCAGGAGGAGATTGATCGGATTGATGGGTAGCGGGCGACGCTTGAGCTTGTAGGTGAATCGCACGGCCCTGTTATTCCGGCTGCATTCGCCTGTTCCAGCCAAAAGTGTCGGCACAGGGTGCCAGCCATTGCCGTAGTTCTGGATTGCGCGCCAACGCTTCGGGTTCCAGCAAGCGCGCCCCTATATTGGCATGGCGCAGGAAGGTCACCTCGAGGCACTGCTGCAACTGTTCGACCAGCAAGGGGAAGCCCATCAGGTTGTGCAGGCGGGGCCACTTGATCTGCTTGCGGTAGCGCAGTTGCTGCGACTCGATGCGCAGGTCATTGTTGGGGCGCCACTGGACGTTGAAGAGCTTGTCATGACGCGACAGGTCGACCCACCAGCTACCGTTGGCCGGGATGTGCAGATCGAGTTTCAGGCTTTCAGGCCGCAACTTCTTGCGTTTGTAAAACCAGTGCTCGGGCGGCTCATTGCTCTGGTCAATGGAGCAGACGCTGTAGGACACCTCAGGGACATTGAACTGGGTAAACCATTCAGCGATTTCGGGGTGGGTCGGGTGATCGAACATGGTTGGCCTCGTCCTGAGAGAGCGGTCAGACAGTGCGCTAGCTTAATGGCTTGTTGGGTGGGGTGATAGCAGACAGTCACCACCGCCTGCTGTCGACTAACCGGACGTGAACGACCTCCGTCCGAGCCATGTTCTAACTTCTCAGTTGCCAAGGCTTAGGGCTGGGTCCATACCAATGACATCTCTGCCAAAGGAGTCACCGCATGTCAAAGCTCTATCCAAGTATTGATCCTGAGGGGCTGGTCGAGTATTCGGTGGTCTACACCGACCGCTCGCTCAATCATATGTCGCAGGCATTTCAAGGCGTGATGAAGAACATTTCCAGCACCCTGAAACAGGTCTATAACGCCCGGGCTGTTGCAGTAGTGCCGGGTAGCGGTACATTCGGGATGGAATCGGTAGCGCGGCAGTTTGCCACCGGCCAGCAGTGCCTGGTGATCCGCAACGGTTGGTTCAGTTATCGCTGGAGCCAGATCCTTGAGATGGGCAACATTCCGGCGGCTACCACGGTGCTGAAAGCCCGACCGATCGACACGGGTCGCCAGCCAGCCTACGTGCCCCCGCCTCTGGACGAAGTGTTAGCGGCCATTGAGGCGCACAAACCGCAGATTGTCTTTGCACCACACGTTGAAACCTCATCCGGGATTATCCTGCCCGACGATTACTTGCGGGCCATTGGCGACGCTGTGCATGCAGTGGGGGGGCGGTTCGTCCTGGACTGCATCGCCTCAGGCACGCTTTGGGTTGATATGGACAAGTGCGCAGTCGACCTGCTGATCAGCGCACCGCAGAAAGGTTGGAGCGCCTCCCCTTGCTGCGCGCTGGTGATGCTCAGTGCATTGGCCCTCGAGCGCATCGAGCAGACGCATAGCAGCAGCTTTGCCTGCGACCTGAAAAAGTGGCTTCAGATCATGCAGGCATACGAACAGGGCGGACATGCTTACCACGCGACCATGCCCAGCGATTCTCTCGCGCGATTCAACGACGTGATGAACGAGATGCAAGCCTACGGTTTCGACAAGGTGCGCGGTGAACAACAGGCGTTGGGCGATCGCGTCCGCGCCATGTTGACCGGCAGAGGCATCAAAAGCGTGGCCGCAGCCGGCTTTCAGGCCCCGGGTGTAGTGGTGAGCTACACCGATGATCCCGACATCAAGAACGGTAAGAAATTTGCAGAACACGGCCTACAGATAGCCGCCGGAGTGCCGTTGCAATGTGATGAGCCGGCCGACTTCCAAACCTTTCGTATTGGTCTGTTCGGGCTCGAAAAACTGCACAATATCGAGCGCACGGTCAGCACCCTTGAACGGGCGCTGGACGAAGTGATGGTGAACTGAGCCCTCCTTTTGGCTGCAGCACGGCTACGGCTGTCAGCTAGGGGTCGAAAGGGGTTACTAGCGAGCGGCTGCAATCGACCCAAAGCTGCCTTTCGCCGAGGTCGGCTAACGGTCAAAATCGGTCACTTGTCAAGCTGATGAGCTATTGGAGCTTTCTCTCGGCAGTTGATGGGGTGGGTTCAACCTGCTACGCGACAAGGTTCAGTAGGTCTCTGCATCATCAGGTTACGCAGCTAGGTTCATCATATTCCGTTACGATTTTCGATTATCGTTCGGTGAATTTGCCAATGATGGATCAAACGAACATGAGCAATACCCCACAGGCTGACCGCAGCCACTGGACTGTTTTCTTAATCTTTCTGCGATTGGGCCTGACTTCTTTTGGTGGCCCAATTGCTCACTTGGGGTACTTCCGAGATGAATTCGTTGTGCGTCGACAGTGGCTAAGCGAGCGCAGTTATGCGGATTTGGTCGCCCTTTGCCAGTTTCTACCGGGACCTGCTAGCAGTCAGGTTGGCATCGCGCTTGGTCTGTCTCACTCAGGCTACCGCGGCGCCCTGGCTGCGTGGATGGGATTCACCTTACCTTCCGCGACTGCCCTGATCCTCTTCGCTTTGGGCATCGCCAGCTATAGCGATGCCGTGCCCACTGGCGTGCTGCACGGTTTGAAGGTGGTAGCCGTGGCGGTGGTCGCACAGGCGGTATGGGGTATGGCGCGTAATTTGTGCCCTGATGCGCCGCGTATATCCATCATGGCGGCAGCGACCTGCTTCGTGCTGCTCATGCCGTCCGCCTTAGGGCAAGTGGGAGTCATTTTTATTGCCGCGATCATTGGTCTGTTGCTGTTCAAGCCCCTGCCGGACGAATCCCATGATCCACTGCCCATTAGCATCCGGCGTCGCGCTGGCCTAATCTGGTTGGCCCTGTTCTTTGCCTTGCTGCTCGGGCTGCCGCTCCTGGCAATGTTGTTCCCAAGTCAGATGCTGTCGATGGTGGACGCTTTCTACCGTACCGGCTCGCTGGTCTTCGGTGGCGGACATGTGGTGCTGCCGCTATTGCAGGCTGAAGTCGTGCCTTCTGGATGGGTCGACAACGATGCATTCTTGGCTGGCTATGGCGCAGCTCAGGCCGTCCCTGGCCCGCTATTCACCTTCGCAGCATTTCTCGGCGCCTCTATGAACCAGGCGCCAAGCGGTTGGCTTGGAGGCCTGATCTGCTTGCTGGCGATTTTCGCGCCTTCTTTCCTGATGGTGGTGGGCGCCTTGCCGTTCTGGGAGCGTCTGCGCCGCAACAGCCGCACCCAAGCGGCACTGCTGGGCATCAATGCGGCTGTGGTGGGTCTGTTGCTTGCCGCTCTATATCAGCCGGTATGGATGAGTGCCATTCACGCCCCACAAGACTTTGGTCTGGCCCTTGTGGCACTAGTTGCGTTGATGTTCTGGAAGTTGCCGCCGTGGCTGGTTGTACTCGGCAGCGGCGTCCTGGGCGGGCTGTTGAATATCGCTCTGTGAGGCTAATTGCTGATGTCCGCAATTGGCCGATTACTACACTTCGCCAGAGGCCGCTATGGGTCGATAGCCGCCGTTCGCGACTGACCGCTTTCGACCCAAAGCGGTCGTCCACAAGAGGCTAAATTCGGCCCAAAGCAAACTCCGGCTATTTAGCTTCTAACGGTCCATTCACTGCCATTTGTTCGGAATCCCAGCCTCCTCCTAGGGCACGGTATGCTGCGATGCCCGCGCGGGCCGACCCTGTCTGCGCTTGCGCCCTGGCGTCGGAAGTGCGCAGCAGCGTCTGATCGGCGTTGAGCACGTCAATCAGGCTGGCGGCGCCGTTCTGGTACGCTATGAAGGAAGACTGCCGGGCGTTTGCCAGGGCGGTTTCGCCAGCCGTCAGGAGCGCAGCCTGGGTTTCATGGTTGACCAGCGCCGAGAAGGCATTTTCCACATCCTCGCTGGCCATTAGTACAGACTGGCGATAGGCGGCGAGCGCTTCTGCTTCCTGGCCTTTGGCCAGGTCGATCTGGGCGTTGATGCGCGCAAAATCGAACAGCCGCCAACGCAAACCCAACACCCCAGCCGATTGCGCTGCACCGCTGCTGAACAGGTTACCATTCTGCGTAGTAGCACTGCCGAGCAGAGCGCTGAGTGAGAACTTCGGGTAGTACTCGCTGATCGCCTCGCCTATACGCGCATTGGCGGCGACCAGTCGGCGCTCTGCGGCAATCAGGTCCGGGCGACGGCGCAGCAGGTCAGCGGGCGTGCCCGTCGCCACGAGCTGCGGCGCGCGTGGAATGGCGCCTGCGTTGGCGAGTTCGGCCCGGTGGGTGCCCGGCGTGCTGCCGAGCATCACATCCATCGCGTTCATGGCTGCATCAAGACCCGCTTGCAAGACCGGCACGCTGGCCCTGACTTGCGAGAGTTCGCCTTCGGTCTGTCGCACCTGATAGTCGGCGGCCAGGCCGCGCGTATGTAGCAGGCGCACTTTGTCCAGCAACGCCTGCTGTGTGTCGACCTGCCGCTCGGCAATCGCCATACGCGCCTGCAGGCCGCGGATACTGATGTAGATGTCGGCTGTCTGCGCGGCGACCGCGAGCCGCGTGGCAACGACGTCGGCCCCGGATGCCTGGTAATCCGCCTGGGCAGCTTCCTTGCCACGGCGCAGGCCGCCAAACACATCCAGCTCCCAACTCGCTTCGAGGTTGGCCTCGTAGCTATTACCATTGCGGTCGTAGCCGGGCGTGGCGTCCAGTACCTGGCCCAATGGCGTTTCCACCGATTGCTGGGCACGTGCCGCCTGGCCGTTGATCGTGGCCGAGGGAAGCAGCGCCGCATTGGCGGCGCCAAGGCCGGCACGGGCTTGCATGACGCGGGCCCGGGCCTTGGCGATGTGGAGATTCTGCGCCAGCGCTTCGTCTATCAACGCACTCAACTGGGCGTCGCCGAAGCCCTCCCACCACCGGGCGAAACTGGCAGGTGCCGGCGCGGCTCGCCGTTCCACGGCGGCCTGACCCAGGTAGTGGTCGGCCAGCGGTGCGTCCGGGCGATGGTAGTCAGGGCCGACTGCGCACCCTGCCGCCAGGCTGGTGCTGATCACGAGTGCAAGGGTGCGCATGGCCGACATGGGAATTCTCATAGGCGAAAATAGATGGTGACCATATTATAGATTGGTCACTTACTGTCAATCAGCTCACCGTGGAGTTATGCTCTAGGCATGAACGACGATATCAACACCTCGAATACACGTGGGCCGCAGGATCATGAGATCCGCGACCAGATCATCAACGCCGCGACCGAGCATTTCGGCCACTATGGCTATGAGAAAACCACGGTTTCGGATCTTGCCAAGGCGATCGGTTTCTCCAAGGCCTACATCTATAAATTCTTCGATTCCAAGCAGGCCATTGGTGGGGTGATTTGCACCAATCGCCTGGCCATGATCATGGGTATTGTCGAAGCGGCACTGGCCGATGCGCCGAGTGCCTCGGAGAAGCTGAGGCGCCTGTTTCGCTCGATTTCAGAGGCTGGCAGCGATCTTTTCTTCCACGATCGAAAGCTTTACGACATCGCTGCGGTGGCCTCGCGCGACCAGTGGCCGTCGGTCAAGGCGCACGAGCTGCGCATTCGCGAGCTAATTCAGCGGATTTTGCTCGAGGGCCGCGAAACGGGCGAATTCGAGCGCAAGACGCCTCTGGACGAAACCACCAACGCGATCTTTCTGATCCTGCGGCCCTACATAAATTCCGCCCAGCTGCAGTACAACCTGGATAGCGCCGTCGAGGCAGCCGCGCACCTGCCGGCGCTGATATTACGCAGCCTGGCTCCCTAGTCGCTCAATAGTGACCATTGACAATATTGGTCACCAGCTTAAGAATGAGGTTCCTGAATTGCTTTTGAGTGATGGAACCCATGCGCCACGTGCCCGCCGTTCTTGCCGTTTGCCTGCTGCCTCTCGTCCTGGTGGCGTGCGGCGATTCGTCTGTCCAGAAAGACCCCCGCAACAAGCCGCCGTTGGTTCGGGTAGCAGTGGTCGTGCAGGCATCCGGAGCCGCTCGTTCCTTCACTGGTGTAGTGGTCGCGCGCACTCAAAGCGACCTCGGCTTTCGCGTATCCGGCAAGGTGCTGGAGCGCCTGGTCGATACCGGCGAAACGGTCAGGCGCGGGCAGCCGTTGATGCGACTCGATCCCGTCGACCTGCAGCTGCAGGCGCGGGCGCAGGAGGAGGCCGTCGCGTCTGCTCGGGCGCGGGCCAAGCAGACGGCTGACGACGAAGCCCGTTACCGCGGGCTGGTCGCTGCCGGGGCGGTATCGGCTTCGACCTACGATCAGATCAAGGCTGCCGCCGATTCCGCCAAGGCGCAGCTCAGCGCTGCCCAAGCCCAGGCCGATGTCGCGCGCAACGCCAGGGGTTACGCCGCCTTGCTGGCCGATGCCGACGGTGTGGTGATGGAAACCCTGGCAGAGCCCGGCCAGGTTGTCAGCGCCGGGCAGGCAGTGGTGCGGCTGGCGCGAGCAGGGAAGCGTGAAGCCATCGTGCACCTGCCCGAAACCCTGCGACCGGTGCCGGGTTCGACCGCTCAGGCGGCTCTGTATGGCAGCAGCGGCGCCTCGGTTGCGGCGAGGCTGCGTCTGCTTTCCGAGGCCGCCGATGCCACCACGCGTACCTTCGAGGCCCGTTACGTGCTCGACGGCGCGTTGGCCAATGCCCCGCTAGGCGCTACCATCACTCTCGATATTGCAGCGGCGAGCGATACAGGCCAGGCGCTGCAGGTGCCTGCCGCCTCGTTGTACGATCCGGGCAATGGTCCCGGCGTCTGGGTGGTCGCTGGTGAGCCGGCGAAAGTCGCTTGGCGGCCGGTGCGGGTTGTGGGGATCGGCGATCAGACGGCGCGAGTCGATGGCCGTCTGAGCGCGGGCGAGCAGGTAGTGGCGCTGGGCGCGCACCTGTTGCATGACGATCAGGAGGTGCGCGTTGCCCAGGCACCTGCAGTCGCCGGGAGCCAGCCATGAGCGAAGGCCGCTTCAACCTGTCGGCACTGGCGGTTCGCGAGCGTGCCATCACCCTGTTTCTCATTCTGCTGATCGCGCTGGCTGGCACGCTGGCGTTCTTCCAGTTGGGGCGCGCCGAAGATCCGCCATTCACCGTCAAGCAGATGACCGTCATCACTGCCTGGCCGGGCGCTACTGCTCAGGAAATGCAGGATCAGGTGGCCGAACCGCTGGAAAAGCGCATGCAGGAGCTGCGCTGGTACGACCGCAGCGAAACCTACACCCGCGCGGGCCTGGCGTTTACCATGGTGTCATTGCTCGACAGCACACCGCCTTCGCAGGTGCAGGAGGAGTTCTACCAGGCCCGCAAGAAGCTCGGAGATGAAGCGAAGAGCTTGCCGGCTGGCGTCATCGGGCCGATGATCAACGACGAGTTCTCGGATGTGACCTTCGCGGTGTATGCCCTGAAGGCCAACGGCGAACCCCAGCGCCAACTGGTCCGCGAGGCCGAGTCGCTGCGCCAGCGTCTGCTGCATGTGCCGGGGGTGAAGAAGGTCAACATCATTGGCGAACAGGCCGAGCGCATTTTCGTGTCCTTTTCCCATGACCGGCTGGCGACGCTGGGCGTGACTGCACAGGACATCTTCGCTGCACTCAACAGCCAGAACGCGCTGACGCCAGCCGGCTCGGTGGAAACCTCCGGCCCGCAAGTGGTGATGCGCCTGGATGGCGCGTTCGACACGCTGGCGAAGATTCGGGACACACCGATCGCCGTGCAGGGCCGGACCCTGAAACTGGCTGATGTGGCAACCGTGGAGCGTGGCTACGAAGATCCCGCCACCTTTCTGGTGCGCAACGCTGGCGAACCCGCGCTGCTGCTTGGCGTGGTGATGCGCGAGGGCTGGAACGGTCTCGACCTCGGCGCGGCGCTGGACGCGGAAACAGCGAGCATCAATGACGCCATGCCGCTGGGCATGACGCTGGACAAGGTCACCGACCAGGCGGTCAACATCAGCTCTTCCGTCGATGAGTTCATGGTCAAGTTCTTCGTCGCCCTGCTGGTGGTGATGCTGGTCTGCTTCATCAGCATGGGCTGGCGCGTGGGTGTGGTGGTGGCCGCCGCCGTGCCACTGACCCTGGCCCTCGTCTTCGTGGTGATGGCGGCCACCGGCAAGAACTTCGACCGCATTACCCTGGGTTCCCTGATCCTTGCCCTGGGCCTGCTGGTGGACGACGCCATCATCGCCATCGAAATGATGGTGGTGAAGATGGAAGAGGGCTATGACCGCTTCAAGGCATCGGCCTACGCCTGGAGCCACACCGCGGCGCCGATGCTCTCCGGCACGCTGGTCACCGCCATCGGTTTCATGCCGAACGGTTTCGCGCAGTCCACGGCCGGCGAGTACACCAGCAACATGTTCTGGATCGTTGGCATCGCGCTGATCGCCTCTTGGGTGGTGGCCGTGGCGTTCACGCCCTATCTGGGCGTGAAGCTGTTGCCCGGCATCAAGCAGGTCGAGGGTGGACATGCGGCGATCTACGACACGCGCCATTACAACCGCTTTCGCAGGCTGCTGGGGCGCGTCATCGCGCACAAATGGCTGGTGGCCGGCGTGGTGATCGCCGCGTTCGTAGTGGCCGTCCTGGGCATGGGGCTGGTAAAGAAGCAGTTCTTTCCGACGTCCGACCGCCCGGAAGTGCTGGTCGAGTTGCAGATGCCTTATGGCACGTCCATCGAGCAGACCAATGCCACGGCTATAAAGGTCGAGTCGTGGTTACGCAAGCAGGAAGAAGCCAAGATCGTCACCAGCTATATCGGCCAAGGCCCGCCACGCTTTTTCCTGGCTATGGCACCGGAGCTGCCTGACCCGTCGTTTGCCAAGATCGTGGTGCTGACGGATAGCCAGGAGGCTCGTGAAGCCCTCAAGCTGCGCATCCGTGAGGCGGCCTCCGAAGGGCTGGCGCCTGAGGCCAAGGTGCGCGTCACGCAACTGGTGTTCGGTCCGTATTCACCTTACCCGGTGGCTTACAGGGTGATGGGGCCGGATGCTGTGCAACTGCGCGAGATTGCCAGCCGTGTGCAGGCCGTGTTGCAGGCCAGCCCGATGATGCGCACGGTGAACGCCGATTGGGGCCCGCTGGTGCCGACGTTGCACTTCTCTCTGGATCAAGATCGTCTGCAGGCCGTTGGCCTGAGCTCCAATGCCGTGGCGCAGCAACTGCAGTTCCTGCTCAGCGGCGTGCCGATCACCTCGGTGCGCGAGGACATCCGCTCTGTGCAGGTAGTCGGTCGCGCGGCGGGAGAAATTCGCCTCGACCCAGAGAAGATCGCAGGTTTCACGCTGGTTGGCTCAGCGGGCCAGCGCATTCCGCTGTCCCAGGTCGGCGAGGTGAATATACGCATGGAGGACCCGATCCTGCGGCGCCGTGATCGTACGCCGACCATCACCGTGCGCGGCGACATTGCCGAGGGGCTGCAGCCGCCGGACGTGTCCACTGCCGTTTGGAAGGACCTGCAACCGATCATCGAGACGCTGCCGGCCGGCTATCGCATCGAGATGGCTGGCGCCATCGAGGAGTCCGGCAAGGCCAGCAAGGCGATCGTGCCGTTGCTGCCGATCATGATTGCCCTGACGCTGCTGATCATCATCCTGCAGGTGCGCTCGCTCTCGGCCATGGTCATGGTGTTTCTCACTTCACCGCTGGGCCTGATTGGCGTCGTGCCGGTGCTGCTGCTGTTCCAGCAGCCGTTCGGCATCAACGCACTGGTCGGCTTGATCGCGCTGTCAGGGATCCTGATGCGCAACACGCTGATCCTGATCGGGCAGATCCACCACAACGAGCGCGAAGGGCTTGCCCCGTTCCAGGCAGTCGTCGAGGCCACCGTGCAGCGCGCCCGCCCGGTGCTGCTGACGGCACTGGCGGCGATCCTCGCCTTCATTCCGCTCACGCACTCGGTGTTCTGGGGCACCCTGGCCTACACCCTGATTGGCGGGACCTTCGTCGGCACCATCATGACGCTGGTATTCCTGCCGGCAATGTACGCCATCTGGTTCAGGATCCGTCCGAGCGCCGAAATGCAAGAAGCACATGCTTGATTCAGTTGCGAGTGGTGCCCAACTGCTCGCCGCCAATCTGAGAGGCTGCAATGATCAATTTTCAAAAGCACCAGCGCATCGTGGTAACCGGTGTCGGTATCGTTGGCCCGCTGGGCTGCGGGACCGAAACGGTGTGGCAACGTTTGCTGGCCGGGCGTTCGGGCATTCGTACGCTGCCGGTGGCCATCACCGAGGGCACAGGGATAACGGCCGGCGGGCAAGTGCCCACGCAGGAGGAGGACGCGGTCGCTGGCTACCAACCCGATCTTGTCATCGCGGCCAAGGAACGCAAGAAGATGGACCGCTTCATCGAGTTCGCACTGTTGGCCGCGCACGAGGCTTTGCAACAAGCGGGCTGGCAGCCGAAAACGGAAGAGGCGCGGCAGCGCACGGCGACGATAATCGCATCGGGGGTGGGCGGTTTCGGCGCTATTGCCGAGGCCGTACGCATTACCGACACGCGTGGGCCACGCCGGCTATCACCGTTCACCGCACCGTCGTTTCTAGCCAACATGGCAGCGGGGCACGTGTCGATCAGCCATGGCTTCAAGGGCCCGCTTGGTGCGCCGGTTACCGCCTGCGCGGCCGGCGTACAGGCCATTGGCGATGCAGCCCGGCTAATCAGAAGTGGCGAAGCCGATATCGCGGTGTGTGGCGGAACGGAAGCTGCGATCGACCGCGTTACCTTGGGCTGCTTCGCGGCCGCTCGCGCGCTGTCGACCGGTTATGCGGAGCGGCCGCAGGAGGCGTCGCGCCCCTTCGACCGTGACCGCGACGGATTCGTCATGGCCGAAGGCGCCGGGCTGCTGGTGATCGAGTCACTTGAACACGCGCTGCTGCGCGGCGCTAGGCCGCTGGCCGAGCTGGTGGGTTATGGTTCCAGCGCCGATGCCTATCACCTTACCGCGGGCCCCGAAGACGGCAGCGGCGCGCGGCGTGCCATGCAACTGGCGCTGCAGCAGGCAGGCGTGAAGCCTGAGCACGTGCAGCACATCAACGCCCATGCCACTTCCACACAGGTTGGTGACAAAGGTGAGCTGGCAGCAATTCAGGCGCTGTTCGGGGCCAATGCGGGCGTGGCGATCAGCTCGACTAAATCCGCCACGGGCCATTTGCTGGGAGCCGCCGGCGGGATCGAAGCGATCTTCACCGTGCTGGCGTTGCGTGACCAGATCGCGCCGCCGACCCTCAATCTCATCAACCCGGACGCAGTCGCCGCGGGCCTCGACCTGGTCGCGTTGAACGCCCGGCCGATGTCGATCACCCATGCACTGTCCAATGGCTTCGGCTTTGGTGGTGTGAATGCAAGCGTGCTGTTTCGTCGCTGGGAGGGGGTGTGATGAGCGTGCGGCCAGAAGGCGTGACGAGTGTGTTGCCCCTGCATGGCGGTACCGCGCTGACGGGCAGGATGGTTGCGTTGCTGGCGGGGCTGTCGGCGATCAGCATCCTGTCCACCAATATCATTCTTCCGGCTTTCCCGGAGATCGGCCAGCAACTGGGGGTGTCCTCCCGCGAGCTCGGGCTGACGCTCTCCAGCTTCTTCATCACCTTCGCGCTCGCGCAACTGGTGGTAGGGCCACTGGCCGATCGCTTCGGCCGCAAGCGCCTGGTACTCGGTGGGCTCACGCTGTTCGTGATCGGCACCTTGGTGGCCGGCCTGGCGAATTCGCTCGGCATGCTGATAACCGGTCGGGTGATCCAGGCCCTGGGCGTCTGCGCCGCTGCGGTGTTGGCGCGGGCCATCGCCCGTGATTTGTTCGAAGGCGAAACGCTGGCGCGGGCCCTGTCGCTGACCATGATCGCTACCGCTATGGCCCCCGGTTTCTCACCGCTGATAGGCAGCCTGCTGACCACCGCCCTGGGCTGGCGGGCAATCTTCGTGATGGTGGGAATTGCCGCCGTCGTCATCGCGTTCTTTTACGCCCGTGGCCTTGGCGAAACCCTGCCATTCGAACGCCGCGTCATGCAGTCCGTGCCACAGGTGATGGCGGCTTACGGCCGCCTGCTCGGCGACGGACGCTTCATTCTGCCCGCCGGAGCCGTGAGCCTTCTGATGAGTGGCCTGTTCGCCTCTTTCGGTGCGGCACCGGCGATCCTGATGAGCGGTATGGGATTGTCATCTCTGCAGGCCGGGCTGTACTTCGCTGCGACCGTATTCGTGGTATTCGCGGCCGGTCTGGCCACGCCACGCCTGGCCCGGCGCTTCGGCAGCCGCCGGGTCGCCAGCTTCGGCCTCGCAATCGCGGCGCTGGCTGGCGGCCTGCTGTTGATCGCCCCGAGCGAGCCCGGCCTGGCCTGGTACTCGTTGTCGATGGTCACGTTTCTCTGGGGCATGGGCCTGGCCAACCCGCTTGGCACCGCTATCACCATGGGGCCGTTCGGCAACGAAGCGGGCCTGGCCTCCGCGTTGCTCGGCTTCCTGACCATGGGTGCGGCGGCGATCACTACCTGGCTGGTCTCAATATTGGACTTCGCCCCTGTGACCACGCTGGGCGCTACTCAGTTAGTGGTTTGCCTGATCGGCCTGGGTTTGTTCTTGGTGGGTAATCAGATTGAATAAAAGATGCTGGGTCCTCAACGGCTCACTAGGAGGGCAGGGCTATCGGTAGCACGCGACGGCTTTTGGCTGAATCCTGCCATTCACCAATGGCTGCTTTGGGTCGCTTAGCGACGGTCATACCTCGACCGTCGCTAAACGCTTTCAGACCTCAGTCTGCTCCGCCATTTCCAATGCGTCATCGACCTCAATACCCAGGTATCGCACCGTGCTTTCAAGCTTTGTATGACCGAGTAGGAGCTGAACTGCTCTCAGGTTCTTCGTCCTGCGATAGATCAGCGATGCCTTCGTACGTCTCATCGTGTGGGTGCCGTACATGGCTGGATCAAGACCAATAGCTTTTATCCACGCTTTCACGATTCGGGCGTACTGCCGGGTGGATAGATGCTCTGAGGCGTGTAGCCGGCTTGGGAAAAGACAATCCTCGCTGTGCAGATGGGCTTGATGTATCCAGGCCTGTAGGGCCAGCCGAGTTTGCTCCGTAATCTCAAACTGTACGGAGCGCTGAGTTTTCTGCTGCATCACTATCGCTCGCGATGACACGTGCTCCCCATGAGCAACGTCGCGGACGCGAAGCTTAGTCAGATCGCAGGCTCGTAGCTTGCTGTCGATGGCCAGATCGAAAAGAGCCAAATCACGAGTTTCCTCCGCGATTTGAAGCCTCACTCGAATAGCCCAGATATCTTTCAGTCGGAGTGGGGCTTTTTGCCCGACCAGTTTTCCTTTGTTCCAAGGCTGACGTCTGCTGGTTGTAATGGTGTTCATGTCTTGTGCTCCATGTGAGGGAGGACAAGGATGGTCAGCTCGGCGCCAGAGGCGCTAACCGACCCAAAGCAGCCCTCCATGGATTTCTGCTATCGGCCAAAAGCAGACGGTCACAACCCGCTAGAAGCTAATCGCCTGCTTGTTTCAAGACGAAAGAAAAAAGCTCAGCCAAGTACGACTGGATCTGGCCCCAGTCGCTGCTCTCTGTCGAGAGCGGCAATTGCCCCTATCTCATCGGCAGACAATTCGAAGTCAAACACGCGGTGGTTTTCTCGGATGCGAGCTTCCGTGACCGACTTAGGAATGACCACTAGGCCGAGCTGCAGATGCCAGCGGATGATTACCTGAGAGCACGTGCGGTCATGCTTCGCAGCAATTTCGCGTACTAGCGGATCATCGATTGCTTTTCCCTGCGCCAAGGGGCTCCAGGACTCGGTGCGAATCCCGAGTTCGGCGTTGCTCCGGCGCAGGTCAGCCTGCTGGAAGTATGGGTGCAGCTCGATCTGGTTCAGGACTGGGGCGACTCCTGTGACCTCAATTAGTTGCTTCAGATGATCTGGGTTGAAGTTCGAGACGCCAATGGAGCGAGCCTTGCCTTGCTTCTTGGCCTCGATCATCGCCTTCCAGGTATCAAGGAATAGCCCTTTCGCCGGCGCCGGCCAGTGAATGAGCAGCAAGTCTACGTATTCCAGCTTGAGCCGAGCCAGGCTCTCGTCCAGAGCTTTGCCAGAGGCTTCAAATCCCTGGTCAGCGTTCCAGATTTTTGTGGTTACGAAGACCCTCTCACGGTCGACACCGGAGTCACGCAGGCCTGCTCCGACACCTTCCTCGTTCTCATAGATCGAGGCGGTATCAATGTGGCGGTATCCGATCTGTAGCGCTTGGCTGACAGCTGTACGGGCTTGCCCTTGGCTCGCTTGCCAGACGCCCAGTCCCAGTTGAGGAATCAGGTTCCCGTCGGACAGCTCGATCATAGGTTGGTGGTTCGTCATGGTTACCTCACCAGGGATTAACAAAACAGATTGGAAGCAGCGGAGTGCCCTTTGATCTATGGGATCACCTTGGCTGCGATGTGGTTCTTGCCGCTCTTTCCACCATCACGGAAATGACCATGGCCACGATGCCCAGGAGCGCAAGCAGGGCTCCAACCCAGCCCGTTGATGCCCAGCCCAGGCCCATGGCGATAGACATCCCGCCGAGGCTCGCCCCCATTGCATTGGAGATATTGAAGGCGCTGTGGTTGAGGGCGGCCGCAAGTGTTTGTGCGTGCCCGGCGACATTCATCAAGCGCACCTGTAGAGCAGGTACCAGAGCGAAGCCACAGCCCACCAGGAACAGGACCGCGAGGGTCCCAACCTTCGACGGAGCGAACAGGGAGAACAGCGTCAGGAAAATCACGTTCCACACCATGATGGCGAAGATGGCTCGGATCAGGCCTCGGTCCGCTAACCAGCCGCCAACCAGGTTGCCGGCGATCATGCCGATACCCCATAAGGCCAGCACCATCGGCACCTGGTTGATCGAGAAGCCAGTCATCTCGGTCAGCGTTGGCGTGATGTAGCTGTACACCGCGAACATGCCACCGAAACCGATCGAGGCAGTCGCTAGCGTCAGCCATATCAATGGGCGCTTGAGCCCACTCAGCTCGGCCCTAGGACTGGCGTTCGGATCACGCGGTACCGACGGGACGTACAGCCAGAACAAGAGCATTGTGGCGATACCAGCTACAGCGAGTGATCCAAACGCTGCTCTCCAGCCGAAGGTCTGACCTATCCAGGTCGCCGCGGGCACACCTATCACGTTGGCGGCCGCAAGACCGGCCATTACATATCCAGCCGCTTGCGCCTTTCGCCCTTCACTCACCATGGCGGCAGCAACCAGGCAGGCAACGCCTTAGTATGCGCCATGAGGTAGGCCTGCCAGAAAGCGTGCGCACAGCAGACTGAAGTGGTCCCATGCAACAGCACTGGCGGCGTAGCCAATGGCGAATAGTGCTATGAGGGCAATCAAAAGGGCTTTTCGAGACGTGCGTGCTGCCAGGATCGCGATCAGCGGAGCGCCAATCACAACACCCAGCGCATACGCGCTGATGTAGCTGCCTGCCGTTGGTATAGACACCCCGGTGCTTTCGGCCAGGCCGGGCAAGAGGCTCATCGAAACGAACTCACCGGTACCGATGAAAAGGCCTCCAAGCCCGAGGGTGACTATCGCAGTTGCTACGCCATGCGGGGCGTGAATTTCTGAACTGTCTGAGGTGCGCGGTGAAGCGCTGGATATCGAGGCCATGGAAATTCTCGGAAAAAAGATGCCCACACCTGCAGAGAGTGTGCAGTGCAAAGGAGCAGTAAGAGGTTGCTGCGCTTCAGCGCACTTCGATGGGGTTACTGCGGCGGGGCCTCATCAGCGATGTACGCGTTGAACTGCTCGCGGTACGCGGGATGCCAACGAGATAAGGCAGGCCGGTTTTGGATAAGGTCGTCTGCGCTCCACTGCATGCGTCGCTGATCCAGCTCGCGACTGACTTCGTTGTCCTCGCAGAAGATGTAGAAGTCGCTACGAGCCAGGCCCTCTAACAAGCGATCAACGACCTGATCGGCTGTCCATGGCGCGTTGGGTTTTGCGGAGCCGGCCGCCATACCCGGAAAATTCATCGGTGTGAACGTGTAGCCGGGAATCAGTAAATGGGCCGATACTCGGCTATCGGTACGCTCGCGCAGCTCATGTTCAAGGTGCTCGGTCAGCACCTTCACTGCGACCTTCGAAACGGAGTAGGCGGTGTTTCCTGGAGGGGTGGTAATTCCTTCCTTGGAGCCAACATTCACAATTGCGGCAGGGTAGTCGTGAGTGAGCAGGTAATCGACGAACAGCTGCTGGATTGCCAGGACCGCCCAGAAGTTGACCTCCATCGTCTTACGCCACTGTTCCTGGTCGTTCCAGGGACCCGCCCCTTTGAGAATGGCGGCATTGTTGACCATGAAAGACACTTCGCCGAACTCTCGGGCCACAGTAAACAGTTCCTGCAATGCGCTTGGAGACGTTACATCCCCAGTGACGGTGGCCACCTGAGCATTTGCATTCTTGCCATACAGCGACAGTACTGCAGCGTCGAGTGCGGTCTGGTCCTTATCGAATAGGACAACTTTCATCCCCAACTGGGACAGGCGACTAGCAATTGAATAGCCGATCCCGACTGCAGCCCCGGTGATGACCGCAACTCTGTTCTGGCGGATAGCTGGATGACCCATTTGGAATCTCCTGGATTGGGATTAGGTGGACGAATCCACGCGAAGAATGAGTTCGGTGATCTCAGCTGGCACGCCGAGACGAATGGGGAATCCATTCCAGAGACCCGCTCCATTGCTCGTGTAGAGAGTCATCGCACCCACCTGGTAGGCGCCGGAGATGAAACCTTCGTTGGCGTAGCGGCCTACCTGATCCAGTCCTTTGATCATTCCACCGTGGGTGTGACCGGAGAGCTGCAGTGCTACGCCTGCTTGGGCGGAGCGATCTGCACCGGCTGGTCGATGTTTGAGGAGGATGATGGGAGCAGTTTCTGGCACTCCCCTAAGCGAGGCATTCAGGTTCGGCCCAGCCATCCCGAATTGAGCGGCGGCTTCGTCAGTGACACCGGCTATGACCAGCGACTCGGTGCTTGCTCCAATCACTACGTGCTCGTTCAGCAGGATCTGCATTCCGAGGCGCTCGAACTCGGCGCGCCACTGTGGCTCGTTGAAGTAGTACTCGTGATTGCCAGGAATGCCGATGATGCCGAGGCGAGCCTTCAGTCTTGCCAAGGGAGCTACATCGAGCTGTCGATCAGTGGTTGTCCCATCAATCAGATCGCCGGTTATCAGAATCAGGTCGGGGTTGAGTGCATTGGTACGGGAAACTACCGCATCTACCCAAGGCAGCTGGAAGAGTTTGCTGATGTGCAGATCTGTCAACTGCACCACCCGTAGGCCATCCATCGCCTGTGGCAGACTCTTGATCCTGACTTCCACAGTGCGAACGCCTGGCACCTGCGCCGCTTGGTACACGCCAAATGCCGACAGAAGAAGGGCAAATGCTGCGGGCAGGTATCGACAGCTCGGCCCTACCAGTTTTTTGGCTGCACGTATCCGCAGGACTGACAGAAGGCCGTTGGCCAGATCTGCCAGCACCACGAAGACGAACAGCAAAACGAACGAGCAGAAAGCCCAGCCGGCTACCAACACTGCCCACCGTGGCATCTCGGGCGAGAACATGGTCCCGAATACCCAGATCTGAATCAGGTGGTACTTCGATACCACGAGCAGGAAGGTAGCCAGGGCAGTACGTCCGCCCTCCGAGATTGGAAGCGGGAGAATGAATCGCCACAGGACGTATAGGTACGCAAGGCCAAGATAGACGTGAAACACGGGAAAGCTCTTCTGGGGATGGCGGACTAAGATCAACTATCGTTGAATTTATTTAATGTTACACTGTAATATAAGTCGCTTTGTTTAGGTTTTATTCATGAATCATTGAGAATTTCTCAACACTAAGGTCGCCCCGATGCCAGTACTCCCGACCACAAAGCTGTCACGAGCTGACTTAGCCGATCTGAATTCCTTTCTTGCGGTGGAGAGTCATCGCAGCTTCTCCAAGGCGGCCGTTGAACTGGGTATCACCACGTCCGCGCTCAGTCATTCCATTCGAAATCTGGAGACTCGCCTGGGAGTAAGGCTGCTCAACAGAACCAGCCGAACAGTTTCTCCGACAGACGCTGGCGCAAGCTTGGCGAAGCGTCTGGCTGTCGGTTTTCAGGAGATTGGAGGGGCGCTGGCGGAAGTAGATCGGCATCGCGACCGTCCTGCAGGTCGCCTGCGTATCAACGTCCTTAGTGACGGCGCTCGACTGCTCTTCAATCGGTGGCTGCCGAAGTACCTGGAGGCCTATCCGGATGTATCAGTCGAGGTCGCAGTAGATGACCGGATGGTGGACATCCTGGCCGCCGGATTTGATGCGGGTATCAGGTATGGTGGGACGATCGCTGAAGACTTTATTGCTGTGCCCATCAGTGACCGGCTGCGCTGGGTTGCCGCGGCATCGCCTCGCTACCTCAACAGGACAGCGAGGATCGTGGTGCCGGAGGATCTGAAGAACCATAACTGCATTCAGATTCGGACTGGCCAAGGCGTCATCTATCGCTGGGACTTCGAGAAGGAAGGCGACCACCGAGTGATTGAGGTGCCTGGCCAGCTTTGTGTGAACGAAACCGAGTTTGGCATTCAGATGGCGCTATCGGACCGAGGCATTACATACTGCCCGGAGGAGCGCATCGCAGATTACATCTCGCGGGGAGAGCTCCAGGTCGTACTGCCTGACTGGGCGCCCATTGAACCAGCATTCCACATCTACTACCCAGGCCGCCGGCAAATGCCTCCAGGCCTGCGGGAGTTAATAGACCTGCTTCGCACCGACTCAGCTACCTGGTAGCTAGTCGTAGAGCTCGGTGCTCGCCAACAGGCGGGGGGGGCATCGATACCTGAGAGTCCCCAAGGACTTTGCCTACGTCCGCTTTTGGCCGTTAGCTGCCCTCCGCCAACGGCAGCTATGGGACGATAGCGGTCAGTCGTGAGCGACCGCTTCCGACCCATTGCGGCCATTCGCGGAGGGCAATGAACGGCCTATAGCGCCCCTTCGACCATACCGCTCGATGGGTGTTCATGGCGTATTCGATACAGACATGGCCTAGTTCGAAGCTACCATCTTGGCCCTGTGGGGCTATTCCAAGCGTTGCTACAGTGGGCTCCAACAAACTCCACCCACTGCGAGCAACTACCCATGAACAATCGCCTTGATTACTTCAAGCTGTCTCCCCAAGCGTCCAACAGACTGGTGGAACTCACCCTACAACTGAGCAAGAAACCGCCACTGGCCGATCTTGCCCACCTGATCATGTTGCGCGCTTCGCAGCTCAACGGCTGTGCGTTCTGCGTGGATATGCATGTGAAAGAGGCCAAGATCCATGGCGAGCGCGAGCTGCGTCTTCACCACGTGGCCGTATGGCGTGAGTCAGGGCTGTTTTCGCCAGTAGAGCGGGCGGCGCTGGAGTGGACTGAAGCCCTAACCCAACTGCCGCCTCATGGTATCTCCAACAGCCTGTATGCGAGTGCGCTTGAGCAGTTTTCCGAGCAGGAGCTGTCGGATTTGTCGTTCCTAATCGTCGCCATCAATGGCTGGAATCGCCTCAATGTGGCCTTCCAGGCGATCCCCGGCTCGTCCGATGAGCTGTTCGGCCTGAACAAGGCCAACCTCAACTGAGTAACTTGCTGATCAACGCGCCAAGCTGCTCGCCTGGAGCCGTCGTGGCGCAGTTGGTAAAACTCAGGAGCAGACCTGACTGACGCTGCGATGACGCAGCCCAGCGCGACAACGCTTGTACCGACATACCCCTGGCCAGCACCTGCTCGGCCAGGGCGGTGTCGCTTACGTCCTCCGGCAAACGCAGTACTAAGTGCATGCCGCCTGGCGAGCGTTCCACCTGCAGACCCTTCGGCAAACTCCGGTCCAGTGCTTCGATGGTCAATGCCCGTCGCTCGTTGTAGAGGCGGCGCATGCGTTGGATATGCCGAGCGAAGTGTCCCTCGGCAACGAACTCCGCCACCAAAGCCTGGGTAATTGACGGTGACCCGGCAGCAAACAAGGCCCGGCCGACGCGCTCGAACGCTGCCACCTGCGCCTGCGGCACCACCAGATAAGCCAGGCGAATACCGGGAAACAGCACCTTGCTGAAGGTGCCGGCATACAGCACGCGCCCATGGCGATCCAAGCTGGCCAGCGCTGGAAGTGGACGGCTGACGTAGCGGTACTCGCCGTCGTAATCGTCCTCGACAATCCAGCCACCGGTGCGGGCAGCCCAATCGAGTAGCAGTTGCCGGCGTGGCAGCGACAGTGCCATCGACAGCGGGCTCTGATGCCCTGGTGTCACCATGACGACCTGAGCAGTCCGAGAACCCGCGATGGCGTGTTCTACGTTCATGCCTTCGGCATCAACCGGCACCGCTTCCAGGTCCAGGCCGAACTGGCGAAGCACCTGGCGCGTAGTGGGATAGCCCGGGTCTTCCACCCAGGCGCACTCGCCTGGCTGCAACAGGGTATGTGCGACTAAAGACAGGCTATTGCGCCAACCGCTGGTGATAAACACCTGATGGGCACCGCAATCGATACCTCGGGACACCTGCAGATACGAAGCAATGGCGCTGCGCAACGCTGCCAGGCCGTGAGGTGCCGGATAGTCCAGATCTCCAAGACGCATCCCACGGAGATATCGAGCACCGAGACGCGCCCATATCTTGCGCGGAAATGCATCCAGCGCCGGTACCCCCATCTGGAACGGCAACAGCTGCGGTGGACGCCAGAGCGAATCAGGTGCGTCTTCGATCACTTGGCTGCTGACTGGTAATGCGGTGGCCTCCGACAAGGGCTTCTGCAGTTCAGGATTGATTACGGTGCCTTTCTGCCCGAGCGCCAGGAGGTAACCCTCGCTGGCCAGCAGCGAATAGGCCAATTCGACGGTGCCACGGGCCACCCCCAGCTCCTTGGCCATGGCGCGCGCCGACGGCAAGCGGTCACCGGGGGACAACGTGCCTGCGGCAACGGCGGCCAGTACGCGGTCGTACAGTTGACGATACAGAGGCAAGGCAGACTGCTCTTCCAAGGGAGCAAAAGGCGGCTTGGGGGAGGTCATCATGGCCTAGTTCATATCCCATTTCTTGGCTCAATCAAGTGGGTCAATGGTAGTCCAATATAGCGCCATCACCTACTCATGAGGGCAACTCCCATGACATCCCCTTTGCACAACTTCATACCCAGCGTGCTCGACCTGGCCGACACGTCCCTGCGCCCCCTGGACAGCACCCATGACCTCTGCAGCGCATTCCCGGTAATGCAGCAATTGCGCCCTCATCTGACGAGCGAAGCTGACTTCGTCAGCCGCATCGAGCGTATGCGCGTTGAAGGCTATCGCCTGATTGGTGCTTATGACTTAGGCGTTCTTGTGGCACTGGCTGGTTACCGCTTACAGGAAAACCTGGTCTACGGCGCATTCCTGTATGTCGATGACCTTGTAACCGCCGAGGCTCAGCGGTGTGGCCAGTGGGGGTCGCGCTTATTGCAAGCCTTGGAACGACTGGCCCGCGCCAGCGGTTGTGCACGCCTGGTACTCGACACGGGTTTGGCCAACGCCCGCGCGCAACGTTTCTACTTCCGTGAAGGCCTGTTGACGGGTGCACTGCGCTTTCAAAAACAGTTCGATACGCCATAACCCGCATGCACATCCAAGGAGGCAAACCTCATGACATCGTCCCAACAGCCACTTGCTCCTTTGCGCATTCTTCGCCTGGTCGCCAGCCCCAATGCAGAGGATTCGGAAAGTCTGAAACTGTCCCAGCAGATCCTGTTTGCCTTGGCCAGTCAGGCCGGCAGAAGGGGTATCCAGTTGACCGATTTAGACCTCAACTCCTTGGCCCCAGTCGATGCGCCTTACGCCCAGGCGTTAGCCAATCAGCGCGTAGTCATAGCAAGCGGTCAGGAGGGTACGTTGAGCCGTTCCGACGAGTTGATCGACCAACTGCAGACATGCGACGTACTGCTGATTGCCACGCCGATGCACAACTACAGCGTGCCCGCCCCACTCAAGATGTGGATCGACCAGGTGGTACGCGTGGGCAAAACGTTTCTGGGCACCGCCAAAGGCAAAGTCGGATCGCTGACGGATCGTCCGGTTTACGTCGCAATAGCTTGCGGGGGCTACATCAGCGGCCAGCATGCCCGTCAACCCGACTTTCTGCGCCCCTACCTGTCCGCCGTCCTCGCCACCATCGGTCTCAATCACGTGTACTACTTCACCGTTGAAGGTACCGCCAAGGGTGTGGAGTCACTGAATACTGGGAGGGAAACAGGGTACGGTGAGGTGCAGACGTTCTTTGGTAGGGATAGCCATGGTGTGGATCAAGTCTGCAGCCCGCTTTAAGAACATCATCGAATTCAAGCGTATAGGTTTGCACATTAGCTGGGCGGTGTGCCGTCAAGCGGCAATCCGCATGTCACCCTCTTCATTGCTCAAAGACAGGAAAAGAAATCATGAGTCGACTCAATTGGTTTGAAGCTTCGCCTGGTGCAGCCAAGGCCCTTGGCGGGCTGCATCATTTCGTGACCACCGCGACAAATTTGCCAGCCCCGTTGATTCACCTCGTGTTTCTCAGGGTGTCTCAAATCAACGGCTGCGCCCATTGCATCGATCTGCACTCACGCGATCTGATCAAAGCAGGTATTTCAGTGGACAAAGTGCTGTTAGTACCAGTATGGCATGAAGCGCACTATTTGTTCTCGGATCAGGAGCGCTCAGCATTGGCCTGGGCAGAAGAAGTCACGCGGGTAAGCGAGACACATGTATCCGACGAAGCTTACGCAGCAGCATCGGCAATGTTTGCCGAAAAGGACCTTGTCGACCTGACAGCGGCCATTGCCGCAATGAACGCTTTTAACCGTATGGGCGTCAGCTTCCGACTCAAACCTGCCGCTAAAACGTGATGACCTATGACTCAACATGCAAACGCAGTACTTCAGAGACCGCCCTAGTATTGCCTACAGTCTGTTTCAGGCCTTTGCGGCCCCTTCTGAACGACGGGTATGAGCCGAAAGCAGTCTCTGACGGACGTCCGCAATGGGTCGGAAGCGGTCTCTCGCGACCGTCCGCTATCGACCCAAACCTGCCATCCACTGCTGTTCAGTACAGGTCTGCAATCTCGCCGCACATCACATGCCTGCGGCGAGACCAGGCCACGTCAGTTTTCGTACCGTAGCGTAACAGCGAAGTTACGCGGCTCACCGTAATAGTTGCCCAGGTTCGAGTTATAGACGGCAGAGTAATATTGCTTGTCAAACACGTTGTTCAGGTTCAGTTGTGCGCTCAGGTTCTTGTTGATCTGGTAATTGGCGTTCAGATCGACCAGGCTGTATGCACCTTGCTCTACGCTGCCCAGGTAGACTTTGCTCTGATGATAGAGGCTGCCGCCTACGCGCCAGTTGTCCAACTCGCCGGGCAAACGGTAGTTGGTGGCCAGTTTGACTAATCGGCGTGGGGAGGTTTCGGTGGCGTAGTCGGTACCTTTGCGGGTTCCGCCGACATATTCAGGGTGGCTGTAGGTGTAGCCGAGCACGGCGTTCCAACCGGGGAGAATCTCGCCAGAAGCCTCTACTTCAAAACCTCGGTTGCGCACCTTGCCGCCTTCCTCGTAGCACGTTGAGCTATGCCCTGGCCCGCAAATACGGTCTGCGCCAGCAACCGCCTGAGGTAAATGGCTTTGGTCAACCTGAAATACCGCCAACGACGTATTGAGCAGCCCGTCGTAGAACTCGTTCTTTAGGCCGATTTCATAGTTGCTGCCGGTGATAGGGTTGAGCAGTGTGTTGTTGATGTCGTAGTTGCTTTGAACCTGATAAATCTCGGTGTAGCTGGCGTAAACCGAGGCATTGTCAGTCAGGTCATACACGACGCCCGCATAGGGAATGACTTTTCCGTTTTCCTTGAAACGGTCGTCATAGTCAGCAGACGCGTAGTCAACCCAGCTGAAACGGCTGCCCACTATCACATGCAGGTCGTCGCTGGGGTTCAACCGGGTGGCGGCATAAAGCCCTTTGTCCTTGCGTACGTTGCGGTACTGGATGCGTTCGTAGCTATAGGTGGGCGCGACCACGTGTGAAGGGGCGAAACCCAGAATATCGACGACGCTTGGGTTGTTGTTGTAACGCGACTCGTTGATGAACCGGTCTTTGCGCGCGTTGGCGCCAAACACCAGTTCGTGGCGCTGGCCGAGCAGGTAGAAAGCGCCGTTCAGCGCGGCATCAAGGCTGATTTGTTCGTCGTCGTATGTTGTGTCGTTGGTGGACAGGCGGAACTGGTCGTTACCCATATTGTTGCCGTAGAGCCCGAGGAAATCGGCATTCGACCACATCAGGTTAGTATTGACGGTGAGTTTCCAGTCATCGTTGAACGCATGCTTGATGTCAGCGAATACCGTGCGATTGATTTTGTTCAGGTGGGCCCAGCTTGGCGCAAAGGACGCCGAGCGCGACAGTGGATAGAAGCTGCCATCGAGTTGAGTGGGCAAGCCGCCCCAGTCATAACCGCCGTGATAATCCTTTTGAAAGACGGTGCCGAGAGTCACGGTCGTATCTTCACTCACGTCGGCTTCGCCAATGGCGTAGAACAGCTGGTTCTCTTTGTCGGCACGGTCTACGAAACTATTGCCGGCGTTGTATAACAGTACGGTCCTGCCACGCAGCGTGCCCTGTTCGTTCAACGGCCCGCTTACGTCGATCTGACTATGGTAATTATCCCAGGAGCCGCCGCCGATTTCTGCTTTGAGCTTATAGGTATCCGTTGGCCGCTTGCGCACCAGGTTGATGGCCGCCGAGGGGTTTCCCGCACCCTGCATCAAGCCGTTTGCACCGCGAACAAACTCTACCCGGTCGTAGATGGCCATGTTGTTAACAGAGGTCACGTCCATCGAGTAGCTTTCGGAAATGCTGGTCGGTACGCCGTCGTATTGCAGGTCGTTGACCTGGAAACCGCGGGAGAAATAGCGTGAGCGTTCGGTACCGAAATCCTTGGTGGTGTTGATTCCCGTCGCAGCCCTGGCAACGTCTTCCAGGGATTGCATGTTTTGATCGTCCATTTGCTGACGCGTGACGACGCTGACCGACTGCGGCGTTTCGCGCAGCGAGAGGTTCATCCGCGTCGCTGTGTTGGTGCTACCTGTCGTGTAGGACCTCGACCCCTCGGTGATGGCGCCCAGCCCCGAGCCCGTCACGTTGGTCACGCCCAGTTGCAATGAGCCCGACGGTGCAGCCGGCAGTACCACATAGCTGTTATCCCCACCGGCAACTGCCTGCAATCCAGACCCGCTCAGCAACACAGAAAAGCCCTGATCGATACTGTAGCGTCCGTTGATGCCTCGGCTCTGCTTGCCTTCGGTCAGGCCGTTGTCGAACGACAAGACAACGCCTGCTCTGGTGGCAAAGCTGTTCAGCACAGTGGCAAGAGACCCGGCTTCGATAACAAATTCCTGCTGGTGCAGGGTACGGGCTGTTACCTGGCTTTCAGCCGCACGGGTAATTGCTGGAGTGGCCATCAACAACGATGCACCCATTAGGGCAAGGCATAGCGCGCTTGGGGTGTTCAACGTGGCGGTGCAGAAGCCTGGAAGGGGATGCTGCATGCTTTCTCCTGATGCGATTGTTGGCATTTTATGAGGTGTCTGCAAAAGGAGTCGCGCTGCCGAGCGTAAAGTGACAACGCGTTTTGAAATTTTTTTTTGCCTGTTTTTTGGCCCAAAAGTCGATTGCCCTCAGGCCACCATTTCACTATATTGAGATTAATTCTTATTCTCTGCTTGGCTTCGACATGCCGTCTGGCAACCCTATCGCGACGCTCTACAACGACCATCAACCCTGGCTTATCAGCTGGCTGCGCAAGCGTACCGGGTGTTCGCAGGCGGCGGCAGACTTCGCCCAGGACACCTTTCTTCGCGTGCTGCTCGCCGAGCGCCGTGAACCCCTGGCGGCCACGCTCAATGAGCCACGGCATTTTCTGGTAACTATCGCCAAGCGGGTAATGATCGACAGTTTTCGCCGTCAGTCGGTGGAGCGTGCCTACCTCGAAGTGCTCGCCGCGCAGCCTGAGTCGTTCGAGATTTCTGCCGAGGAACAGCTGTCCTTGCTCCAGACACTGCTGGAGCTGGATCGCATGCTTGACGGCCTGGGCGTGAAGGCGAAAACGGCGTTCCTGATGTCGCAAGTGCAAGGGCTGACCTACCCTCAGATCGCGGAACAATTACAGGTGTCCGCCAGCTCAGTGACCAAATATATGGCCCGAGCCACCGAACGCTGCCTCTTGTATCTCTTGGACAATCCCTGGTGACCAAGGACGCCCAGCGCCAAGCGCTTCGCCACGCTGCGCAGTGGTTCGCGCACCTGTCCGCGAACCCTGACGACCCGGCGCTGCGCGCACAGTGGCAACGCTGGCACTGCCGAAGTGCGGAGCATGAGTGGGCATGGCAGCAGTTGACCGAATTGCAGGCGCGCCTTGGCAGCATGCCGCAGCAGTTGGCCTGGGCGGTCATGGAAAAGTCCACGTTACGCGAGAGCGGGCCGAATCGCCGCACCCTTCTCAAAGGGCTGTTGCTCGGCGCCGGCGCGAGTTCATTGGCATGGCAAGGCTATGACGTTGCGCCAAAATGGATGGCCGATCTCAAAACCCGCACCGGAGAACAGCGCCAAGAGGCGCTTGCTGACGGCACCTTGCTGGTGTTGGATACCGATACCGCGCTGGATGTAATGTTCAATGCCAGCACGCGCTTGCTGATCCTTCGGGCCGGTGAGATCCACGTAACCACCGGCAAGGACTCCCGTCCGTTCCTGGTGCGCAGTGCCCAGGGGGAGCTGCGCGCATTGGGCACTCGTTTCGCCGTGCGCCAGTTAGACGGGCTGACGCGTCTTAGCGTCTACCAGCATGCCGTTGCGGTACGCCCTGAGCAGGCCACCGATGAGGTCGTGATCGAGGAAGGGAAATCGGTGACGTTTGATCGTCAGCGACTGTTGGGCACGCAGGCGTTGAAAACAGCCGAAGAGGCCTGGGCCCAGGGGCGGCTGGTAGTGGAAGGCTGGAGGCTGGACCTACTGATCAATGAGTTGCAGCGCTATTGCCCCGGCTATCTTGGCTGTGCGCCCGAGGTCAGCCATTTGCGGGTGTCGGGCTCGTATTCGCTTGGTAATATCGAGCTGACATTGAACACGATTGCCCGCTCGTTACCCATCCGAATCCAGCAACTTACCCGTTACTGGACGCGCATCCTGCCGGTTTGATGATTCGTCCACTTTTGGCCCCGACGCTTTTCCCGGCTCATTGTCAAACGCAGGGGCTTACGCTTTAATTCCAATTTGCCATTCACCCAATCGGCGATCTTGATGCCTTATCCGTCTGACCTTTCACACGACATCAGTACGATTGCCAAGATCGAGGCCGTCCCGCTTATTCTCAATATGGTGAAGCATGTTACCGGCATGCGCTTTGCGGCAATTGCGCGTGTCACCGAGACAAAATGGGTGGCTTGCGCTGTCGATGATTCTATTGATTTTGGGCTCATACCTGGCGGTGAGTTGGTGCTGGAAACGACGATTTGCCACGAAATTCGTCAGCACCGCAAACCCGTTATATTCAGGAATGCCAGTGAGCATCCGGTGTACTCAACCCACCACACCCCTCAGACATACGGCTTAGAAAGCTACGTCTCCATTCCTATCACCAGGACAAACGGAGACTTCTTCGGAACGCTCTGTGCTATCGATGAGGTTCCGGCCCATTTTGATGAAGAGGCGGTGTGCAAAACGCTAACGCTGTTCGCCCAGTTAATAGCTGTTCAACTCGACGTTTTGGCGGACCTTGAGACCAAAACGATTGAACTGGCCAATGCAGCTGAGACCGGCAATGTCCGGGAGCAGTTCATTGCCGTACTGGGGCATGACCTCCGTTCGCCACTGTGCGCTATCAGAATGAGCGCCGATCTACTGGAGGCTAAGCTTCCCGCCGGTCGCGAGCAGCAGCTTGCCACTGCAATACGACAAAGCTCGCAGCGGATGAATAACTTGATTGAAGATGTCCTGGATTTTTCTCGAGGAAAGCTGGGGGGAGGCATTCCGGTCAAACGGACGTTAGTGGACAACCTGGGTGACGTTTTTAGTGCCGTCATCAATGAAATCATGACGATTCATCCCAACGTCAACATCCGTCAAGAGGTGATCATTTCACCTGGGGTCTTCTGTGATGCTGGGAGAATGGGGCAGTTGCTTTCAAACCTCTTGGGCAATGCAGTGGCTCATGGGGCGCGTGATCTTCCGATAGAGGTGACCGCAAGCATGCAAGAAAATCATATAGTGCTGTCAGTGATGAACCATGGCCCAGAAATCCCCGACGTTTTGTTACCGCTACTGTTCCAGCCGTTCAAAAGGTCGGCAGCCGGTGGCCGCGGGGAGGGGCTGGGGCTCGGTTTGTATATCGCATCCCAGATCGTAACGGGTCACAACGGGACGTTATCAGTAACCTCTACGCCTGAGGCCGGCACGCGCTTCGTAGCGAGGTTCCCTGGCACGTTGGAGTGGACGAAAGAGGACTAGATGTAGTCCGTGGGCGTTGTAGGCAGCGCCTATCATCCTCCCAAAGCGGCATTAAATCCCTCGCTTGCCATTAGAAAAAATACTATGAACGGACATACCTTGTTGCCTCCCCTTAACTCGCTCAGGGTATTCGAGGTGGTTGCCCGTCATCTGAATTTTCGGCTGGCTGCCGACGAGCTAGGTGTCACTCAGGCCGCTGTGGCACAGCAGATACGAGGGCTTGAGACGAGCCTGGAGTTGAAGTTGTTTGAGCGGTTGCCTAGAGGGCTGCGCTTGACTGAACCCGGGAAGGGCTACAGCTTGGCAGTTCGTGAGGCATTCGCCTTGATCACTACGGCCACGCAAGCCCTCAAACCAGTGGGGCTGGAGCTGACGGTCAGCGTCACGCCTACTTTTGCGGCGAAGTGGCTAATCCCTCGGCTGTCCTCGTTCTCAGTTGCGCACCCACAGATCGATCTGCAAGTACTTGCCACTGACCGCATTTCGCAATTTCGGCCTGGTGGAGCTGACATCGCTGTCCGCTACGGACGTGCACCTTTCGAGAATATGCTCAATGCCGAGCTTTTTCTGACTGAACGTATAGTTGCGGTGGCTAGCCCGGTATTGCTTGAACAACTGGGTCGGCCAGAGAGCGTGGAAAAACTGCAGGCATACACCTTGCTGCATGACGCTCACAGTTTCTGGCCTGAGTTCATAGATCAGGCCTTCCAGAGCCCCATCCGCCAACCCTCTAAAAATGTGCGGTTCAACCAGACAGTACTTGCGATCGAGGCTGCAGCAGCAGGACAAGGGCTGGCATTGGCCAGCTACCACTTCGTCAAAGCAGACCTAGAGGCAGGAAGGTTAGCGCTGGCGATGGCGCATCAAATGAGCTTGGACCAAGCCTATTATCTGGTCTGGCCGCGAAACGCTCACCAGCCGGCGGCCCTGGAAACCGTCCGAACGTGGCTACTTGAACAGGCGAGGCTATAGATTATCTACTGGCAGGAAGAAGGGTTGTTGTCTCTCTGAGACGTGCTGAGCGGTGCTAGTCTCATTTCACCAACAACCCGTCAACGCCTCACTTAGGGGGATGTATGTCAGTAGAAAAAGTAGCAATAGTCACTGCCGGTGGTAGCGGCATGGGAGCGGCGGCAGCACGTAGATTGGCTGCCGACGGCTTCAAGGTCGGTATTCTCTCTTCGTCTGGCAAAGGCGAGGCCCTGGCGCAAGAGCTAGGCGGTATTGGTGTAACCGGCAGTAACCAGTCAAATGAAGACCTGCAGCGCCTAGTCGACGCAGTCATTCAGAAATGGGGCCGTATCGATGTGTTGGTTAACAGCGCCGGCCATGGTCCGCGGGCACCCATTCTTGAAATCAGCGACGAAGACTGGCACCAGGGTATGGAGACCTACCTGCTCAACGTCATTCGCCCGGCGCGGCTGGTGACCCCGTACATGCAGCGCCAGAAAGGCGGTGCAATCATCAACATTTCTACTGCATGGGCGTTCGAACCAAGCGAACTCTTCCCTACCTCGGCAGTGTTCCGTGCCGGTTTGGCGTCGTTCAGCAAAATCTATGCGGACAAGTACGCCGCTGACAACATTCGCATTAATAACGTGCTGCCTGGTTGGATCGACAGTCTCCCTGCTACCGAACAGCGTCGAGAAGGTGTGCCGCTTAAACGCTATGGCACCAGTGAGGAGATTGCCGCCACTGTCGCCTTCCTGGCGAGCGAAGGGGCAGCCTACATTACTGGCCAGAATATCAAGGTCGATGGCGGCGTTACACGCAGCGTCTGAGTGCCTCCGGGCCGCACGCAGTACGCGGCCCTTTTTCATTTTGGGCGATTGCCATGCTTGATCTGATATTGGCTGAGGTATGGTCAAATTTAGCTATACCGGTTGGCGGTAGTCCAAATCCCTTTCGCTTGATGCAACTGGCCACGGTCAATGCTGAAGGGCAACCTAAGGTAAGCACCGTTGTCTTGCGCCATGCGGATGAGTCTACGAAGTCGATCATCTTTTATGTGGACAAGCGGTCGGCGAAGCTCGCAGAGATACTGGCCGAACCTAGAGTCGGTATTACCGCCGTCGACCCGTCTGGCAAGCGTCAGCTTCGGCTTGAGGGCCTAGGTGAACCTGTGTCTGATGTGTCGCTGCTTGCCAAGCACTGGGAGCAGGCACGGGGAAGAACTCAAGCGCTCTTTCGCCATGGGCGCATACCCGGCGAGTCGATTTCTTCACCTTCTGTAGCCTATGAAACGCACAGGGAGGGTTTCAAAAATTTCGCTGTACTGGCTGTCCACCTACGACAAATAGAGTGGCTTGATCTTACCCAGGATATCCACCAACGGGCACGCTTCATTTTGCAAGGCGAGCATTGGCAGGCGGGTTGGATCGCGCCCTAAGACAGGATCAATTTTAATGAGCAACGAAGGGCAGGAACCGGCCAGAAACGGTCGGTTCAAGACACTCGCGCCACTAACGTGATCAGCAGCCCGAAATCGTTTACTAAGTGGAAGGGGCGGATGCTTTACCGCCCAAGCGAATCAGTTCATTGGAGAAGCACAGGCCGACGATGATCAGTGCCGCTCCCGCGTACAGGCTGTGGGGCGGCACTTCGTTAAGCGCTACAAATGCCAGCAGCGCGGCGAACAGTGGCTCCGTCAGCTCCAGTGCCTGCACTTGGGATGGCTTCAGGTACTCGATGGCTTTGGTGGTGCAGAAGAAGCCGAGGATTGTCGGCAGTGTGGCCAGCGCCAGCAGCGCCGCGATCGCCAGCGGCGACAATTCGCCGATCGCGAAACCATCGGCGGCAGCTGGCATCAGCAGATACAGGCTGCCAAAGAACAACAACTGACGGGTGAAGTGCAGCCCTCCCGATACTCCCATACGCTTCATGGCAACCGAAAAAGCCCCATAGCCGGAGCCGGCAATGGAGGCGAGCGCAGCACCTTGCAGGCTAAAGCCCTGCTGCAGGTCGCCACCGAAGATCACCGAAATCCCAGCGATAGCCAATGCGGCGCCTAGGGTAGCGTTCGCAGTGATGGCATCCTTGAGAAAAATGCGCCCTAGGATGATCGACGAAATTGAGGCACTGGCCATCAGCACTACTACCACACCTGCCGCAGCGTAGTGTCTATAGGCGGACGTTTCGAAATGGAACAGCACAAAGATGCCAAGGAATGCACAGATAGCAGCCTGAACCCATTGGGTCGACACCGCAGGGCGCTTGAGGAAAAACAGTAAGATCGAAAGAAGCATGCACCCCAGTACGGTCTTGATCACAGCGACACTGCTGGCGGTGAAGCCATTACTCATGAGTACTTTGCTGAGTACACCGATTGTTGCGTTCAGTGCTGCAGCGGAAAGTGCAAATATGACGCCTTTGCCGAAAGTTGATTGCATGGCTGGCGATCCCTGTCGCTGAGTTGTCGTTCGATAGAATTCCGCCAGTATCGACGGCATAAATGTTGAGGAGGAGAAGTCAGGTGCCTAGCCTTTGGCGATGCAATAGGAATTGACGAACGCTGCCGTGTGCTGCAATGACTGACGGATATCCGGTTTGGCAATTTTATGCCGTTTTGCAAATTGCTCGACCGCCGTTGTATCAAAACGCGTGGTCTGGATAAAGTCCAAGGCTTCGGGTTTTGTGTGCAAGAACGACGCGACGGGGGGAATAGCCAATAGCAGCTTCAACAATCGGAGGGGAATGTGATGCTTGGGAGACTTTAAGCCCAACGGTTGTGCAACCTGCATCAGGAGTTCTCGCAAGTTTGGGGTGTGGTCATCAAGTGCCAGCAATTCCTGGCCTACCATGGCAGGGTCAAACGCACAAACTGCCACCAGCTCAGCCAGATAATCGACGGTGACCAGTGGCAGCCAGTGCTTGGCGGTACCGGGTACAGCAGTGAGCTTTCCCTGCACAAGGTTGCGTATCAGCGCCACCAGTGGCTGCCCCTCAAGAATATGCCCCGTGCTGCTGTGGCCACAGACCGTCGCAGGGTGGACAACGGTAATCTCCCCACCCTTGGCAGACATGAGCGCCAGGGTCGCAAAATGCGCCTCCAGCTTGCTGCCCTCGTAACCACCCACACGTCGATAGACGGCAGACCAGTTCGTCAACTCCGGACTACGAGGATCAATTCCGATGCGTTGCAGGTGTTTATGATTTTTCAGCATGAAGCCGCCGATCATGACTAAACGGCTTTTTTGCTCTGCCGCCAGAAGCGCCACGCGCTTTGCCCCTTCCACATTTACCGCACGGGAATGCTCCACTGACAGCCCCCATGCGAAGTGGGCGCCTAGATGGAATATGACGCTGGCGTGCCTTAGCACCTCCCGGTCAGCAGGACTCAGCCCGAGGTTGTCCCGTTCCAAATCGCCCGCTACGGCAAACACCCGGCTGGCGCACCCGCCCAAATTAGCGACGTGCTCGCGCAGTGCAGCCAATTGCTCTGGGCGACGCATCAACACCCTGATGGTGTGACCTTTTGCACTCAAGTTCGCCACCAAATGTTGGCCAACAAAGCCAGTCCCGCCTGTGACAAAGCACTCCACGCTCATTTCCCTGTTCCTTGTTTAAGGTGAGAAACACAGCGTAAACTATCGACCCAACTCTAGGGTCAAGCGGTATTGTCATGAAAATCGGCGAACTTGAGGCGCGCAGCGGCGCTAGCCGCCATACGCTGCGTTACTACGAGCAACTTGGCCTGATCTCACCGCTGCGGCAAACCAACAACTATCGCGTTTACACCGAGCAAACGCTGCACGATCTGGACTTTATCCAGCGCGCGCAAAGCATGGGGTTTTCCCTTGGGGAAATTGGCGAGATTCTGGATGCGCAGCGGAACCAGCTGATTGACTGTGCTGACGGCGCCAGACTCATTGAAAAAAAGATGGCAGAGATCAAGCAGAAGATCGCCAACCTCCAAAGCATTTATCGGTACCTGGATGCAGAGCGTGCAAACTTTGAGGCCAGTGCTGCCAAGCAACTTGAACTTCAGCAGCTGAACAACGCCGCAAACTGAACTGTCAGCCCGGGAAACGGAAACTGCAGCCCACGTCGCTCGTGAACGACCGCAATGGGTCGTAAGCAGACGGTCATGACTGGCCGCAATCGACCCAAGGCGTACACTGATCCAACGCTCTGCTGTCAGTGCAGGCCTCATCGCCGGCAAGCCGGCTCCCACCGGAATATCACCAGCCTTCAGGCATGCGCTGTACCTGTGGGAGCCGCGCTTGCCGGCGATGGGCCGCGAAGCGGCCCCGGTTACAGATGTTGATTAGGCTAATAAGAAGATCTTATGCGCCATGATGGTAAATCATTAGATCTAATGACGGGGAAGGTTTAAAACTCCCTGCATTGATCACCTTCACAGCGGAGACAGCTACATTGGCATGCACACTGAAATCGCTCGTCCACACCCTCCATACCCTGTGCTCGGCATGGGGCAGCTACACCATGAGAAACCTTCAGCGTTAGTAGCCGTGGAGGCCAGCATGTCATTTGTCGCTCCTGTTCTTGACCCCCAACTCGCTGAGATTGCACCAGGTTTCCGAGCGCTGAGTATCAGCGTGGAAGCTTCGCAGATCGAACACCCGCAGGTTTCCACAGACGCGCTTGAAAAGGCTTGTGAGTCGTTGGTCGCTGACACCCCGGTTTGGGCTAAGAGCCACTTGGCTGCATGGGCCAATGCATTCAGGCTGTTCGGCGCCAAACCACAGCGCACCCCGTGCTCAGCCGAAGCATTGCGCAAGCGAGTTCTGCGAGACGGGAGCCTTCCCAGCATCGATCCCATTGTCGATTTGTACAACGCAATCAGCATCAAGTACGCCGTCCCCGTTGGCGGAGAAAATTTTGATGCCTACATAGGTGGCCCACGTTTAACCATCGCCGATGGCACTGAGCTGTTTGACACAACCAAAGATGGCAGTGCGGCAAACGAGTCGCCAGAAAAAGGCGAAGTCATTTGGCGCGATGATCACGGTGTGACTTGCCGACGCTGGAACTGGCGTCAGGGCACCCGCACCCGGCTTGATTCGAACACGAAGCGGATGTGGTTCATTCTGGAGAGCCTTCCTGAAATGCCCATAGAGGCCCTCAGGGCTGCTGGGGATGAGCTGAGCAGCGGACTTCAGCAGATGATGCCGGAGGCAAAAATTGCATCCCAATTGATTGAGTTTTACTGACCGGAGAAGCGTAATGGGCATCCGATGCTCAAGCCCCACTGCTGGGTACATTCGTGCCCATACCTTCAGGTAAATAGGGGCGTATCTCTTCTATTTCGGCGTGGCTAAGACGAATTCTGCAGGCGTCTATCAATCCATTCACCTGGTCGGGGCGGCGTGCGCCTACGATAGCGCCGGAAACTGCCCGGTGACGCAATACCCAAGCGATGGCTACGGCCGCCGCTTTGACCCCATGCCTGGCACCGATATTTGCCATGACTTCTACCAACGCGAGGTTTTTGCTCAGGCGAGGTTCCTGGAAGTCGGCGCTCCGCGATTTTCGCCAATCATCGTCGGGCAGCTGTGCAATCCGCTCACGGGTCATGCTTCCCGTCAGTAAACCAGATTGCAACGTCGAGTAGGCAATCACGCCCACCTGCGCTGTTGCACAATACGGCAGGATCTGGTCTTCGACATCACGCATCAAAGCTGAATACGGCGGTTGAAGGGAGGCGATATCGGTTACGGAACGGGCTCGCTCAAGCTGGGAAACATCGAAGTTTGATACACCAATCGCCCTTATCTTGCCTTGAGCCTTGGCTTGGGCCAAGGTCGCCAAAGCCTCCTCGATGCCTTCGCTGTTTCCATCTGCCGGGAACGCTGGCCAGTGAATCTGATAGAGATCGATGACACTCACCTGTAAGCGACGCAGGCTATCTTCGATTTCTTTCATCAATGACTGGGGGGCGAGCGAATGAGAGATCTCACGGGTTGTGCGGTCCCACACCAGGCTACCTTTGGTGAATACTAGCGGGCGACGCGAAGCTGGCACCTGACGCAGCAATTGCCCAGTCAATATCTCGGCATGACCGAGCCCATATACCGCTGCTGTGTCGATCCAGTTCACGCCGCGTTCTACTGCATACTCCAATGCTGCCAGGCTATCGCCATCATCTTGCGCCCCCCAGCTGAACGCCCATCCTTGTCCTGCAATGGCCCACGTGCCCATTCCAATTGGCGAAATCAACAACTCGGATGTACCTAGTCGATTCTTTTGCATGCAAACCTCTCGTCGATTGAGGCGCAGAGTATTCATTGAGAGGTTGCCGACGATAAGATAGCTAATCGTGTTTGAACTGCTGAGCTGTATTCATGAAATCCCCTTGCGACCTTTCCGAACTCGACGCCTTCGCCGCCGTAGCTCGCCATCACAGCTTTCGCAAAGCCGCCGACGAGCGAGGGGTATCTGCTTCAGCTCTCAGCCACGCCATGCGTGCCTTGGAAAGCAAGCTGGGGGTCAGGCTCCTTAATCGCACCACGCGCAGCGTCACGCCTACCGAAGCGGGTAATCAACTGCTCGCCACGTTGGTCCCTGCCTTGACGGAGGTCGCCAACGCGTTGCATGAATTGACCTTCAAGCAGGAAGTCCCCACCGGCACGCTGCGATTGAACGTATCGCGGCCCGCTGCCCGTCTTGTTATTGCGCCACTGCTGGCGCGATTCACGGCAGCCTACCCACGCATCAACGTAGAGCTGGTAGCCGATGATGGGTTGAGCGACATCGTCGGCAAAGGGTTCGATGCCGGCGTGCGCTTCGGCGAGAGCCTGGCGGGTGACATGATCGCCGTCCCGGTGGGCCCACCCCAGGGGTTTGTCACCGTTGCTGCCCCCAGTTACCTCAGCAGGCACGGGACACCGGACACACCGCAAAGGCTACTTGAGCATGCCTGCATTGGCCGACGCTTTCCCAGCGGCAAACTGTACAAGTGGGAATATCTTGCCGAGGGGCAGCCTATGCGCCTGGCCGTGGCAGGGCCGTTGATACTGGAAGATGACACCATGATGATTCAAGCGGCGAAAGACGGCGCCGGGATCGCGTACGTGTATGAGGAGATGGCAAAGGAATACTTGGCTCGGGGGCAATTGGAGGAAGTGCTGGAAGACTGGAGAGCCTTGCCAAGCAGGTTTTTCATCTACTACTCAAGCCGGCGTCACGTACCGCCAGCGCTAAAGGCGCTGATCGAGTTTGTGCGTGAAACGCAGCATCGTTGAATAAATGACGTGTCAAAGTGAAGGAAATCATACGAATCGATGATCTGCAGGCGCCTAGGTTCGAATAGCGGGGCAGGGGGCCCCGCATCTGCTTCAAGCTTACTCGAGTACCGACTGACGTGCGTGCCGAAGCGGCACTACAGACCCTCGGGTGACGAAGTATTTTACGCCCGCGCAATCGATCAAACGCCGTAACGCGGTGCGAGTGTGTTGTTGGAAAGATGCCCGAACAGCGCCTTGCGGCTGCTTTCGTAGCGTTCGAAATGCTGCAGGTCGTGCATGGAAGGGATGGAGATCAGGACGCTGTTATCGAAATCTTGAAGGGCACCATCCACCAGGTCGCTGGCTGACATCACGATGTTGGGATCAAGGTTTTCGACAGGCAGCCCCCCGATCTCCCAGAAGTCGGTCGCTGTGGCGCCTGGCAGCACCGCTTGAACCCTGACGCCATGTTCTGCCAGTTCTTTGTGCAGCGACTGAGTGAAGGCCGTTACGTAGGCTTTGCTTGCGCCGTACACACCATTCAGTAATTCGGGGGCCAGGCTGACGATGGAGGAAATATTGATGACTGCGCCCTGTTTGCGAGCGACGAAGCCCGGAGCAGCGGCGTAGGTGAGCCTTGTCAGTGCGGTGACGTTGAGCGTGATCATCTCGGCCATGCGCTCGACATCGCTTTCCATCAAGCTGGTGTGGGTGCCGATGCCGGCGTTATTAACCAACAGGTTGATGCTGGCGTCTTCGCGCAATTTGCGCTCGACGCGGGCCAAGTCCGCTGAGCTGGCCAGGTCCGCCTGGAAGACTTCCACACTCTGCTGGGTCTCGTTGGTGATACGGCTGGCGAGGGCATTGAGGCGATCACGATTGCGGGCGACCAGAACCAGGTCGTAGCCACGTTGAGCCAGGCGTTCGGCGTAGATCGCGCCGATGCCGGAAGATGCGCCTGTTATCAGGGCAGTGCCTTTGTATTCCTGAGTCATGGTCCAGCTCCGTTGATTGGGTGTGGAGCCATGATGCAGAGATATTGATATGTCTTAAACGACGCATATGGTCATGATTTAAGACATCAAGAAGCGTCCGGGAGCGTCTTCGCGCAGGCCCAGTGCTTGGGCGCACGCACACTAGGCTCTGTAGGAGTAGTTGTGTGGGAGCGGGCTTGCCCCGCGAATGGGGCTACGCGGTGCATGGCACCGCCTTCGCCGGTGTTCGCGGGGCAAGCCCGCTCCCACGTAATGCGTCAGAACACCGACCACCCGATCCGTGAACTCAACAACTCGAGCGCCGCCATGCCCGCGTAGGAGTTGCCCGCGGCATTCAGTTCAGGCGACCACACGCATACGGTAAATTGGCCCGGCACGATTGCAACAATGCCGCCACCCACGCCACTCTTGCCTGGCAACCCCACGCGGTAGGCGAAGTTCCCGGCTTCGTCATACAACCCGCTGGTGGCCATGATCGAGTTCACCTGCTGGGTCTGGCGTCGGCTCAGGATTTGCTCGCCGCTGTGCTTGCAGAACCCGTCGTTGGCCAAAAAGCAGAAGGCGCGGGCCAGATCGAGGCAGCTCATCTGCAGCGCGCAGTAACTGAAGTAACTGCGTAACACCGTCTCGACGTCGTTATGGAAGTTGCCAAAGGACTGCATGAGGTAAGCCATGGCCGCGTTGCGCGCGCGGAATTGATACTCCGAATCCGCGACGCGGGTATCGATCGCAATATGGGGGTTGGCCGAGAGCCGTCGCACGAAATCGCGCATCGACAACGTGGGGGCTGCGAAGCGCGATTGGTTGATATCGCAGATGACCAACGCACCAGCATTTATAAAGGGGTTGCGTGGGCGCCCGCGCTCGAACTCCAGCTGCACCAGCGAGTTGAATGGCTGGCCTGACGGCTCATGCCCAAGCCGCTCCCAAATGGCTTCACCGGAATGGCCAATTGCCTGGACCAGGCTGAATACCTTGGAAATGCTCTGCACCGAGAATGGCACCCGGGCGTCACCCGCGCAGTGATAACTGCCATCGTTGCCATAGACTGCGATGCCCAATTGCTGCGCTGGCACGTCGGCCAGCGCAGGAATGTAGTCAGCCACTTTGCCCTTGCCGATCAAGGGGCGCACTTCGTCGAGAATCTCGTTCAACAGCGTTTGCATGGAAGGCCCTGTTATCACTCCCCATTCGACAGCGAGGGGTAGCGTTTCAGACGCAGGCTCAGCAGCAAAAATCACACACTCGGCGCGCAGCGGCCCCTTATTTCGGGCCATGAGGCTGCTCAGAAATCGTATCGGGTATTCAACATCACGTTGCGCGGCTCGCCGTAATAGCCGCTGTAGAACGTGGTATCCAACGCACTGATGTATTTCTTGTCGAACAGGTTGTTGATGTTGAGCGTCGTGGAAAGTTGGTCGGTCAGTTGATAGCGGGCCATCAGGTTGACCACGGTGAACTGCGATTGCTTGGCTTTGACCGTGCCCAATGCGGTGCTTGGCGTGACGGTGATGTGGGTGCCGCTCTGCCAGTTGGCACCGCCGCCGACGGTCAGGCGGTCGAAGTCGCCCGGTAGTCGGTAGGTGCTCCACAGCTTCACCATGTTGGCCGGGGCTTCGGTGTTCAAGCGCTCGCCATCGCGGTCCTTGGTGATGCCGTGGTTATAGCTGGCCGAGACGTTCCAGCCGGGCATCAACTCGCCGTTGGCCTCGACTTCAAAGCCACGGGTGGTGGCGCCGCTCACGGCTTTGTACGCGGCAGTCATACCATCATTGTTGACGGTCTTGCCTTCGTCGAGCACGGCCAGGTTGTCCTGCTTGACCTCATAGGCTGCGATGCTGGTATTCAGGCGACCGTCGAAGAATTCACTCTTCAGGCCCACCTCGTAGTTGTCGCCCTCACGCGGCTCGAGGGTCGAGCCGTCGGCATCACGCAGGCTCTGTGGTTTGTAGATGCTGGTCCAGCTGGCATACACCGAGTGGATGTCGTTGAGGTCATAGACCACACCGGCGTAAGGGGTGACAACGCCGTTTTCCTTGTAGTCGGTCGTGCGGTTGCTGAGGGGCGTCGCCGGGTAGGTCAGGTCATAGTCGTAGTCGTACTTGCTGACTCGCGCACCCAGGATAACCGACAGGTCATCGGTCGGGCGCAGGCGGGTGGCAATGTAGGTGCCGGTCTGGTGAATGACGGTGTCGCCATCGTAAAGCTTGCCGCCACCCATTACCGGTTTGTCCGTGTAGTTGTCCCAGTCGTAGACGTTGACGAAAGTGCCTTCGATGCGGGTACCCCGGGTCGGCGTATGGCGGTTTTCGTAACGTGAGTAGTTGTAGCCGACGATCAACTCATGCTGTCGGCCGAACAGCTGGAACGGGCCTTGGGCTTGCACATCCAGGCCGGTCTGTTTCTGCCAGGTGCTGCCTGCGCCACCATACAGGCGTACACCTGCGCCGGTGCTCTCGTCGGGGAAGCCCCAACTGGCGGTGGCCAGTTTGTAGTCGTCACGCTTGATATACATCTGGTTGACCGACGCCTTCAGGGTCCAGTCATACGCCAGTTTCTGCTCGAGGCTTGCGAAGGTGTTGAGGGCATCTTGCGGGTTGTGGCTCCAGCGCGCGGCGCTGTTGGTGGAGCGCGAGAACGACGTTTGCTCGCCATTGCTGTGGAACAGCGGGAACGCCACCGAAGACGAGCCTTGCGGGTTGTTTTTCTGGTAGTCGGCACCCACCGTCAGCAACGTGGTGTCGGTCAGGTCGGCTTCGAGGACCCCGTAGAAAATCTGTTTTTCCTGGGAATAATGGTCCATGAAGCTGTTGTTCTGCTGGTAAGCCGCGACCATCCGTCCACGCACGTTGCCGGTGGGCGTCAACGGGCCGGACAGGTCGACTTCGCTACGGTACTTGTCCCACGAACCCACGCCGGCCGTGATGTGGCCCTTGAATTCGGCCGTAGGGCGTTTGCGCACGAGGTTGATCGTGGCAGAAGGGTCGCCCGCGCCGGTCATTAGCCCAGTGGCACCACGCAGGACTTCGACACGGTCGTAGATGGCCATGTCGGCCAGGCTCTGCGCCGACATCTGAGTTGCAATATCCAGCGTGGTGGGGATGCCGTCGAACTGGTAGTTATCGACCGAGTAGCCACGCGAATATATGTTGAAACGCTCACTGCCGAGGCTCTGCACCGACAACCCCGGCGTCTGCTGCAACACCTCGGTGATGTCGTTCAGCCCCTGGTCATCCATACGCTGACGGGTAACCACGCTGATCGACTGCGGGGTTTCGCGAAGGGTCAACGGCAGTTTGGTGGCCGTGTTGCTCTGGCCTGTGGTGTACGAGCCAGTGCCCTCGGTGGTGGCCCCCAGGCCTGCGGCGTTGATGCTGGTGGCGCCCAGTTCCAAGGCGGCGCCGCGCTCGGCCTTGGCCAGCACGTACCGTTTGTTCCCCGCCTGCACGAGCCGCAGGCCGCTGCCCTGGAGCAAGCGGGCAAACCCCTGGTGCAGCTCGAAATCCCCCTGCAGGCCTGGTGAGCCGAGGCCCGCGGTATCTTCGGCGCTGAAGGTGATCATGACCCCGCTGGCGGCAGCGAATTGGCTGAGTGCCTCGGCCAGGCTGCCAGCCGGGATGTCATAGCGCTGTGCGTGCGCCCAGGCAGCGGGCAGCACCAGCAGCGAGCCGGCCAGGCTCAGGGTGAGCGCTGCGCGGTGGATACCGCAGGCGAGTCGGGAGGGGGGTACGAACATGAACAACTTCCTGTTGGGGTTGGCAGTGGCTGCGTTTTTTACGCATGTGCAGCTAGAGCCGAAGCAGAAATCGAAATCTGTTACCCCTCACGCGAAAAAGTTTTGCTTCATGCCGCACCTGCCTCGATCCGCACCCAGTAACGGGTCAGGCGCCGGATGTGCACGGGCAGCGAGTCCTGCAGATTGGCCAGCACCGCCTCGCTGTCATCCAGCAGGAAGGTGCCGGACAGCCGCAAACCGGCGACCTCGGGCGTGCAACCGAGGTAGCCGGGGCGGTAGCGTGAAAGCTCGGCGAGCACGTCGTCCAGGCGCCAGTCGACCACCACCAGCATGCCCCGCGCCCAGGCTGAACTTTGCGCGGCGGCTGGGTGCAGTGGCCCGATTCGGTCTGCGGTAAAGGTCAGGGTTTGCCCAGCTTCGGCACGCATCACTTGTGCCTGCGCCAGCCGTGGCCGGACCTCCACGGCGTGCGCCTCGACCGTGACCCGGGTGCTGCCGTGCCCCTGGCGCACGGCAAAGCGCGTGCCGAGGGCGAGGATTCGGCCCTCCGCCGACTGCACACTCAGCGGGCGCGCATCCTTGGCCGTCTCCACCAGAATTTCGCCCTGCTTCAGCACGATCAGCCGTTGCTGGCCATCGAAATGCAGCTTCACTTGGGTGTCGGTGTCCAGCACCAAGCGGCTGCCGTCAGCCAGCGTCAGGTGGCGGCGTTGCCCCACGCGCGTGGCGTAGTCCGCCTGCCAAGGCGAAAGCTGATAACCCTGCCAACCGACCACGCCGACCCCGAGCAACAGCGCCAGCATCTTGACCGCCGCACGGCGCTGTTGCCGGGCTTGTTCAAGGGTCGCGGCACCCACCGCCGCAGGGGCTTGGGCCAAGCGCTGCTGCAAGTGTTCAAGCCGGGCCCAGGCTTGTGCGTGCTGCGGGTCTGCCGCCAGCCAGGCTTGCCACTGGCTGTGGGTGGCAGGGCTGACCGTGCTTTCGTTAAGGCGCACATACCAGTCCACCGCCTGGGCCAGGGCGCGCTTCATGCCTCGTCCAGCAGCAGGCAATGCATCAGGCCGCGGGCCAGGTGCTTGCGCACGGTGCTCACCGATACCCCACAGCGTTCAGCGGCTTTCTCGTAGGACAGCCCATCCAGTTGCACCGCCAGGAAAATTTGCCGGGTACGTGTGCCTAGGCCATCGAGCAGGCGATCGATGGCCAGCAGGCTATCCAGGATCTGTGCACGGGTTTCTGCCGAAGGGGCATACGCTTCGGGGCGCAGTTGCAAGGCTTCGAGGTAGGCCTGTTCCAGGCTGCGCCGCCGGTACAGATCGATGACCAGGCCGCGGGCGATGGTCGCCAGGTAGTGCCGAGGCTCCTTCAGGCTGCTGGCGGTGCGGGCCAGCAGCACGCGCACAAAGGTATCCTGGGCCAGGTCCGCGGCATCCGCTGAGTTGTTCAGCCGATGGCGCAACCAGCTACGCAACCACACGTTGTGGTCGCGGTACAGCACATGCAGATGCTCATGAGGTACTGCGTCGGGGGGCATTGTGGACATTCCCTCTCCCAGCCGGCGGAGGATGCAAATACGAAACACTCTCGATTGTAGAGGGATTGGCCAAGGCTGGGAAGAACACGGAGGGAGGAAGTTGAATCTACGCGTTGGCGTATTCGTTGCGGACGATTTCAGCGCCTGCAGTCAACGCACTCAATTTCCCCCTGGCAACGTGACGCGGTAACGGCGCCATGCCGCAGTTGGTGCACGGGTAGAGCTTGTCGATGTCGACAAACTGAAGGGCCTTGCGCAGGGTGTTGGCCACTTCCTCGGGTGTTTCAATGGTATGGGTTGCCACATCAATGGCGCCAACCATCACCTTTTTACCGCGAATCAGTTCAATCAGGTCCATCGGCACGCGGGAGTTGTGGCATTCCAGCGAAACGATGTCGATGCTGGATTTTTGCAGCTTGGGGAAGGCTTCTTCATACTGCCGCCATTCTGACCCGAGGGTTTTTTTCCAGTCGGTGTTGGCCTTGATGCCATACCCGTAGCAGATATGCACGGCCGTTTCGCATTTAAGCCCTTCAATGGCCCTCTCCAGGGTGGCCACCCCCCAGTCGTTCACCTCATCAAAGAAGACATTGAATGCAGGTTCATCGAACTGGATGATGTCGACCCCAGCGGCTTCTAACTCCTTGGCCTCCTGGTTGAGGATTTTGGCAAATTCCCAGGCCAGCTTTTCACGGCTTTTATAGTGGCTGTCGTACAGCGTATCAATCATGGTCATGGGACCCGGCAGTGCCCATTTTATGGGTTGCTTGGTTTGCTGACGCAAGAACTTGGCATCCTCGACAAACACCGGTTTCTGGCGAGCCACAGCCCCGACAACCGTCGGCACGCTGGCGTCATAGCGATCGCGAATTCTAACGGTTTCACGCTTCTCGAAATCGACACCGCTGAGGTGCTCAATAAACGTCGTGACAAAGTGCTGTCGCGTTTGCTCACCATCGCTGACAATGTCAATGCCTGCAACTTGCTGCTCGTGCAATGACAAACGCAAGGCATCGTGTTTGCCCTCGATCAGGGCCTCATCTTGCAGCTTCCAAGGCGACCAAAGTGTCTCAGGTTGTGCGAGCCAGGACGGTTTAGGCAAACTGCCGGCGGTTGAAGTGGGTAACAGCTTTTTCATAGTAAAAGACCTTGAACGTGGGAAGCGTCAATGAGCGTAATTGGCGGACCACTGCTCAAGTATGGCGTGGTAGGGTTTGATGAAGTGCTCTTCGGCGAACCGACCTTGTTCAATCGCCAGTCGGCTGCGCTCTTCGCGATCATAGACAATGCGCGTCAATGAATAGTCTTGGTGCTGCAAGCTGGGCTGATAGGACCTTCCAGCGACCGCGTTCGCGTTGTAAATCTCGGGGCGGTAAATCTTCTGGAAGGTGTCCATCGTGCTGATGGTGCTGATGAGTTCAAGGTTGCTGTAATCACCCAGCAGGTCGCCGGCGAAGTAAAAGGCCAGCGGCGCAACGCTGTTTGGCGGCATGAAGTAGCGAACCTTCAAGCCCATTTTCTTGAAGTACTCATCCGTCAGCGAATACGCGTCTTGCTGGTACTCGACCCCCAGTACAGGGTGCTGGTTTTCAGTGCGCTGATAGGTTTTGCTGCTCGAAACGCTCAGGCAAATAACCGGTGGCTTGTTGAAATGCGCTTTGTAGGCCGCTGAGTTCACGAAGCACTGGAACAGTTTTCCATGCAGGTCGCCGAAATCCTCTGGCGTGCTGAAGGTGGGCCGGCCTTTGTTGTGGGCCAGCAAGCGCACGCTGAAATCATAATCGCGCACGTAGGACGAGAAGTTATTGCCGACAATGCCATCGATACGCGTGTTGGTTTTTTTATCAATGACGGTCGTTTTAAGTAGTTCGATCAGCGGCAGGGCCGGGTCACCGCTTTCAGCATCGAGGTTCATCTCAACAGAAATGATCTCCAGCGCTACTGTGTAACGATCGCCGGTGGGGTTGTCCCAATGCGCCAGTGCATTGAAGTGATTGTCGATCATCTTCAAGGTGTTGCGTAAATTCGCTTGGCGGCTGGTGCCTCTCGCCAGGTTGGCAAAGTTGGTGGTGATGCGCGTGTTGTCCGAGGGCTGGTAGTGCTCATCGAAACAGACGCTCTTGATAGCAAAAGCAAGCGTGTTGTTCATGTTGGTGCGATGCCTTAATCCCTTAATTGTTCAGTGCACCAGAGCTTTCCGGTGCGTTTACGCAGTGTGGGCTTCGCCAGGTAACCTGCGAGCCGGCGCAAAAAACGATAGGGGGATTTTCAGGCGTGAAGGAATATGAGGCAATCTCATTATTTTTGAGATGAACTTTATTTTACCTCATGATTGAAGGGCGCCAGCGACGCACCGCTGTCGCCCTGCGGCCGCGGCGTCTGCTGCCTGCCCAAAAAGACCTGTATACGAGTGCGGCACACAAAGGCGCAAGCTGCCAAAGGCCGTTGGCAGCTTGCACCCCTATCAGCAGGGTTGAACCGCCAATCGGTTACTCACGTTACGCCCCAGCACCAGCACCGTCGCAAAACCACAACCCACCAGTGCCGTGGCCAAGCTCAGCAGTACTGCGGTGCCCAACTGGTCGACGATCTGCCCACCGAAGAACGAGCCCAAGGCAATGATCACCTGGAACATAGCGACGAACAGTGGCATGCCGCGTTCGACATCCTTGGGTGCTACGACAAACATCCAGATACTGGCGCACGCCGGGAAGGCGCCGAAGGCGAAGCCCCACAGTGCGATCAGCATCGCCGCGCCGGTCATGCCGGTGGCAAAGTAGGGGAACAGCGCGGTGCTGACGCCAATCATAAGCGCAACCAGCATCAGGGTATGACGGACGCTTCGGTTGGCGGCGAAGCCGGCGAAAATGTTGCCGATGACGCCCGCGACGCCATAGAGCAGCAGCAACGAACCAATGGTCGGCCCATCAAAGCCAGCGCTTTGCTTGAAGAAGGGCGCGACATAGGTGTAGGCGGCAAAGTGCGCCAGGCCAATCAGCAATACCGCGATCAAGCCAACCCGCGCCTGCGGATTGATGAACAGGGCCGGCAGGTCACTGATGCGAATGGCCTTGTCCGGGTTAAGCCGCGGCAGCAGCAGGATCTGCGCCAGCAGCACCGGCACGCCCACCAACGCGGTCACCAGAAACGTCATGCGCCAGCCCATCAGGCCACTCAACCAGGTGCCCACGGGCACACCCAGGACAGTGGCTAGTGTCACACCGACCATGATGATCGACGTGGCCTGCGCAACGCCCACACCCTTGGGCGCCAGGCGGCCGCTGAGGGCAATGGCCGTCGCCCAGAAGCCGCCGATGCTGATGCCCAGCAGCACACGGCCGAACAGCAGCAGGTTGAAGTCGCTGGCGTAGGCCACCACCGCGTTGGCGATGATCATGATCAGCGTCAGGCCGATCAGCAGGTAACGACGGTCCAAGGCGCCAATGCCTACAGACAACAAGGGGGCGGCAAGGGCGGCCATGATGCCGGGCAGGGTAACCATCAGCCCGGCCTGGCCGGCGCTGATGCCCAGGTCGCTGGCGACATCGTTGAGTACGCCGACCGGGAGAAACTCGCTGGTCACCAGGGCGAAGGCACCCACCGCGACCGAAAGAATCGCCAGCCACTGCTGTTTGACGCTTTGTTGATTATGTTCGGGAAGGCCGCTAGGGGCCTGGCTGTCGCTTGGCATGGTGCTGGGTTCCAAGGGGGAAGTCGCCTGAAAGACGAGGAGGAGGGGGAAAATTGGAGGCGATTATACGGGCGGGGGTGGGCAACTACACAGGCGCGCGGCTTGATAGTACTCATCAGTGAGATCGATGAAAGGCGCTGTGCAGAGCGGCGGCGGCTGGCTGATGAGGGGCGATGGGGGGCGGATATGCATTGGCGACCGTTTTCGACCCATGGTGGACAGTCAGTGGCTCAAAGTGGTCTGTACATAGGAAACCCATGATTGGCTTTTTCCTGACCTTGTTGTGGATGTAGCCTCGGTCTCTCAACGCTGCGTGCAATGGATCTTGAATATGTCCATCATGTCCGGTCATCTTGATACCGAACGGATGAAACACTTCCTTCATGGATTTTTCGAAACATGTGTCAGCCAGGTGAGATAGATCACGCCGAGGGTAAGCCAACAGAGCCCAATGACGATCGCGGTCGCACTCAGCTGGCTCACCAGATACAGGTTTACGCACATGCCCAGCAGTGGAAACAACAGATAACTCACAAGCCCGAGGCTCTGGCGCCGACGAGCGCGGTAGAAGTAGCAGATGACGCACAGGTTCACTGCGGTGAACCCAAGGAAGGCACCGAAGTTGATGAAGGAGGTCGCCATTTCGAGCGTGAGGTTCAAACCCAGCAGTCCGATTACGGCGGTGAACAGCAGGTTGAACACCGGAGCCTGGGTCTTCGGGCTGAGTGTGCCGAAGAACTTCTTGGGCAGTATGTCGGCCCGGCCCATGAAGTAAAGCAGGCGGCTGGTACTGAGTTGCACGATGAGGCCCGAAGCAAACCCGGAGATGATCAAACCGAGGTTCAGCCAATCCGCAAATATCTGCCCGCCCACTTCGACGGACATGAGATAAGCAGCAATCTGGGCATCTTCGAATACGCCGCCGGGATGGACCAGCTGCATGATGTACGCCACCAACGCAAACAGCAGGCCTGCCGTTGCCATCACCAGCACCACGGCGCGCGGGATGTTGCGCTTCGCGACAAGGGCGATGCCCAACCCTGTCAGCAATTTGTTTGTCCGGTCGGCAAGGCTAAGCCCCAGGACGTTCACCAGCGTGGTCAGGCCAATGTTGACCAACATCCAGCCCCAGAACGGTATGGCAGGGAATTGCACATTGAGAAAAACCGATTGCACCAACCAGGCGACCATGGGCATGAACAGATACCCATGTATGCCGTGAACTGCCGATGGAAGTGAAACGCCGAGAAGTTGGCGATGCGGCTCAAGGCGTTCACCGACAGGTCACCTTCAAGGTGGCTGTCGATGTAGGCAAGCACGGCTTCGAACCGTTTCGCGTAGGCAGGGCAGTGCTGTGAGTCAGTCAACGAGCGGAGTCTCCGGAAGGTGCGGTGAGCGCTAGCATCCGCTGTTCAGGCATTGGGGTGCCTAGCCGTGATTGCTCTGTTGGAAATTGTCGTGACCCTTTACGCGCAGTGAACCCATCATGGGCACGGTCCCCCGGCGTCGTGGTGCCGGGGGCTTCGGTCTGGTGCTTGGGAATATCCTAGAAGCTGTACTTCACATTGACCATCAGGTTACGCGGCGCCCCATAGAAAACCGTGCCGTAGTTGCCAATGCCACTGTAGTAATGCTTGTCGAACAGGTTGTTGACGTTAAGGGTAGCCTTCAGGTTGCGGGTGAAGTCATAGCCACCTACCAGCCCCACCAGCGCGTAGGACTTCTGTTCGAACTTGGCAGCCGGGTCGTCGATCGCGTACCAGTCCTCATCGCTTGGCTTGAAGAAGGTCGAACTCTGCCAATACGCATTACCGCCCACGGTGAACTTGCGCCATTCGCCCTGCAGGCGGTAGTTGGTCGCCAGCTTGAGCAGATGTTGCGGTTGGTTGGTCGCCACGCGCTGGTCATCCGCATCGTGGGATTCGGCGAAGGTGTAGCCCGCCATCACTTGCAGGTCCTTCATCAGTTCGCCGTTCATTTCCAGCTCAACGCCGCGCGTGGTGACGCCTTGCGCTGCCCGGTAGGCGCCGCCGCCACTTGGCGTGGTGCCGCCGGTGAGCACTGCGAAGTTGTCCTGCTTCAGCTCGAACAGGGCCAGGCTGGCATTCAGGCGGTTTTCGAAGTAGGCGCCTTTGATACCGATCTCATAGCTGGCGCCGGTGAGCGGGTCGATGGGCTTGCCGTCCGTACCGAGGCTGTAGGCCTGCGGCTTGAACACGTCGGTGTAACTGGCATACACGGTGTGGTACTGGTCCAGGTCGTAGGTGACGCCGGCGTAAGGCACGATTTCACTGGAGTTGGTGGCGCTGGCCGGGAGGCGGCGACCGATGGCGTTGATCGTGTCGATGTCCCATTTGTAGTCGACGATCCGTGCCCCCAGGATAACTGCCAGCGCGTCGGTGGGTTTGAGAATGGTGGCCGCGAAGCCAACCTTCTGCCGCGCTTCGATATCAAAGGTGGACCACCATTCAAAGTTGGTCGGGGTATCGCCGTAGCCGTCCCACTGGAATACGTCGTCGATGACGCCATTGGTCACGCCATCATCACGCTTGGAGGTGGATTTGGTGTGGGCGATGCTGTAGCCGAACACGGCTTCATGCACGCGTCCGCCCAGCGAGAACGGGCCGCGAGCATACAGGTCCAGGCCTTTTTCCTTGCTGGTGGTGTTGAATTTGCTCGCGGTGCCGTTGTTGTTCACCGCGCCGGTATCGGGGTCGATGTTGCCGCCGATAAAGCCATGGGAAATGCTGCCGTCTGCCTGGATGGCCTCGCTGCTGATGCCCGAGATCAGCTCGCGCGAGCGGTAATCACGGCTGCTGAGCACGCCCTTGAGTACCCAGTCGTTATCGAAGGTATGGGCAAGTTCTGCAAAGGCACGCTGGGTTTCCTGGTTGCGCCAGGTCCAGCGGTCGGCGGCGTTGGTGTCACGGTCGAACTTGACCGTACGGCCATCGAGGAAGAACGCGGGCAGTGCGCCGGTGGTGCTGCCGTTGTCGTAGTTTTTCTGCACGTCGTAGCCAAGCGTGAACAGGGTGCTCTCGCTGAGGTCGGCTTCCAGCACGCCATAGAAGGTGTTCTGCTCGCCGGTCAGGTACTCGACGTAACTGTGCTGGGATTGGGTGCCAGCCACCATGCGGCCACGGACATTACCGCTGTCGGTCAACGGGCCGGCAAGGTCGAAGTCGGCCTGGTATTTGTCCCAGGACCCGGCGCCTGCGCCGATATGGCCCTGTAGTTCGGCAGTGGGGCGCTTGCGCACCAGGTTGATGACCCCCGAAGGGTTGCCGGCGCCGTTGACCAGGCCGGTTGCGCCCTTGAGCACTTCGACCCGGTCATAGACCAGGCTGTTGCCGATGCTGTAGTTGTCGCGCAATGAGCCGCCGTCGGAGGACAGGCTGGGCACGCCATCGAACTGGTAGTTATCCAGCTTGAAACCGCGCGAATAGAAGGTAAAGGCTTCGGAGCTTTCCTGGTTGACCGTGACACCGGGCGTTTGCTTCAGGACTTCGGAAACACTTTGCAGGTTCTGGTCGTCCATCTGCTGGCGGGTGACCACGCTGATCGACTGCGGGGTTTTGCGCAGGCTCAGGTTCAGGCGTGTGGCGGCGGCAGTTTCGCCGGTGGTGTAAGAGCCGCTTCCCTCGGTGGTCAGGCCCAAACCTTCACCCGTGATGCTGGTTGCGCCCAGTTGCAGCGCCGAACCTGCATCAACCTGGCTCACCAGCACATAGTTGTTGCCCACCAGCAAAGCCTGTAGCCCGGTGCCGGCCAGCAGTTGGGCAAACCCCTGTTCGATACTGTAGCCACCGCGCAGCCCGCTGCTCTGCCGTCCCTGGGTCAGCGCCGCATCGAACGACAGCAGCACCCCGGCCTCGCGGGCGAAGCGGTTCAGGGTCGTCATCAACGGCCCTGGGGCGATATCGTAGACGCGGCTGGCCTGTTCGGCGTGGGCCTGGGCGCCCGTCGACAGCAGCGGGGCCAGCAGCCCGGCATGCACTGCGATGGCGCTGCCAAGCAGCAGGGAGGTGAGGTGTTTTCGGCGTGGGTATGGGCAGCTTGTTGTTCTAGGCATGACAGCTCCTTCAAATGCCTGTTTGGGCGGTTTGCAGGAGAGCTCGAACGAGAGAGGCCAATCCGACAATGCGGTTGAGAAATATTTTCACCTGACATCACGACGTGGCAGGCATCAGCCTGACCCAGTAGCGAGTCCAGGTGCTGACTTTCAGCTGCAGCGCCTCGGCAATCGCCACCAGGGCGCGGTCGGTGTCGTCCAGTGGATACACCCCAGCCAGACGCAGCCCGGCCACGTCGTCACTGCAACTCAGCACGCCGGGGCGGTAGCGCTGCAGTTCGGCCAGGGCGCGGCGCAGCGGCCAGCCGTCGAGCACCAGTTGGCCATCGCGCCATGCCGTGCGAGCCATTTCGGCTGGGCGTGGCTCTGGCAGCAGCCCGTTGTCGAAGGCCAGGGCCATGCCTGCTTCAACCCGCACCTCATGGGCGCTCGCGGCGTTGTGCACCGCAACGGCGTGTTCGATAACGGACAGCTCGGTGCAGTCGGCATGCAGGCGCACGGTGAAATCAGTGCCCAGGGCGCGCATGTCGCCATGTACCGTGCGCACCCGCAGCGGGCGAGAGTCAGCGGCGGTGTGTACGGCGATTTCGCCTTCGACCAGGACGATCAGGCGCTGCTCTGCGCTGTACCGGATATCGACCACAGAGGCTGTATTGAGCGTCAGCCGCGTGCCATCCTGCAGGGTCAGGCTGCCGCGTTCACCGGTCGCGGTACGCACATCGGCCAACCAGATGGGGGCGTTGCGATAGCCTGTCCAGGCTACCCCGGCCAGCCCCACACCGAGCACCAGCGTCTTGAGCACCTTACGCCGTCCCGTCCCGATCTGTCCTGCGGCAAGGGTATGCCGTGCCAGCGGGCCATGCACGCCCGCAAGGCCTGCCTGCAATTGCTCCAGGCGCCCCCAGGCCCAACCGTGCAAAGGCGCTTCGTCAAGCCAGGCTTGCCACTGTGCCCGGTTTTCGGCGCAGTCAGGCGCTGCGAGAAAGCGCGCATGCCAGTGTGCCGCTTCGCGCAGGGCCTGGCGCTGGTCGGCGGGGTTCACAGTTGCGCATCAAAAGCGAACAGCAGGCAACGTTCGGTGGCCTTGGCCATGTACTTCGTCACTGAACTGACCGACACACCGAGGCGCTGGGCGACCTCTGGGTAGGTCAGGCCATCGAGTTGCACGTACAGAAAGGTGTCACGCACTTTCTGGCCCAGCCCGTCGAGCATGGCGTTCAGTTGCATCAGGGTTTCCAGCATCAGCAGGCGTTGTTCGGGCGAGCACTCTTCGAGTACCGGCTGGCTGGCGAGGAACTCCAGGTAGGCCTGCTCAAGGTTGCGTCGGCGCAGCTGGTCGATCATCACTCGCCGCGCCACGGTGGCCAGAAAGCTGCGAGGCTCTGCCAATGGCTGGCGTAGCGCGCTGCTGATCAGGCGCAGAAAGGTGTCCTGGGTAATATCGGCCGCCCGGTCTGCATTACCCAGGCGCCTGCGAATCCAGCCTTGCAGCCATTGGCTGTGGTCGCGGTACAGGGCGTGCATCTCATCATGCCGGGCTGATGCGGGCGGCTGGGGGTAGGGCACCTGGATCTTCCTGATTATAAAGTGCGGATAAGAATTGATCGCAATTATAGGGGTATCAGGATGCTTTGCAATCTCAGTCAGTTTGAGGCACTGCGCTGCAGGGCGCGTACCACGAGGCAGCAGAATCGAGGTGAAGGATGCGCAGCATGCTGAGGAACACTGCCGTAAGAAGCGAATGCTGCCCCGTGCCCTTTGCGGCACTGGCTGCAATGGCAGTGGCTCACGGCCTTTGGCGGGGTAAGCAGCAGGTAACTGACCGCTGCGCACAAGCAGCTTCCTTGGTATGCCTCTTTCACTGGCGCTTCCGTGCAGGTGGAAAACGCCAGCGTAACCGCCTCGGCCTGATCAGTCGACCGTTGCAAGCCTGCACGCCTGCTTCGGCGTCAGCACGGTATCGATTACGAGCATGCAAAAATATTTTTTTGCGCCAGTGCATCCAGAAGGGCTCTCGATGGGTAGTTCTTATCAGGCAGTCGGTGATTGCCTGACCCATGACCCCACGGAGTTCGCCCCATGATCATCAAGCCCGCTTTCTCCCTGCTCGCCGCCTGCCTTGTACTTGCGTCTGCACCCGCCCATGCCCAGTCGGGCGTCCCGGACGCCGTCAAGGTACCCGACGGCCACGCCATCATGCTGGAAACCGTCGGTGTCGGTGAGATCACCTACGAATGCCGCGACAAGGCCAATGCGCCAGGCCAGACGGAGTGGTTTTTCGTCGGCCCCAAGGCGGTGCTCAATGATCGCAGCGGCAAACCTGTAGGTGACTATTTTGGTCCTCCGGCCACCTGGCAGGCCAAGGACGGTTCGAAAGTGACCGGCACCCAGCTTGCCGTCGCCCCGGCGGCCAAAGGCGATATCCCGTATCAACTGGTCAAGGCCAACCCTGCCGAGGGCAAGGGCGCGATGCAAGGGGTCAGCTACATCCAGCGCCTGGCGACGCGCGGTGGCGTAGCGCCTGCCATGGACTGCACGGCGCAGAGCAAAGGCGCGCAACAAGTAGTCAAGTACCAGGCGGACTACGTGTTCTGGTCGGCCAAGTGACGAGGGCTTGAGCGGCAGGCCAGCGATTGATCATCTACGCTGCTGGACGTGCCCCAGGCCGGTAAGGCAGGGCACCGTCCAGGTTTCATGATGAAGGAACGACCCCATTTTGAATTCGCCCGTTGTTCCATTTGATTTCGAGGGCTGTCTTGCCGCTTGTGCCCAAGGAGACCGCCGTGCCTTGCAGGCGCTCTATGAGCATGAGGGGGCGCGTTTGCTGGGCGTCGCACGGCGCATCGCGCGCGATCAGGCGAGCGCGGAGGATATCGTTCACGATGCCTTTGTGCGTATCTGGACACGTGCTGCCAGCTATGACCCGTCGCGCGGTTCAGCCCGGGGCTGGGTCTACAGCATTACCCGTCACCTGGCACTGAACTTCGTGCGTGACGGCCACTGGGAAACCGACCTGGACGAGACTGGCATGATCGCGGCTGTAACCCTGGCCCCGGAGCTGGACGACCTGCAATTGTGGTCAGGCTCGGCGAAAATCTATCGCTGCCTTGAGCAACTGCAACCCGCCCCCCAGCGTTGCATCCTGCACGCGTATGTGGACGGTTGCAGCAATGCCGAAATCGCAGCGCTGCTGGGTGCGCCGCTAGGCACCGTGAAGGCATGGATCAAGCGAAGCCTGAAGGCCCTGCGGGAGTGCATGACATGAAGCGTACCCCAGGTGATGACAGCGCCGAGGACCTGGACGACCTGGCAGCCGAGTACGTGCTGGGTACCTTGAGTGGCGAGCAGCGTGCTGCCATGCAGGACCGGTTGAAAACGGAGCCGGCCGTACGCGCCGCAGTGGATGCCTGGGAGGCCCGCCTGCTCGAACTGACCACGCAGGCTGAACCCATCACGCCAAGCCACCGCTTGTGGGGCCGGATCGAGCGCAGCCTTGAAGAGGCTCAACCGTCCGGGCAACCACGCGCTGGCTGGTGGCAGCGGCTTGGACTCTGGCAGGGCTTGAGCGCTGCGGGGTTGGCCGCGAGCTTGCTTCTGGCCTTGGCGCTGCTGACCAAGACACCGCCTGTGACCACCTACATGGTGGTGCTGGTAGCGCCGTCGGGGCAGGCCCCGGGGTGGGTAGTGCAAGCCAACGATGCGAGCATGATCGAACTGATCCCGCTTGGCGTGGACGATGTTCCCGAAGGCATGACCCTGCAGTTCTGGACCAAGGGCGAGCAGTGGCGCGCACCTGTTTCGCTGGGGTTGGTCAAACCGGGCGAACAGTACCGCGTGCCGCTGACGCGCTTGCCTGCGCTTGAGCCGAATCAGCTGTTCGAGCTGACCCTTGAGAAAGCGGGCGGCTCCCCGACCGGTGCTCCAACGGGCCCGGTGAAGTTCATTGGGCGCGCGGTGAAAGTCATATGAGCCCCTGAGGTCTCTATCGTACACAAGCGGCTTGACCCTGAAGTGGCTACAACCCTCACGCTGGTAGCCAGTTTCTCTCTAGCGGGCATTCATCATGGACAACCGTATTCCTCCGCCGCTGGTCGCTACCCTGTTCGGCCTGTTGGCGTGGTTCGCAGCTCGACACTTGCCGGGAACACTGGAGCTGACTCTCGAATGGCGCATTGGCCTTGCGCTGTTGGTATTGCTGGCAGGCGTAGCGGTTTGCCTGGCCGGCGTGCTTTCCTTCCGTCACGCACGTACCACAGTCAATCCGCTGAAGCCTGAAACGGCTTCGGCCCTGGTCAGCTCGGGCGTTTACAGGTACACACGCAACCCCATGTACTTAGGATTCGCCACAGTGCTGATAGCCTGGTCGATCTTTCTCGCCTGGCCGCCAGCGCTGCTGGGCGTGCTGGGCTTCGTGATCTACATGAACCGCTTCCAGATCGGGCCGGAGGAGCGGGCCCTTGCCAGCCTTTTCGGGAGGGAGTTTGCGCAGTACTGCAAACAGGTCAGGCGTTGGCTGTAGAAACGAAACGTCTACCACCTTGCCAGTGGCCGCTCTCGATCCAATGCCACCTTCCTGAGACGCAGCCAGTGCTCTTCTCCACGGGGATAAATGAGCCCGCTTGATTACGAATTCTTCAAGATGGCCTCAAAATGCAACTGACCTACGATGCTCAGCCGTGGCAACCACCTTGCCGCGCTTGAGCACCTGCCATACGGTGTGATTGCATTGCGGATGTTGTTGGTGGCCAGGCAAACCGTGACACCGCCGTCGCGCAGTGCACGCACCGGTGTCAGGGTGCGTCTGACATTGTGACTGTCACCCCGAGCCCCCAGGTGCAGGTCGGTGGCGGGCAGGCACATCACGCTGATGTCGGCCTCACGTAGCAACGCAATCACCTGTGCCCGTCGCGCTGGCGAGGTGGCGGCCAGGCTGGTCAGATGCCCAACGCAGACGCGCCCGTGGTAGCCTTCGGCAATGGTTCGACGTGCCACGTACTTGATGGTCATGTGCTCGGCGTCATCGGCGAAGTCCTGGTGCAAGTCGATGTCTTTGCCGTAGCGCTTGGCCAAGTCAAAGACGAAATCTATGTGCTCCAGCGGCGACACGTCGTTGTAGGGAATGCCGCCCACCACATCGGCCCCCATCTCCATTGCCTGGGCCATCATGGCCTGCATGCCAGGCAGCTTGAGAATGCCTTCTTGCGGAAACGCCACGACCTGGATGTCGATCACCTCGCGGAATTGCTCGCGCAACTCCAGCACCACTTCGAGCCCGGTGAAGCCTTGGGCGGGTCGAACTCGGCATGGGCACGCACATGCGTGGTACCGGCCTGAACCAGTGCGCGCAGCACCTGGATCGAACGCTCGCGGATATCCTCACGGGTCAGTGTGAGCTTCAGTTCGGCGGTGACAGCGATCGCTTCCTTCAAGGTGCCGGAACGGTTGGCCTTGCGCTGCATCACGTTGGCTTTTTCCAGGTGCAGGTGGCCTTCGACAAACCCAGCCACAAGCACTTTGCCGTGCGGTGTGTGTCGACATGGTGCACGTCCTTAGCAGAAAGGTTCTGATGCAGCAGAAAACTCAGCGCCCCGTGCAGTTTGAGATTACAGAGCAAACTCGGCTGGCCCTACAGGCCTGGATACATCAAGCCCATCTGCACAGCGAGGATTGTCTTTTCCCAAGCCGGCTACACGCCTCAGAGCACCTATCCACCCGGCAGTATGAATCGCCCTTGGTTTGGTAGACACCCCGAACGACTGCAAAGGGTCGAAAGCGGTCATTCCCGGTCGACGGTTTGCGACCTAGTGCTGGCGGTGGTCAGTGTTGAGTCAGTCAGTCGTTCACCTCGACATTTGCGGCGCCTGTGAGTTCGAGCGCCGCCCGCGCGGCGCTCGATTTCCCAGGCGCTGACGATGTCAGGGCGAACACATCGTCACACCGCCCTTACCAAACCGCTTCAAGCAACCGGTAGCGAATGCTTGGCCGACGCCCTACCACACTCGGACGACCCCCGCGCCAACGCAGCGGGCAGTGCCCAGTCAGCCCTGTCCCGTTCCAGCAACAGCCGGAAGTTGGCCGAAATGCTTTCGACCAGCTCGGCATCCCTGACCGGGTCCAGCCCCGGATAAGGCTTGCCCTGATACTCCCCGTCATGGGTGAGCACCGCTTCGACACGTTCGCCGCTGGCCGTGTACAGCGCCTTGATCAACTGGGCCTCGCGATCTTTGCTGGCGTTGCCGTGCAGCGCATAGTGAATGGCCAGCGCCGCCCCAAACGCCAGCGCAGGCGTTTGAATGCCATGCTTGCGGGCCAGGTCGATGCTGCTGAGGATGCGCTCGTTACGCTGCAATTTACGCATGGGGTCGCGCCCAACCCGCACGCAAGGGTCCTTGAACGAGGTTTTGCACCGTTCGAGAAACGCATTGGCAAAGCTGCTGACGACCTCCGACATCTGCGGGTATTCGGCCATCAACGCTGGCGCCACTTCCTGATGAATCAGGCGCTGCGCCAGCGCACTGACGCGGGCGTCCCCCATGCCCTGGCCGACCCAGGTGTGCCCCAGCAGGCTCGCATACCAGGCGATGATCGCGTGCGGCCCGTTCCACAAGCGGTTCTTGATGATCTGGATCTGGGTAATGTCCGCGACCGTTTTTACCTGGCGCAGCCGCTCCAGCAAATCACTGCCACGCTCTACGTACAGCGGCATGTCGGGCTCGCTGTTGAACAGGATCAGGTGCAACTGGCTCATGGCACTGCTGGATTGTGCAAAGGGCCTGAAGTGCCCGATAAGCCTTTCGTATTCAGGGGCTGGCGTGGCGGGTTTGCGGGTGACCGCTGGCTCATCTTCCAGGCTGTTCTTGAAGATCTGCGACTTGATGCGTAACTGCCGAACCAGCGCGTCATTGCTGATCTTGGAAACGATGCGGCTGACCACCGTTTCGGCAAAATGGGTCTTTTCCAGCACCTGCTTGCACACCTGTGGCGTGCACAGCAGCGCCAACTGCGCCTGCACCTGGCGCCGGACGAACGCCGCACCGCCAATCTTGTTCAACACGATCAGTACGGTCAGCTCGCGCCCCCTGCGTTCGAAGCGCCGCAGCAAACCCTTGGCAATGACCTTGGCCTGATGCGCGATGGCCTGCTCGGGCAGGCTCATGCCGACGACTTCGGCGGCGTTGTACATCTCGATTACCGCCTCTTCGTCGTCCATGTCGATCATGCGCACATTGTCGATGGTCTGGTCGAACGCGGTGGCGCCGTAGCGCACGCTGTAGCGGCCGAACGCAGCGACCGATTCGCGGAGCATGCGCGAACGGGTCGCGGCAATGATTTCGCAGGGGCGCGTGTAGCCGTCCCAATGGGACAGCACCTGGGTCAGGTAGCCGCCACCGATAGCGCCGAAGCCGTGGATGCCGACGCGGAACTGGTTCAGTGAGGCAGGGAACGCCTCGTCGAGCGCCGGCATGCCCAAGTCGGGCACGCACTCGCTCAAGTCGGCGAGGAAGGCGTGCATGCCACGGTAGGCCATGAGCGCGCCGGCCTTGACCTCGGGCGCGGGCGGCTTGATGTCCTCGATCAGGATTGCCTGGCCCCCGGCGCGGATCGCTGAGAGCAGGCCATTTTCCGAGTCCTCGACCATGAAGCACTGGCCGGGTTGGCAATTGAGCGCGCGGGCGGCGTGCAGGAAGATTTCTGGGTGGGGTTTGCCTTGGCTGACTTCGTCGCCGCAAACGGTGATGTCGAAGTACTTGAGCACGTTGGCGTTGATCAGGTACTCCTCGGCGATGGCGCGGCGGCTGGACGTGGCGACCGCCAGGGTCAGGCCGGACTTGCGCAGGCGCTCTAGCACCTCGAGCAGGCCGGCTTTGATCGGCACGCCATGGTTGCGCACGTACGCCAGTTCGAGCTCATCGGCGCGCTGGCGGATCTGCGCATACGGGAAGTCATCGCCGTTGTGAGCCTTGGCGAGGGCCTCGGCCTTTTTCGCGCTCAGGCCCAGCGAGCCGATCAGCGTTTGCTCGCTCAAGGCGGTGCCGAAGATTTCCAGCGAAGCTTGCTTCAGCGTCCTGAAACGCAGGCGCTCGGTGTCGAACATCGTGCCATCCATGTCGAAGATGGCGCTGTGAATTTTCTTGCCCTGAAACATGATCATTGGGTGTTGCCCCTTTTTTTGCGTGAAACATCCCGCCTTCAGCCACTGAATGGCGAGGCCGGTGCGATGACGGCGCGTGGGCGGTCAGGTTGGGGGCATGCGATCGACAGGGGGGCGCTCGGGGTTGACCCAGAGGTAGGGCGGGACGGCGCGGGGTGTGCAGAGGAGGGTGGCAAGCTTCGCGGCCAGGCGGGCGCCTGGTTTGACGTTGACGTCACGCCCACTGGCTGCTGCTTGGCTTGCAGGCAATGGGCGCACGTAGCGATGGATACGTGTGATTCCAAGCATAAGGTGCTTATCTTCCTGTTCTGATGACTGACGTTCCTTTTTTACCCTTGCACGTATGCGCCGCCACATGCAAGGCGCCAGTAACAATCGTGCGGTTACCGCACACAAGCGCCTCAGCGCCACTCAAGCCCGCAGCGGGCACTCCGATACCTGCTCACCCGCCATCGAAATCCCGATGAGAAGGGGTGCCAACAGGACCATGAGGAGTACTGCCCGTATGTTTGCCGACCTGAAGATCCGCACCGGAATGTTCTGGGTGCTGTCGCTGTTCAGCCTGACCTTGCTGTTCTCTACCGTCAGCGCCTGGCGCGCGGCGGTGGGCAGCGATGAGCAGATCAGCGAACTGGACCAGACCGCGCACCAGTCGGACCGGTTGAACAATGCGTTGCTCATGGCGATCCGCGCCAGCGCCAACGTTTCTTCGGGTTTCATCGAGCAATTGGGCGGCCACGATGAGAGTGCGAACAAGCGCATGGCGCTGTCGGTCGAATTGAACGACAAGAGCCAGAAACTGGTCGATGAGTTCGTCGGCAACGCCCGCGAACCTGCGCTGCATGCGGCGGCCAAGGAACTGCAGGCCACCTTCGCCGACTACGCCAAGGCGGTGGCGGGGCAGCGTGAGGCCGTGCGGCAGCGCTCGCTGGAGCAGTACTTCCAGGTCAACACCGATGCCGGCAATGCCATGGGCCGCCTGCAGGCGCTGCGTCAGCAACTGGTTGCCACCTTGAGCGAGCGCAGCCAGCAGATCATGCTCGAGTCCGACCGCCGTCTGGAGCGCGCACAACTGCTGAGCCTGGGGCTGCTGGGCGTGACGTTGCTGCTGGCGGCGCTGTGCTGGGCCTTCATCGCACAGCGTGTGTTGCACCCATTGCGTAAAGCTGGCCAGCACTTTCAGCGCATCGCCGGCGGCGACCTGAGCGTGCCAGTGGTGGTGCAGCGGCGTAACGAAATCGGCCAGCTGTTCCACGAACTGGAGCGCATGCAGCAGAGCCAGCGCGAAACCCTCGGCAAGCTCAGCAGCTGCACACAACAGCTGGCTGACGCGGCGACGGCGCTGAACACCGTTACCGAGGAAAGCGCCAATAACCTGCGCCAGCAGGGCCAGGAGCTGGAGCAGGCTGCCACTGCCGTCACCGAAATGACCACGGCGGTCGAGGAGGTCGCACGTAATGCTGTCTCCACGTCCGAGACCACGCAGGCATCGAATCAGCTGGCCGAAAAAAGCCGCCGGCAAGTCAACGAGAACATCGATGGTACCGAGGCCATGACCCATGAGATCCAGGCCAGCAGTGGGCACCTGGAGCAGCTGGTGGGGCAGGTGCGGGACATCGGCAAGGTGCTGGAAGTGATCCGTTCGGTGTCCGAGCAGACTAACCTGCTGGCGCTCAACGCCGCCATCGAGGCCGCCCGCGCCGGTGAGGCCGGGCGTGGTTTTGCGGTGGTAGCGGACGAGGTGCGTACGCTCGCCTATCGCACACAAGCATCGACCCAGGAAATCGAACAGATGATCGGGCGCGTGCAGCAAGGCACCGAAGCCGCGGTTGCATCAATGCAGGCCAGCACCAGCCGGGCCCAGTCGACCTTGGATGTCACCCTGGCGTCAGGGCAGGTGCTGGAAGGTATCTACAGCGCCATCGGCGAGATCAACGAGCGCAACCTGGTGATCGCCAGTGCGGCGGAGGAGCAGGCCCAGGTCGCGCGGGAAGTGGACCGGAACCTGCTGAACATTCGCGAGTTGTCGAACCAGTCGGCGACCGGGGCGCAGCAAACCCGTGCGGCGAGCCAGGCGCTGTCGGGCCTGGTGGGGGAAATGACAGCGCTGGTAGGGCGGTTTAGGGTGTAAGCGCGACGTTCCGAAGTTGCCGAAGGGCCACCCAGTCAGCGTCCGGTGAAGGGCGGTTAAGTGTTGGCTGCCCGACGCCGCAGTAAAGCATCGATAGCCCGGATTGCGAGGGGATACCCGTCAGCGCCCATGCCGCAGATCACTGTATTGACCACGCCAGACATGATCGAGTGGCGGTGCAGTTCGTCCCGTGCATGAATGTTCGACAGGTGCAGTTCGACCAGCGGTGTGTCGAGTAATTTCAGCGCATCCAGTACTGGAATCGAGTGAAACGAAAGGCCGGCCGGGTTGATGATCACTGCAGCGCCTTGCTCGAAGGCTTCCTGAATCCAGTCGACCATGACGCCTTCGTGGTTGGTTTGGCGAAAGTCGCATATCAGGTCAAGTTCCAGCGCCAGGGTTTCACTGCGTTGGCGGATTTGCTCAAGCGTGGTGTGGCCGTAGATGTGCGGTTCACGGCGGCCCAGCAGGTTCAAGTTAGGGCCGTTAAGGATGAAAACGGTGCGATTCATGATTGTCCTGCTGCGTTATTTGGAAAGAAGGGTGGTAGCGCGGGCGTCGACGGTGTCGTCTTCGGCGACGGCGTTCAGGTCGATGCCGCGGGTTTCCCGGCCGGTGATGATCATCGCCAGCGAGATCAGGTTGATCACCGCGCACAATGTCACCAGCGGCCAAGGCGAGTTGTTCGACTGGCTCATCAGCCACACGGCGATCATCGGCATTGGGCCACCGATTACCAGATTGGCGCCTGTGTAGGCCAGTGCCGAGCCCGAGTAGCGGACCTGGGTAGGAAACGCTTCGGCGAAGGCCACAGGTTGGATGCCGCTTTGGAACTGGGTGAAGCCCAGGAACAGCCCCATGATTGCCATGATGGCGGGCACGTTCAGGGTGTTGAGGATTGGGAAATAGACGAACAAAATCAGCAACGTCATGCACGAGCCCAATGCCAGCGCCTTTTTACGCCCCCAACGATCGGACAGATAACCACCGGCAAGCGCACCGAAAATCGCGCACAGGTTAGCCACCATCAGCGACATGAAGCCTGTCGATTGGCTAAAGCCGAGGTGCTTGGTCAGGTAGCTGAGGGAGAAAATCACGATCAAGTAGAACAGCGCAGCGGGCGAGCAGAAGAACAGCATCAGTCGCAGGATGGTTTTGTAATGGCTGCTCACGGCTGATGTGAGTGGGCTCTTTTCCTGTTTGAGCGGGGCCTTCTTCAAGGCCACGAAGGCCGGGGTTTCATCGACTTTCAGGCGAATGAATATCGCGACGATAACCAGTACGAAGCTCATCAGGAACGGGATTCGCCAGCCGAAGCTTTCGAATTGCTCGCTTGAAAGCGTCGCTGCCAGGCCCATCAATACGCCGTTGGCCAAAATCTGGCTAAGGGGCGAGCACAGGCCGAGCATGCCGGAATAGCGCCCGCGACGGTCGGGGGAGGCGTGTTCCAGCGCCATCAGTTGCGCGCCAGTGGACTCGCCACCCAGTGCGAAGCCTTGAATGATCCGCAGCAGCACCAGCAGGATCGGCGCCCAGATACCCACCTGGCCGTAGGTGGGCAACAACCCCATCAGTACCGAAGCCAGGCCCATCATGGTTACGGTGGCCAGCATCAAGTTGCGGCGGCCGAGTTTGTCACCGAGGTAGCCACAGGTAATGGCGCCCAGGGGCCGCGCGGCCAGGCCGACACCGAACGTTGCCAGCGAAGCGAGCAGGCCTGCGGTGGGTTCCATCGCGGGGAAAAACAACTTGGGCAGAATGGTCGCGGACATCGCGCCATACAACGTGAAGTCGAACCATTCCAGGGCTGTGCCAATGGTCGCGGCGGTCACCGCTTTGCGAGGCATGCGCGAATCATGAGGCGCGTCACTGATTGTGCTCATAAGGGGCTCGTCATTGTTTTTATGGTGTCGGAATACCCATACGATTCCGCTCGGGCTATGCAGTGGAAAGGAATCGTCGAAGTGAATAGACGTTAGCGCATCCTGCTTGCAGAATAATTATCAAAATCACGATAAATAGATAAGCCAGCCTTATGGGTAGCGATTATGGAACTGCGTCACCTTAGAGCGTTTGTGGTCGCCGCTGACCTGCAGCATTTCAGCCGGGCGGCAGAGCAACTGGGCATTGCACAACCGGCCCTGAGCCAATTGATGCGAACGCTTGAGTCTGAACTCGGGCTGACGCTGTTCCGGCGGGAGAACCGCGGCGTGGCGTTGACCGCTGCTGGCGAGGCGTTCCTGCCCCACGCGCGGCAGTCCATCGAGGCCAGCGAACGGGCAATGGCCGCGGCCCGGCGTGCCAAGCGGGGGGAGGTGGGCGAAATCAACATCGGTTACCACTCGGCATTGTTCGAAGCCAATTTGCCGCAATTGCTCCGGCATTACTTCAGCACGTTCCCCGAGGTCAAGGTGTCGCTGGTCGACGCCGGTATTCGCGCGCAGTTCGACATGTTGCTTGACCACAAACTCGACCTGGCCTTTGCCCGGGTGTTCAAGGACCACCTGCCGGACCGTCTGCGCACCCACCCATTCAGCCAGTCCAGGCTCGTCCTGCTCATCCCGGACAACCATGAATTGGCCGACCGCTTCAGCGGGGACCTGTCGACCCTGCGCCACGAAAAGTTCGTGTTTCTCCAGGACAGCACCGGCATCGGCCTGACCTCCCACACCCTCCAGGCGTGCCGGCAGCACCAGTTGCACCCGCAGAACATCATGTATGTGCCGTCGCTGATGAGTATTCCCGGGCTGGTGGCCGCCGGCATCGGCCTGAGCATCGTGCCCGAAACCATGACCCGGCTGACCATGCCGGGCATCCGCATCGTGCCCCTGGCGCAAGCGGAAATGGTCAGTGAACTTTCGCTGATTTCACGGATTGACGAGCGTTCGCGTGCAGTGCTGCACTTTATCGAAGAGGCTCATGGGTGGGGGCTCGGTGGCCCGGCACCGGGCGGGCAGGGCACGGCCTACTTCAGCGGGACGTAGATATCCGTTTGCCATTGCTCCAAGGGCGTTTCCGGGTACGCGCTCAGGTAATGGAAGAACAGCGGATGGTCGCGCAGCTCTTCGTTGCTCGACGGCAACCAGTCACGATAAAGCGGGTAGATGGTTTCGCCAATGTAGTCAGGCGAACCGGTATGCCGAATCACCGCACAGCGCCCCGCCGGGATAAGCCGTTCGTGCACGCCGAAATCGTTGGGCTGCACAGCCTCGTCTATCTCGCCGCAAACGGCGAAGCGGAAGGCGTGCAACGGTGTGGTGTCGGGGTTGTCGAAGGGGATGCCGAAGGTGCGGCTGCTGGCCACTGGCGATTGGCCGCTGTGCATGCGCCATTGGCGAAAACGCGCGACGCTTTCGCCGACTAGGGCGGGCGCACCTCGGTGTTCGAGCGCGGCTACGCGGGTTTCGGTGAAATCCACGATACGGATCTGCATGGTGATACTCCTGGAACGATGGGGAACAACGAATACCGCACTCCAGGCCTGCCAGTTCGGGGCCTTGGCGAACACGCTCGGCGCCATGCCGAAGGCACGCTTGAAGGCTCTGGAAAAGGCTTCGGGGCTTTCGAAACCAGCGCCGAATGCGGCCTCCAGCACGGACGTTGCGGGCGAGGCGACCATTTGGTGCGCCGCGCGTCGAAGCCGCATCAGTTGCACATAGCGTGAAACCGGAACGCCCATGAACGCCGTGAACTGCCGATGGAAGTGAAACGCCGAGAAGTTGGCGATGCGACTCAGTGCATTCACCGACAGGTCATCTTCGAGATGGTTGTCGATGTAGGCAAGCACGGCTTCGAACCGTTTTGCGTAGGTAGGGCTGTGCTGTGAGTCAGTCAACGAATGGAGCCTCTGGAAGGTGCGGTGAGCGCTAGCATCCTGTGTCCAGACATCGAGGTGCCTAGCCGTGATTGCTCTTTCGGGGAGTCGTGTTGACCATAGCGTGGATGGCACCGAGTTTGCCGGTGCTTTCGGTCAGATCGCTCCCCCGTCATGAAGTGAAAAACCGCTGTCGCGGGATGAGAAGTGGCCGCAGCCACGGCTGCCTTAGAGTCGGAGCACAACACAACCGTGCCCGGAATCAAGAGCCGCCATGAGCAGATCCACGCAAACGAACGAGACCGTCACCCCCTGCCAGCCCCTGGCAGGCAACCCCCTGGTCAGCATGCGCCCGGCCGACCTGGCCAGTTCAGCCGGCTACCTGCTCAAGGCCGTAGGCACCTCGCCGCTCAAGGCGGGTGCCCATGTGGGGGGCTACCTTAAGGCGCTGCGCGGCATCGTCGCAGGCAACACCAGCATCGCGCCAGACCCGAAGGACAAGCGCTTCGCCGACCCGGCCTGGCAATCCAACGCCTTCCTGCGCGCACTGTTACAGAGTTACCTGGCTGGCCAGGCAGAGCTGACCCGCTTCATCGAGGCCACCGACCTGGCCCCGCTGGAAAAAAGCCGCGCCCGCTTCGTCGCAGCACAGCTGGCCGATGCTTTGGCACCGAGCAACTCCCCGCTGACCAATCCCGCGGCGCTGCGCAAATGGGTGGACACAGGCGGCATGAGCATGGCCAGGGGCATCCGCCACTTCGGCCAGGACATGCTGAATAACCGCGGCCTCCCGAGGCAGGTCGACAGTACGCCATTCACGGTGGGTGAAAACATCGCCACGGCCAAGGGCGAGGTGGTGTTTCGCTGCGAAATGTTCGAGCTGCTGCAGTTCGCGCCCACCACCGAAAAGGTCTTTGCCCGGCCCTTGGTCATGTCGCAGCCACAAATCAACAAGTACTACGCCATCGACCTGTCGCCGGAAAAAAGCCTGGTCAAGTGGATACAGGACAGCGGCGTGAGCCTGTTCGTCATCAGTTGGCGCAACCCCACCCGCGAGCACTGTGACTGGGGCTTGTCCGATTACGCGCTGTGCCTCGATCAGGCGGTGGACGTGGCGCGTCGAATTACCCGTAGCCCGGATGTAAACATGTGGGGCTCCTGCTCGGGCGGCATCACCCTGGCAGCCTACCTGGGCTGGCTGGCGGCCCGTGGCGAGGGCCACAAAGTGGCCAATACCAGCTGGGCCGTGTGCGTGCTCGACACGGCGTCGGCGCTTAACGACACCACCTTGGGGCTGTTCACCACGCCGTCCGCCCTGCGCGCGGCCAAGGCCAGCTCCCGGCGCAAGGGTGTGCTCAGTGGCCAGGACATGGGCCGCATGTTCGCCTGGATGCGCCCGAACGACCTGATCTGGAACTACTGGGTCAACAACTACCTGCTGGGCAACCCACCGCCGGCATTTGACATTCTCGCCTGGAACGACGACACCACGCGGCTCCCCGCTCAGCTGCACGCGGACTACCTCGACCTCATCCAGCAAAACCCCTACAGCAACCCCGGCACCCTGGAAATTGCCGGCGAGTTGATCGACATGACCCAGGTAACGGTGGGCGCCTATGTGGTGGGCGGCACTACCGACCACATCACCCCCTGGCAAGGCTGCTACGGCACCGCCCGGCTGTTCGGCGAGGACACGACCTACGTGCTGTCCAATGCCGGCCACTTGCAAAGCCTGGTAAACCCACCCGGCAACCCCAAGTCGTTCTACTACGCGGCGCCCGCCGCCGCCGAGGCGCCGGAAACCTGGCTGCAGCACGCCGGGGAGCGCCAGCAAGGCAGTTGGTGGCCGCATTGGCGCGAATGGATTGGGCAGCGTTCCGGCGAAAGCCTGGCGGCGCCAAAGAAGCTGGGCTCGCGCAAGTACCGGCCGCTTTGCCCTGCGCCGGGTACTTATGTCATGGAGCGTTGAGCCTGCCATTTCTTCCTGACGCTGACCCGATGCCAGCCGTCGGCTTCAGCGCCTTGCGCAGGTCGGGTGTATAGTGCTGCCCGTTTTCGGCGTGCATTCATGGAGGAACAATTGCGAATCTACATTACGGGTGCTTCCTGTGCCGGTGTGACCACCTTGGGTCAAAACCTCGCGACCGTGCTTGGCGCGCGGCATGTCGATGTCGATGATGCTTACTGGATGCCCACCGACCCACCTTTCACGACCAAGCGGCCTGTTCCTGACCGCGTGAAAGTGATCCAGCAAAAGCTCGGTGACCAAGATTGGGTACTGACCGGTTCCTGCATGGTGTGGGGCGATGCGCTGCTTGCGCACGTCGACCTGACCGTGTTCGTCGTCACCCCAACGCCCATTCGCCTTGAACGGCTGGCCGCGCGTGAAAAAGAGCGCTTTGGCGATCGGATTGCACCGGGTGGCGACATGCACGGGATCCACACGGCCTTCCGCGAATGGGCCTCGCAGTATGACGACCCTAACTTCTCGGGGCGCAACCGAGCGTGGCACGAGGCGTGGTTGGCAGAGCAGAAGTCTGCAGTGTTGCGGGTTGACGGTACGAACAGTACGCAGAAGATGGTTGACGAGGTGATGCAAGCATTGCCTTAAGCAGATCAGTCACTCGAAGCTGGAGCGGGAGAGGCTTAGGCGGACCGAGTTGACGAGCATGCAGCGTCCTTGTCGCGCAGAAGGGCAAAATCCAGGTTCTCACGACCAATACAATCGCAGTACCGCCAACGACGCCACGCCAATCGCGACGGTGAACAGCATCGGCAAGCGCCATGCGGCAACCAGCGTGATGCCCAGCGCAATCAACTCTTCAGGATGAGGCGAGACAAAGTGTGGGGCGATCACCGAAATCAGCACGCAGCCCGGTGCTGCCTCCATGACGGCGCGGGCACGCGGCCCGAGCTTGCGCTTGCGCAGCAACAGGTAACCTGCCAGCCGTGTTGCATAGGTGGCAGAGGCCATGCCCAGTATTGTCAGCAAAGCCGCCGCGCTGATCATTGCATGACCTCCCGCAGGTAGGTAAACAGCATGCCCGCGATCACGCCAGCAAACACGAACCAGGCCCCCGGCACCGTCAGGTACACCAGAATCGCCACCAGTAGGCTGACCAGCCACGCGCACGCCAGCCGCGGCCCTTTCCACATGCCCCTGAGCAGCACGATGAATACCGCCGGAAAGGCCATGGCAAAGCCATAAGCTTCAATGTTGCCGAGCACCGGGCCGATTGCCGCGCCGATCAAGGCAAAACCGACCCAGACGGGGTAGAAGGGCAGGCAGGCGCCCCAGTAGTACGGCCAACTGAACGCGGGCAGTTGCTGGCCCTGCGAACGGCGCAGGGTGTCGGCGTAGCTGATCGCCCACCCTTCGTCGGCCATGAAGAACAACGCAGGAATCACCTTGCGTTTAGGCAGGTGCTGCAGAAACGGCGCCAAGGCGGCGCCCATGACGATGTGCCGGCTGTTGATCAGCAGGGTGATGAGTACGATCGTCAGCATTGGCGGGACCGCCGCCCACAATTTGATAGCGGCAAACTCCGAACCCCCGGCGAAGTTCAGGCCCGTCATCGCGCCCACTTCAGCCAAAGACAGGCCGACCTGAGAGGCTTGTGCGCCAAGGACCATGGCATAGGGCGCGACCGCGAACATGACGGGGAGCGCATCTTTGGCGCCTCGCAAGATTTCGCTTCGGGTGTGCAGGTGGGGCATGGGACGTACTCAATGCTGTGCTGATGCTGTCGTTGTAGCGACAAGTGTGCTGGCACAGGGATACTCCATAAAAGCGAATATCTGTTATACAAGGCATTCGATTATCGAATGGCAGCGCACCACCATGCAGTCCAAGGATTTACAGATCGACTGGTTGCGCACGTTTCTGGCCGTGGTGGACAGCGGGTCGATGACGGCAGCCGCGCGTCAGGTCGCTCGCTCCCAGTCGGCAGTGAGCATGCAGCTGAAAAAGCTCGAGGACAGCCTCGGCCGGCCGATGTTCAAGCGCGAGCCTCGGCAGCTGTCGTTGACCCCCGCCGGCTACGACCTGCTCGGCCACGCGCGCAAGTTGCTCGAGGCCCACTCGACGATGGTAGACGCGATGCACGGCGGTGCGGTGTCCGGGCGCGTCACCCTGGGTGTGCCGGATGACTATGCCGTGACCTACCTGATGCCGGCCTTGCGCAGTTTCATGACCCGCTTTGGCGAGGTCGAGGTCACCCTGGCCTGCGAGGACTCAGCCACACTGTGGGCAAAGGTTGACCGTGGCCAGATCGACCTGGCGCTGTTGACCCGTGACGCGCCATCGCGCGGCGAACTGCTGTTCAGGGAAGCGCTGGTATGGGGCGGCGCCGAGCAGCATGAGGCGTGGAAGCGCAGCCCGCTGCCGATCGCGGTGCACGGGCTCAGCGATCGCTTGCGCACATCGATACTCGCCGCCATTACCGGGTTGGGGCGGGAGTATCGCGTGGTCTATAACAGCCCTAACGTCAGCGGCCAATTGACGGCGATGGACAGTGGCCTGGCGGTGGCGGTGGTCACCCGCTGCAGCTTGCCGGCGCACCTCAAGGTGCTCGACCTGCGGCACGGCCTGCCGGACCTGCCGGTGGCGGAGGTGGTACTGACCCGCAGTCGAGACTCCGCAGGTTCACGCGCCGCCGATGCGTTATACACACACATTGCCGATGCGTTGCGCGACCCGCTGTGTAACTGATCAGGGTTGGCCCGTATGCTGCTGTCTGGATTTGCCTGGTGAAGACATGCCCCCTGAAAACGCGCTCTCCCTGGTGTTGATCCCAGGCTTTGTGCTGGACGAAACGCTCTGGGATGAAGTGGTCGAGAGCCTGCCCGCTACGTGTGAGGTCCACCGGGCCAACCTGCTCCAGGGTCAAACCCTTGCGCAGATCGCCCGCCATGTCGTGGCAAGTGCGCCGCCTCGTTTCGTCCTCGTTGGTTTTTCCCTTGGGGGCTATGTGGCGAGATCAATCGTGCAGCAGTGCCCAGATCGTGTGGCTGCCCTGATACTGATCGCTACCTCCCTGCGTGAAGATTCGCCCGAGCGGCAGAAAGCCAAGCAAGCGGCGGTCGATGCGTCGGCTCACGGGCAGTTTCGCGGTTTGAGCCTGGCTGCGATCAGGCAGTCGGTGCATCCGCAGCGTGCTGCGGATAACGCCCTGACTGGGAGGATTCGTGAGATGGGGGCACGCATGGGGCATGCGGTATTTGCCACACAGTCGCTGCTGACCAGAGCGGACGTGGGGCCTCATCAGATCCAGTGCCCGACACTTGTGATTGCGGCAGCGCAGGACGCGCTGAGGCAAGTTGAAGAGGCTGAAGCCTTGTGCAGTCAGATCCCGGGAGCACGCCTCGAGATCATTCAAGGCTCCGGTCATATGATCCCGCTTGAACAGCCTCAAGTGCTGGCACAGTTGATGATGCAGTGGCTCGCGGCAATGCCACAGGCAAGCCCGCTTCTGTAGGAAACCTCACGTTTCACTGTTCTAGCAGTGCCCGTGTGAGAGCAACTGTCTTGTAGTGGTATGCGGGTCTTCATCGTGCAACAACGCGATGATCCGGACGGGCACGCCATGGCGAGAGCAACCGCTACCAAAGCCTGAAAGTACAGCGCAGGCTCAAGGCGCAGCGTGATTTCTGTAGGAATGGGTTTACCCGCGAAGCAGGCACCACCTTGGATGGCACGGGCTTCGCCCGTGTTCGCGGGTAAACCCGCTCCCACAGGGTCAGCAACTCGCTTACGAACTTTGTTCTCTGCTCGACAACGCGGCCCAAAGGGCTGGGGGCAGTCCAGGTGCGGCCCTAGCCTTGGAGGCTACACAGTTCGGGTGGGAGCGGGCTTGCCCGCGAACACGGGCGAAGCCCGTGCCATCCACCGCGGCGCCTGCTTCGCGGGCAAGCCCCACACCGTCCGCTGCACATTTGCGTTGCCTGGCACGCTTTACCAGTCTTGCGACTGCGGCGCAGGCCCGGCCAGCGCCGGAAACAGCGGCAATACCTCTTCGGCCAGTTCCTGAATGATTTCCCGGGCCGGGCGCCGCGCCATCTGCACGCCCAAGGCCGCATGATTGACCCCAGCCTCGCGCCACTCGCCAAGCAAGTCGATCAGCCCGTTGCGCCCGGTGCGCAGTACATAGCCGCCTTGCTGCGGCGTACGCGGGAAGTTGGGGTCGTCGTCCAGGTCGATCCATTCGTTGGTCATGTGCGGGCGGAACCCGCCGCCCGGGATCGCTTCGCGCCAAGCGCGGATTTTTTCGGCCAGGCGGCGTGGGCCCAGGATGTTATGGGTGGCGTCGGGGTAGGTCAGCCAGCCATCGGCGTGCTCGCCCAGCCACTGCAGGGTCTGGCGCGACGAGCCGGTCACCACCAGGGGGATGCGCCCTGACACAGGCCTGGGCAACAGTCGGGCGTTACTGAGCTGGCCCAACGGCGACTGAATAGGCCCTGGGTGCTCGGCCAACAGTTGGCGGAAGTAGTCCACGCTGTGCGCAAAGCGCTCGCCGCGGCTGCCGTGGTCCAGGCCATACGCCGGAAACTCCACGGGGCGGTCGCCTGAGGCAATGCCAAGCACCAAGCGCCCGCCCGACAAGGTATCAACGGTGGTGGCGGCCTTGGCCAGGTCGATCGGGTGGCGCAAGGCAAAGATCGCGCTGCCGGTCACCAGGGCGATCTGCCGGGTGTGCGCGGCCAGGTAAGCCAGATAGGTGAACGGGTCGAATACCTGACCGGCATCACCGAAGGCCGGGTCAAACAACGGCACATCGCGCACCCAGGCTGCGGCAAAGCCCAGGCGGTCGATTTCACCGACCAGCCGCGCCTGCCCGGCCAGGGCCTGCAGGTCGCCGTCATAGAAGCGCTGCGGCATGAAGATGCCCAGGGTCAGGTGATCCGGGGCAAACATGCGCCGGTAGCCGGGGTGGTGGGCGAAAGCGTTGGCGTTGGCGCCGCAGGTGGCAGCTTTAGCGTTCATGGCTGTTCCTGGGTTGTGGGCGTTCATGGGCCGGTGGCCGGGGCTGGCAGGCGAAGGTCGCGATATCTGCGACGAGTGAAGGTTCAGGCATGTCGAATAACCTCAGAAAAACTAACGCAAGTTGTTAGGCCTGAGCGCTATGCTATGCAGATGAAGCAAGATACAAAAACGATTGCTTCTACCCTTAACGTTAGTTTTTCTAAAGTGAGGAATGTAATGGGCGCCGTCCTGCCACTGCTTGCCTTGCGCGCCTTCAGCGAAACCACTCGCCTGGGTAGCTTGAAAGCCGCCGCCGAGCGCATGGGGGTTTCGCCTGGGGCCATCAGCCAGCAGCTTCGCCTGCTGGAGGACCGCCTAGGCGTCACTCTGTTGACCCGCAGCCGTCATGGCGTGCAACTCACCGAGGCTGGGGCGAGCCTGTACCCAGGCGTATCACGTGGCTTCGGCGACATCGAGCGCGCACTGCTCGACATTGAAGCCTTGGCCCGCGCCAGCACCCTGACCATCAGCACGCAACCGTCCTTCGCTTCTAGCTGGCTGGTGCCGCGCCTGGCCAGTTTCAGCACGCTGCACCCCGGCATCGAGGTCCGTGTCGAGGCCACGGCGGCGTTGGTCGACCTGCACCGCGACCGTGTCGACATCGCCCTGCGCCATGGCCTGGGCGACTACCCGGGGCTGCAGTCGATACCCTTGTTGGCGCCGGTGCTGTTGCCGGTGTGCAGCCCGGCACTGCTCGCCAGCGGCCCGCCACTGCATGCGCCTGAGGATTGCTTGCGGTACCCGCTGCTGCAGGATGCCGACCGTGCCGACTGGACGCTGTGGTTGCAGGCCCATGGCTTCGAGCCCGACAGCCGCAGCCGGCGCGGGCCGAGTTTTGACGAGGAGCTGCTGTTGCTAAGCGCGGCCGCGAGTGGTCAAGGTATCGCCCTGGTACAGGCGCAACACGCCGAAGAGGGGCTGCGTAACGGCAGCCTGGTGGTGGCCGTGGACCGGCCCTGGCCTTCACGTTTTGCCTACTACCTGGTCGCCCGCAAAGAGCAGTTGAAACGACCACACGTGCGGGCATTCATCGACTGGATCGAGGGGCAGCTGGCTGCAGATGCAGATTGAACCAGGCTCCGAATTCAGCTGCCGTGAAACCTGAGCCTTCGAATAGCGTCTGAAGCCCACACTGCACGTACATGGAATACAAGGGAATGAATGTAAGCTCCATCAGCAACTGGTTGGGTCGGCTGAAGGCAAGGCAGGTACCAGCAGGGTCCTGGGCCGATCAGCGGCGTAATGAAGCCCTCGAACTGATCGCGTCTGCCCACGATGGCGATACGTGGATCACCCTCAGCCATCACGACAACGGCTTCGTGCGAGAAGTCGCGGTACGGGCGCTGTGCGCCGAGCAAACGCCGCAAGCCTTGCAGGCGCTGATCGAGCGGTTGAATGACTGGGTGCCGCAGGTTCGCGAACTGGCCAAGGCGGGCATTCAGCCTTACCTCACAAGCGCCCATGTGACGTCATTGTTGAGCGCCCTGGAATCAGTGGTGGCGCTGGCTGCGCGCCGGCGGGTCGATCATGCTGCCACCCTGGAACAGGTGTGTGCAGTGTTGCAGGGGGCTCAGGCTCGGCGTGAGGTCCACCTTGATTTTCTGACCCGGCAAGGCAAGACAGCGCGTTTTCTGTTTGCGCGCTTGCTGGAAGCCGACACCGAGCCTGCAACCCTGCTGCGTGATGCCTTGGCCCACCGCGAATTGACCGTTCGCTTGGCAGCGGTTGCTGCGTGCCAGGCGCTCCCCGCTGCGCAAGCCGTGCCGCTGTTAGTGCACGCCTTGCCACACGCGGCTGCCAAGGTGCGGGTCTGTGTGCTGCGGGCATTGCTGCCCTTGCTGGATGACCCGCAGCCGTTACTGCGCCAGGTCTTGCTGGATGCCTCGCCCGCTATCCGCAGCCTTGCGCGTTGGCAGGCGCCGCGCTACGGGGTTGACGCTGCGGCGGTGCTGGCGGCGCGCCTGGCCGGTGAAATGCCCACCACAAAACGCGATTGGCTGGGCGTGCTTGGCCTTGGCGCAGAACTGCAGGTGGAACTCCCCCTCGCGTGGTGGAGGGCCGCTTTGCAATCGCGCTATCCCTTTGTGCGTTTTGCTGCGGTGCACCAGGCAGGGGAGGCCACTGCGGGTGAGCTGTTCGGCCTGCTGGGCGACCCTTCGGACAAGGTGTTCGCCGCCACCATCGTGCAATTGGGCAAGCTGCCCTGGGCGACCGTCAATGTCGAGGCAAGCGCCTGGTTGGACCGCCATTGGCATGAATGCCCGGCGCCGCGTCGCTTGGCGGTGCTCCACCTGTTGTCTGGCTGGCAGCAAGTGGCCTACCTGTTGCAGCGCCTGGACGCCGAGCCCGTCCTGCAGGCCGGCTGGCTACAGGAGATCAGCGGCTGGTGCGATCGCCAGTATCGGATTATCGACCCTGCCACCTCGCCAACCGCCCGCGCCGTGCTGGTGGCAAGGCTTCAGGGCCTGGCGACGACTGGGCTTGTTCGCGCGCAGCAGGTTGCCCGGGTTATTGCCTGAGCCTGCGGGCTCAAACGCCCCCGGCCTGGTGCATGCAGGCGTTCAGGTCTTCGAGGAACGCCCGCAGGATCGGCGGTGGTGACACCCCGCGCCGGGTGATCACGTCGAAGGGCGAGGTGAGGTCCAGGGTATTGGCGCCCAGCCGGCGCATTTCGCCGGTTTTCACCCACTGCTCGGCGAAGTGCACCGGCAGAAACCCGATATAGGCACCGGAAATGATCAGGATCGCGGCCGCCTCAATGTTCTCCACGGTCGCGGCGGCCTTGGTGATGCCCAGTTGCTCCAGGTCGTATTGCTGCATATAGCCGCGCACCACGATATGGCACTGGCGAACCTCTTCAAGCAACCGGCCGTTCGCCGCCTTGCTGGCGTACAACGGATGGCGGCGGCCGCAGTACAGCCCCAGGGCTTCGTCGTACAGCGGCAGGTACGAAAGCCCCGGCACGCGCAGCGGAAAATGGCCGATGGCCAGGTGCAGCCGGCTGTCCAGCACACGCTCTTCCAGCTCCGCCGGGGCGCCGATGTAGATGTGCAGGTGGGCATCGTGCCCGCGTGAAACAAAGCGCTGGGTGGTGCGCGGCAGAGGCGAGGCGGTGTCGGTCAGGGTGGAGTCGATGATGCCCAGGTTGAGCTTGCCGCTGATGTGCTGCTTGAGCACGTCGGCATCCATGCAAAAGCTTTCCACCGCGCTGAGCAGGCGCAAGGTGGCTTCGTGGATGGCCACGCCCTGTTCGGTCAGGCGAAAGCCACTGCGCCCGCGCTGGCACAGCTTGACCCCAAGGCGGGTTTCCAGGTGCGTCATCTGTTCGCTGATGGTCGATTGGCCGGCGTTGAGGGCGGCCTGCGCCGCAGAAAAGCCACCGCACCTGACGATGGTGGTGAATACCCTGAGGAGCTTCAGATCGACGTCGTGGAGCTGGATCACTGGGGCCTCCTGGCGGTGCGTCACATCGCGCTGGCTGATATGAGCGTCCGGCCATTGTTTTTTTTCAAGCTAACCACGCCCCTGTGATCACTGCAATGCCCGGCACCTGCAAATGACTGCTGGTGCACACCCGGCATTTCGCCTGGCCGCTGGCAGCGGGCGATTACTTCGGGTTGGCCGATGTATGCATCTGCACTTGCGCATTTTTCCCGCGTTGGCCTGCCGCCATAGTGGCTGCAACGGCGGTCGAGCAGTCGCCCCGTCTCCTGACCAGAACAATAAGTGGAGAAACCCGAACATGGCAAAGCACGGTTATGAATCCGGCCGCCTGAACCTGCCCTTCGTAGGGCATTGCACCTTCGCCAAGTCACCCATCTGCACCGACTGGAATGCCATCGACGCCGATGTGGCGATCCTCGGCGCGCCCAACGACATGGGGACCCAATGGCGCTCGGGCGCACGGTTCGGACCGCGCGGCATCCGCGAGGCATCGACCCTGTTCTCGTTCGGCCACGCCGGTGCCTACGACTTCGAAGATGACGCCACCTACCTGACCGATGACCAGCTGCGCATGGTCGATGTCGGCGACGCCGATATCGTGCACACCGACATGGCCACCAGCAATGCCAACATCGAGTCGGCCGTGCGCCAGATCCTCGCGGCGGGTGCCATGCCGATCGTACTGGGCGGCGACCACTCGATCCATGCGCCAGTCATCAAGGCCTTCGAAGGGCGTGGGCCGATCCACATCGTGCACTTCGATGCCCACCTCGACTTCGTCGACGAGCGCCATGGCGTGCGCTACGGCCATGGCAGCCCCTTGCGCCGCGCCTCGGAGCTGGACCACATCGTCGGCATGACCCAAATGGGCATCCGCAACGTGTCGTCCTCCAACCGCGACGACTACGATGCCGCACGCGAAGCCGGCTCGCAGATCCTCTCGGTACGCGACGTGCGTCGCCTGGGCTGCGAAGGTGTGCTGGCAAAGATCCCCGAAGGCCGCGACTACTACATCACCATCGACATCGATGGCTTCGACCCGTCCATCGCCCCAGGCACCGGCACCCCGAGCCATGGCGGATTCTTCTACTACGAAGTGCTGGAGATCATCCAGGCGTTGGCCCGACGCAGCCAGGGGCGGATTGTCGGCATGGACCTGGTGGAAGTGGCCCCGGCCTACGACCCGGCAGGCGTGACCTCGATTCTGGCCGCGCAATTGCTGATGAACAGCATCGGCTTCATCTTCCACGCGCGTGCCAACGCCCGCTGATCCGGAGACTGTACCGTGGACAACAAGGTAAAAGCCTACCTGCAGGCCTTCGGCGTTTCCGAGGCCACCCAGCGTTTTCTCTGCAAGCCCCAGCGCATGTTCATTGGCGGTGCCTGGCTCGAGGCCAGTGACGGTGCCAGCGCCGAGGTCATCGAACCGTCCACCGAGGGTGTGCTGACGCGCATCCCGATGGGCACGCAGGACGACCTCGACCGCGCGGTGCGTGCCGCCCGTGCGCAATTCGATGGCGGCCCCTGGAGTCAGCTCAAGCCCCTGGAACGTGAGCGCCTGATTCATCGCTTGGCCGACCTCATAGAGGACAATGCCGACGAGCTGGCGCAGATCGAGTCGATCGACATGGGCAAGTCGGTCGCCCAGGCCCGCGCCGTGGATATCCAAGGTACCGTCGATACGCTGCGCTATTTCGCCGGCTGGGCCAGCAAGATTCATGGGCGCACGGTCGAGCCTTCGCTGCCGGGCAACTACCTGGCCTACACCCGCAAGGAAGCGGTCGGCGTGGTGGGGGCCATCGTGCCCTGGAACTTCCCGCTGCAAACCATGGCCTGGAAGCTCGGCGCGGCGTTGGCGACCGGCTGCACCGTGGTGGTAAAACCGGCGGAGCTGACGTCGCTGTCGGTCCTGCGCTTTGCCGAGCTGGTGCAGGCGGCGGGCATCCCTGACGGTGTGCTGAACATCGTCACCGGTCGCGGCAGCGTGGTGGGCACGGCGATGTCCAGCCACCCAGGCATCGACAAGCTGAGCTTCACCGGCTCTACCCCGGTGGGCTGCTCGGTGGGCAAGGCGGCGATGGACCAGATGAAACGCCTGACCCTGGAACTGGGCGGCAAGTCGCCGGTGATCGTGTTCGCCGATGCCGACCTTGACGCGGCGGCCGAGGCGGTCGCCAACGGTGTGTTCTTCAACTCGGGGCAGGTGTGTGATGCCGGTACCCGTGCCTATGTCGAGCGCAGCGTCTACCCAGCCTTCCTCGAAGCGCTGGCCCGCTATACGGCCACGCTGAAGATTGCCCCGGGCCTGGACCCTGACTGCTTCATCAGCCCCATGGTGTCGCGCCAGCAACAGCAGCGGGTACTGGAATACATCGCCCTGGGCAAGGCCGAAGGGGCGCAGGTGCACTACGGTGGCGAGCCGGTCGAAGGCCCGGGCTTCTACGTGCAGCCAACCATCTTCGCCCACTGCAACAACGACATGCGCATCGTCCGCGAGGAGATCTTTGGCCCGGTGCTGGTGACCTTGCCCTTCGATACCCAGGAGCAGGCCCTGGCGCTGGCCAACGATTCGGAATACGGCTTGGCCGCGGCCATCTATTCCAACGACCTGGGCAAGGTCCACGGGCTGATCCCGCGCCTGCGCGCTGGCACCGTCTACGTCAACGCCCACAGCACGCTGGACCCCTCCATGCCGTTTGGCGGCTACAAACAATCGGGCTATGGCAAGGACATGGGCGCTGAACAACTGGAGTTTTTGCTGGAGACCAAGGCGGTCTGGATCACCTTGCCCTGAGGTACAGGGCTGGCCCGCGTCGCCTGGTTTGGCGAGCGACGCGGGCCACATGAACGCATCGAATTTCAAGAACAAGAACCCGTCGAGGTGATGCCAATGAACAGCCAAGTGGATACCGAGCGTGCACAAGACCTGGAACGGCGCCTGCGCGCCTATGAAGAACTGGAGGGCAGGGCGCACTGGCCCGGCGCGCTGAGCGCGGCGGATGTTGTTGCCCTGGCCGTGCTGACCCTGGTCATGGTGGTGGGCGCGTATTGCCTGGGGGGCCAGCCATGAGCCGCTCCAGAGAGCAGGAATTTCGCCTGGCCGCCGAACGCGGCGATACGCCTTTGCTGCCGGGCGAGCGGGTCTGGGGCTTCTGGGGTTATGCCTACGCCAACTCGGCGTTGGCGGTGGCCACCTGGGTGTTTTTGATCGGCGGTGCCACCGCGTTGTTCGTCGGGCCCTTGCAGGGCATTGCCGCGATCATCATCGGCAACATCATCGGCGTGGTGCTCGCGGCCTCGTCCACCTGCCTGCCGTGCGGCAAGTACGGCGTCGAGCAGTTCACTTTCCTGCGCAGCATGTTTGGCCTCAATGGCAGCCGGCTGGTCTATACCCTTTCGGTGGTGATCCTGACCATGGGTTGGCTGGCGGTGCTGGGGCTGATGTGCGGGCGTGCGCTGGACAACCTGGAAACCCTCGTGCAGCACAGCCAGCCCGACAGCAACGACTGGCTGGTGACCGCTGGGGCCTTGCTGGCCATCGTGCTGGCGGCGCTGGTGGCCATGCGCGGGCCAGACATGATCCGCCGCCTCAGCGCGGTGATCGCACCCAGTCTGATCCTGATCATGCTGGCGCTGATGTACTTCATCTCCCGCCGCTACAGTTTCGGCGAACTGCTGGCCATGCCGCCCTTGCAACCTCCGTTCGAAAACCCGCACGTCAACTTCATGATCGCGGTTGAAATCAACATCGCTGCGGGGTTCTCCTGGTGGCCCTACATCGGCAACCTGTCGCGCCTGTGCAGCAACCAGCGTACGGCGTTTTGGCCCAACCTGGTGGGCATCTTCGGCGCCGCGTCGCTGGGTGAGTCGGTCAGCCTGTTCGCCGCCACTACCCTGGGCAGCAGCGACCCCACCGCCTGGATGCGGCTGGCCGGCGGCATGACCTTCGGCGTGATCGCCCTGAGCTTCCTGGCCCTGGCCAACCTGACGGGCATGGTCAACATCCTTTACACAGCCGTCATCGGCCTGCGTCAATTGGCCGGGGAGCGGTTGCGCAGCCTGGGCTGGGGGATGCTGATCGGGCTGTTCTGCATCATCCCGGTGGTCATCGTGGTGTGCCTCCCAGGTATCTACGACGGCTTCTTCATCTTCTTGGTGTGGACGTCGGCGCTGAACAGTGCGCTGGCCGGCATCGGCATCGCCGATTACTTCTTCCTGCGCAAGCAACGCCTGAACCTGCGCCATTTGTATGCCGAGCAATGTGGCTCGCCGTTGCGCTTCTGCAAAGGCTTCAACCCCATCGCGCTGCTGGCGCTGGTGGCAGGGTTTGCCATCTACGTGGTGGTGTTCAACCCGCAGACCTTGGCCCATACCGATTTCTTCACCTTCGCCACCGCCTCGCTGCCGTCCTGCCTGCTGGCCGGGCTGGTGCATTACGGCCTGACCCGCCTGCTGGCCACACGCCTGGGCTGGGGCGGCTACCCCAAGGGCAATGAACGCAACATCGAGGCCGCAGGCCTTCGCGTACAGGACTAGAACAATGAAAAAACGATACGACTACATCATCATCGGCGCAGGCTCTGCCGGCTGCGTCCTGGCCAACCGCCTGACCGAAGATGCCGGCACCTCGGTACTGGTGCTGGAGTTCGGCGGCAGTGACCGCAGCGTGCTCATCCAGATGCCCAGTGCGTTCTCGTTGCCGATGAATACCAAGAAGTACAACTGGCGCTACGAGACCGCCGCCGAAGCCCACCTGGACGGTCGCCGATTGCACTGCCCGAGGGGCAAAGTGCTGGGGGGATCGTCCTCGATCAACGGGCTGGTATACATCCGTGGCCATGCCTGCGACTTCGATGAATGGGAAAGCCTGGGCGCGAAGCACTGGAGCTACCGCAACTGCCTGCCGTACTTCAAGCGCGCCGAGCATTTCAAGTTTGGTGGTGATGACTACCGCGGCGGTGCAGGGCCGCTGGCCACCAACAACGGCAACAACATGCAGAACCCGCTGTACGGTGCCTGGGTAGAGGCCGGCGCCGAGGCCGGCTACATCAAGACCGCCGACTGCAATGGCTACATGCAGGAAGGCTTCGGCGCCATGCACATGACTGTGAAGGACGGGGTGCGCTGGTCCACCGCCAATGCCTACCTGCGCCCGGCGATGAACCGGCCGAACCTGACCGTGGTGACCCACGCCATGACCCGGCGCATCCTGCTCGACGGCAAGCGCGCAGTGGGCGTGGAGTATGACGAGGGCGGGCAGACCCACACGGTGCATTGCAACCGCGAGGTGTTGGTATCGTCCGGCCCGATCGGCTCGCCGCACCTGTTGCAGCGCTCGGGTATCGGCCCAGAGGCGGTGCTGAAAAAGGCTGGCATCAAGGTGCTGCACGACCTGCCGGGTGTGGGCGAAAACCTGCAGGACCACTCGGAAATCTACATTCAGTACGCGTGCAAGGAGCCCGTTACCCTCAACGGCAAGATGAGCCTGCTGGGCAAGGCGATGATCGGCCTGCGTTGGCTGCTGTTCAAGGATGGCCTGGGCGCCAGCAACCACTTCGAGGCGGGTGGTTTTATCCGCTCGTCCAAGGGGCTGCGTTGGCCGGACATCCAGTTCCATTTCCTGCCGGCGGCCATGCGCTACGACGGTGACAAACCGTTCAAGGGCCACGGTTTCATGGTGCTGACCGGGCCGAACAAGCCCAAGAGCCGCGGCCATGTGCGGGCCCTGTCGGCCGACCCTTACCAGCACCCGGAAATCCGCTTCAACTACTTGCAAAGCGAGGAGGACCGCGAGGGCTTCCGCCGCTGCGTGCGCCTGACCCGGGAGATCATCGCTCAGCCGGCCATGGACCGCTTCCGCGGCGAGGAGCTGGCACCTGGGCCGCAGGTGCAGACCGATGAGCAGATCGATGCCTTCGTGCGTGCCAACATGGAAAGCACCATGCACCCGTGCGGTTCTTGCCGCATGGGTGAGGACGACATGGCAGTGGTGGATTCGACGCTGCGTGTGCATGGCCTGCAGGGGCTGCGGGTGATCGACTCGTCGGTGTTCCCGAGCGAGCCTAATGGCAACCTCAACGCGCCGACCATCATGCTGGCCGAACGTGCCGCCGACCTGGTGCGCGGGCGTGAGCCGCTGGTGCCGGTCGATGTGCCGGTCGGTTTGGTGGACGGGTGGGAAGAACAACAGCGCAGCCGCGCGCCGCGGCGCGAGGTGCGTGCGTGATCAAGCGTGGGTGAGCCTACGCGGTCCCTGTGGGAGCGGGTTTACCCGCGAACACCGGCGAAGCCGGTGCCATACACCGCGTCGGATTTTTCGCGGGTAAACCCGCTCCCACAGGTACAGCGCTGGCCATGGGGCGGATGAAGCAGATAAACCTGGACCGATAGCGCTCCATTGTAGTGATATCGATACAGCACAGGGCAGGGCACGGTATACGACGCTTCGGTGTCGTACACCGCGCCTTTACCGCCACCGCCTGGAGTGGCTTCATTACAGCAATAAACGTTAATACCCACACAGACCCCCGTAGTTAAAGGGCTCTAGCCTTTGGCATAGTCCTTGCTCTTTCCCTTGCGTTCGGCCGGCTGTTGCAACGCATGTCCGGTTAGAAAGTTGAACTTGTGACGTTATAAAAACAATTAAACTAGCAAGGTAAATAACAATGAATAACCTGCCGCAGGGTCACTGTCCGCCTGAGGGTGACACCCACGAACTCAAACGTAACCTGTCCAACCGCCATATCCAGTTGATCGCCATCGGCGGCGCCATTGGCACGGGCCTGTTCATGGGCTCTGGCAAGACCATCAGCCTGGCTGGGCCTTCGATCATCTTCGTCTACATGATCATCGGCTTCATGCTGTTTTTCGTCATGCGGGCGATGGGCGAACTGTTGTTGTCCAACTTGCAGTACAAGTCATTCATCGACTTTTCGGCGGACCTTTTAGGCCCGTGGGCGGGGTTCTTTACCGGGTGGACCTACTGGTTCTGCTGGATCGTCACCGGTATAGCCGACGTTATTGCCATCGCCGCCTATTCGCAGTTCTGGTTCCCGGATATTCCCTTGTGGTTACCGGCACTGGCCTGCGTCGGTGTGTTGCTGTCGCTCAACCTGATGACGGTGAAGATGTTCGGTGAACTGGAATTCTGGTTCGCCATGATCAAGATCGTGGCCATCTGCGCCTTGGTCTGCACCGGGGTGTACATGGTGGCGGCAGCCTATCAGTCGCCGACCGGTAACGTCGCCTCGCTGGCCAACCTGTGGAACGACGACGGGATGTTCCCCCACGGCGCCATGGGCTTCTTCGCCGGCTTCCAGATTGCGGTGTTCGCCTTCGTCGGCATCGAACTGGTCGGCACCACCGCGGCCGAAACCAAGAACCCGGAACGCAACCTGCCACGGGCCATCAACTCCATCCCGCTGCGCATCATCGTCTTCTACGTGTTGGCGCTGATTGCCATCATGGCCGTGACCCCGTGGCGAGAAGTGGTGGCCAACAAGAGCCCCTTCGTCGAACTGTTCGTGCTGGCCGGGCTGCCTGCTGCAGCGGGGATCATCAACTTCGTGGTACTGACGTCTGCGGCGTCTTCGGCCAACAGTGGCGTGTTCTCGACCAGCCGCATGCTCTATGGCCTGGCGGTGGAGGGTGATGCACCGGGCCGGTTCAGCGCGTTGTCACGCCGTGCAGTGCCCTCCAACGGCCTGATCTTCTCCTGTATTTGCCTGACCGCTGGCGCCCTGGTGATCTACCTGGTGCCGAACATGCTCGACGCGTTCACGCTGATTACCACGGTGTCGGCCCTGCTGTTCATGTTCGTCTGGTCGATCATCCTGCTGTCTTACCTGGCGTACCGCAAACAGCGTGACCACCTGCACCGTGCGTCGAAATACAAGATGCCGGGCGGCACGATCATGTGCTGGGTCTGCCTGGTGTTCTTCGTTTTCATCCTCGGCCTGCTGGCCCTGGAGGCGGACACCCGCATGGCGTTGTTCGCCGTGCCAGTATGGTTTGCCGTGCTGGGCCTGTCCTACCGGTCCATTCGCCAGAAAAAACAGGAGCACGCCGCGTTGTCGCTCGAAGCGGAGTAACCGCCCCTTCACGTTCTAACCAGGGGGACAGCGCCGGGTGCGCTGTCTCCCTGTTGTCGTTTCGCCAACCAGGGAATCACGATGAGAATCCACGTCACCTTCATCGACCGCGTCGGCATCACCCAGGAAATCCTGGCATTGCTAGGGGCGCGCAACCTCAACCTGGACGCGGTGGAAATGATCCCGCCCAACGTCTACATCGACGCTCCGGCGCTGTCACAGGCCGTGCTGGACGAGCTCTACGGTGCGCTGTTGCGCGTGGTGGGGGTGCAGGCGGTCGAGTTGGTCGACTTCCTGCCTGGTCACCGCCGGCGCCTGCAACTGGAGGCCCTGTTGGCGTCGATGAGTGACCCGGTGCTGGCGGTTGACCCCGGCGGCCATGTGCTGCTGGCCAACCCCACCCTGGTCAACCTCATTGGCCGCGAGCCGGCCGGCGAGCCGTTGTCGCGGCTGTTTGCCGAGGCCGACTTGGCCCAAACCCTGATCGACAAGGGCTTTCGCCTGCCCATGTGCGAGGTCGGCTTCCAGGGCCAGGCGTTGTTGCTGGAAGCCACGCCCATCAGCGGCGGTGCCGATGCCCTGGTGGGCGGCCTGCTTACCCTGTACCCGCCAAGCCGCATCGGCGAGCGCCTGGCGTCGTTGCTACACGACCACACCGAAGGGCTGGAGGGGCTGCTGGGCGATTCCACGGCGCTGAAGGAACTCAAGGTGCGCCTGCACAAGGTAGCAGGCCTTGAGGCGCCGCTGCTGATCCAGGGGGAGACGGGCACCGGCAAGGAGTTGGTCGCCCGCGCCTGCCACGCCCTCAGTGCCCGGCGCGATGCGTCGTTCCTGGCCCTCAACTGCGCCGCCTTGCCCGAGAGCCTGGCCGAGAGCGAGCTGTTCGGCTACGCCGCTGGCGCATTCACCGGCGCCCAGCGCGGCGGCAAGCCCGGCCTGCTGGAGCTGGGCGATGGCGGCACGGTGTTTCTCGATGAAGTGGGGGAGATGTCGCCCTACCTGCAGGCCAAGCTGTTGCGCTTTCTCAATGACGGCAGCTTCCGCCGCGTCGGCGGTGGTGGTGAGGTGCGGGTGAATGTGCGGGTGGTCTGTGCCACTCACCGCAACCTCGAAAGCATGGTGGTCGAAGGCAGCTTTCGCGAAGACCTGTACTACCGCCTCAACGTGCTCAACCTCAAGGTGCCGCCCTTGCGCGAGCGAGGCAAGGACATCCTGCTGCTGGCCGAGTACTTCCTGCGCCAGGCCTGCGCGCAGATACAGCGCTCGCCCTGCCGGTTGGCGCTGGCGACCCATCCGCTGCTGCTGGGCAACCGCTGGGCGGGTAACGTGCGCCAGTTGCAGAACGTGATTTTCCGCGCCGCGGCCATCAGCGAAGGGGAGGTGATCGACTGCGACGACCTGGAGTTGGCCGGCACCGCCTTGAGCAGCCAGCAGGCCGACGTACACGAAATCATCAGCCTGGAAGCGGCCGTGCAGGGGTTCGAAAAATCCCTGCTGGAAAAGCTCTATGCAACCTATCCCTCGACCCGGCAACTGGCCGCACGCTTGCAGACGTCGCACACGGCCATCGGCCAGCGCTTGCGCAAATACGGCATTGCCACCCGGGCGTAGCACCCTGGTGGCAATGCGTTCCACTGGAGTGATTGCACTCCAGTTCGGCGAGGTCCCCGCGTTCATTGGCACGCCCCGGCACGCAGGCCTGCCGGGGCGATGCACTGGAGCTTATTCGTTCCGCCTGGGCCGACTGGATTGGCGCCGATTTGTATCTCAAGTCATTGAAATAAAAGGATTTAATCAAGTTGGCATCGCCCTTGCTCTTGTAGTTGTCAGTCCTGTACCGGGACCTACCTGATAACAAGAGAGGAAGATCCATGAGCATGCTGCGTTTTACCCCCGAACACGAATGGCTGCGTCTGGAAGCGACTGGCGAACTGACCGTCGGCATCACCACCTATGCCCAGGAGGCGCTGGGGGACGTGGTGTTCGTGCAGTTGCCGGAGCCGGGCGAGTATGGCGAGGGCAATGAAGTCGCAGTGCTGGAGTCGGTGAAGGCCGCCAGCAACATCAGCATGCCCCTGAACGGTACGGTGGTGGCGGTCAACCAGGCCCTGGCCGACGACCCGGAACTGGTCAATGCCTCGCCGATGCAGGATGGCTGGTTCTTCCGTATCCAGGTGGCCAACCTCGCCGACCTCGACACCTTGATGGACCAGGACGGCTACGACCGCTTCCTGGCCGACAACGCCTGAGCCAGGGTATCGACATGCACAACGCACCGTTTCCATTGACCACGGATAATGAGTTCATCGCGCGCCACATTGGCCCGCGTGATCACGATATCGAGGCGATGCTGGCGCTGACCGGCCATGGCTCCCTGCAGGCCCTGGTCGACAGCGTCATCCCAGGCAGCATCAAAGGCACCAGCGTGCTTGAACTGAGCAAAGGGCAGGGCGAGGCCGAGGCCCTGGCTGCGCTCAAGGCCATCGCCGCGAAGAATCAGCTGTTTCGTAACCACATCGGGCAAGGCTACTACCCGTGCCACACGCCGACGCCGATCTTGCGCAACCTGCTGGAAAACCCAGCCTGGTACACCGCCTACACGCCGTATCAACCAGAGATTTCCCAAGGCCGCCTGGAAGCGCTGCTCAATTTCCAGACCTTGGTCTGCGACCTCACCGGTATGCAGATCGCCAACGCGTCCTTGCTCGACGAGGCCACCGCTGCGGCCGAAGCCATGACCTTCTGCAAGCGCCTGGCAAAGAGCAAGGCACCGGCCTTTTTCGCCTCCCGCCACTGCCACCCGCAAACCCTTGACGTGCTGCGCACCCGTGCCCAGCCGCTGGGTATCGAGGTGGTCATCGGTGATGAAGCGGCACTGGAAGGCCAGGGCCTTGAGGCGTACTTCGGCCTGTTGCTGCAGTACCCGGCCAGCACTGGCGCTATCGCCGATCACCGGGCCCTGGTGCAACGCGCCCATGCCGTCGGCGCTTTGGTGGCGGTGGCAGCGGATCTGCTGGCGCTGACCCTGCTGACCCCGCCGGGCGAGTTCGATGCCGACGTGGTGCTGGGCAGCGCCCAGCGCTTTGGCGTGCCGCTGGGCTTTGGCGGCCCGCACGCGGCGTACTTTGCCACGCGCGATGCGTTCAAACGCGACATGCCCGGCCGCCTGGTCGGTGTCTCCATCGACCGTTTTGGCAAGCCGGCGCTGCGCCTGGCCATGCAGACCCGCGAGCAACACATCCGCCGCGAGAAAGCGACCAGCAACATCTGCACCGCGCAGGTACTGCTGGCCAACATCGCCAGCATGTACGCGGTGTATCACGGCCCTCAAGGCCTGGCGCAGATCGCCCAGCGTGTGCACCGGTTAACGGCAGTGCTGGTGCAAGGGCTGCTGCAGCTCGGGCACGCAGTGGAACAAGCGCACTTCTTCGATACCGTCAGCGTGGTCACTGCCAGGCCTGCGGCCGATGTGCTGGCCGCCGCCCAAGGGGCCGGCCTGAACCTGCGCCCGATCGACGCCCAGCGGGTCGGCCTGTCACTGGATGAAACCTGCGAGCAGGCCAGTGTCGAGGCCTTGTGGCAGGTGTTCGCCGCCCCGGGCCAGGCGCTTCCGGCCTTCGTCGCCCTGGCAGAAGGCTGTGGCGATTGCTTGCCAGTGCAGCTGCTGCGCGAAACCCCGTTCCTGCAGCACCCGGTGTTCAACCGCTACCATTCTGAAACAGCACTGATGCGCTACCTTCGCAGCTTGGCCGACAAGGACCTGGCGCTGGACCGCACCATGATCGCGCTGGGCTCGTGCACCATGAAGCTCAACGCCGCCAGCGAGATGATCCCGATCACCTGGCCCGAGTTCGCCAACCTGCACCCGTTCGCCCCGGCCGAACAGTCGCTCGGCTATCGGCAACTGACGGACGAATTGCAGGCGATGCTCTGCGAGGCCACCGGTTATGACGCGATGTCGCTGCAGCCCAACGCCGGCTCGCAAGGGGAATACGCAGGCCTGCTGGCCATCCGCGCTTACCACGCCAGCCGTGGCGAAGCGGGCCGTGATGTTTGCCTGATCCCGTCGTCCGCCCACGGCACCAACCCGGCCACGGCGCAGATGGCCGGCCTGCGCGTGGTGGTGGTCAATTGCGATGAGCGCGGCAACGTCGATGTGGCCGACCTGCAAGCCAAGGCCGAGCAGCACCAGGCGCAACTGGCCGCGCTAATGATCACCTACCCCTCGACCCACGGGGTGTTCGAAGAGGGCATCACCCGCATCTGCGACATCATCCATGCGCACGGCGGGCAGGTGTACCTGGACGGTGCCAACATGAACGCCATGGTCGGCCTCTGCGCCCCGGGCAAGTTCGGCGGCGACGTGTCGCACCTCAACCTGCACAAAACCTTCTGCATCCCGCACGGCGGCGGTGGCCCCGGTGTCGGCCCGATCGGGGTCAAGGCGCATCTGGCGCCGTTCCTGCCTGGCCACGCGCACCTGGAACATAAACAAGGTGCCGTCTGCGCAGCGCCTTATGGCAGTGCGAGCATCCTGCCGATTACCTGGATGTACATCCGCATGATGGGTGGCGAAGGGCTCAAGCGTGCCTCGCAGCTGGCGATTTTGAGTGCCAACTACATTGCCCGGCGCCTGGAGGAGCACTACCCGGTGTTGTACACCGGCGAGAACGGCCTGGTCGCCCACGAGTGCATCCTCGACCTGCGCCCGCTCAAGGACAGCAGCGGCATCAGCGTCGAGGACGTGGCCAAGCGCCTGATCGATTTCGGCTTCCACGCCCCGACCATGTCGTTCCCGGTGGCTGGCACGCTGATGGTCGAGCCGACCGAGAGCGAGTCCAAGGAAGAGCTGGACCGCTTCTGCGAGGCGATGATCTGCATCCGCGAGGAAATCCGCGCCGTGGAAAATGGCACCTTCGACGCGCTCGACAACCCGCTGAAAAACGCCCCACACACCGCCAGTGAATTGGTGGGCGAATGGCCCCATCGCTACGGCCGGGAGCTGGCGGTGTACCCGTTGCAAACGCTGCGCGAGAACAAGTATTGGCCGCCGGTGGGGCGCGTGGACAACGTCTACGGTGACCGCAACCTGGCTTGTGCCTGCCCGCCCATGTCGGTCTACCAGGACGCCTGACTGCCCAGGCCCGGACCCCGTCCGGGCCTTGCCTGCCCCCAACAATAAGGAAGCACCCACATGTTCCATAAAAGCCTCACCCTGTCCGACTTCGACCCTGTGCTGCAGGAGGCCATCAGCCGTGAAGTACAACGCCAGGAAGACCACATCGAGCTGATCGCCTCGGAAAACTACACCAGCCCGCAAGTGATGCAGGCCCAGGGCACCGAGCTGACCAACAAGTACGCCGAAGGCTACCCAGGCAAGCGTTACTACGGGGGGTGTGAGCACGTCGATGTGGTTGAACAGTTGGCCATCGAGCGCGCCAAGCAGCTGTTCGGTGCCGACTACGCCAACGTCCAGCCGCACTCGGGTTCCTCGGCCAACAGCGCGGTGTACCTGGCTTTGCTGCAGGCCGGTGACACCCTCCTGGGCATGAGCCTGGCCCACGGCGGCCACCTGACCCACGGCGCTAAAGTGTCGTCCTCGGGCAAGCTGTACAACGCGGTTCAATACGGCATCGACACCAAGACCGGCCTGATCGACTACGACGAAGTCGAGCGCCTGGCGGTCGAGCACACGCCGAAAATGATCGTCGCCGGCTTCTCGGCCTACTCCAAGACCCTCGACTTCCCACGCTTCCGCGCCATCGCCGACAAGGTCGGTGCGCTGCTGTTCGTCGACATGGCCCACGTTGCCGGCCTGGTTGCTGCGGGCCTGTACCCGAACCCGATCCCGTTCGCCGACGTGGTCACCACCACCACCCACAAGACCCTGCGCGGCCCACGTGGCGGCCTTATCCTGGCCAAGTCCAACGAAGAAATCGAGAAGAAGCTCAACGCTGCCTTGTTCCCCGGCGCCCAGGGCGGCCCGCTGATGCACGTCATCGCCGCCAAGGCCGTGTGCTTCAAGGAAGCGCTGGAGCCAGGCTTCAAGGCCTACCAGCAACAAGTCATCGAAAACGCCCAGGCCATGGCCCAGGTGTTCATCGACCGCGGCTACGACGTGGTTTCCGGCGGTACTGACAACCACCTGTTCCTGGTCAGCCTGATCCGCCAGGGCCTCACCGGTAAAGACGCCGACGCCGCTTTGGGCCGCGCGCACATCACCGTCAACAAGAATGCCGTACCGAACGACCCGCAGTCGCCGTTCGTGACCTCGGGCCTGCGTATCGGCACCCCAGCGGTCACCACCCGTGGCTTCAAGGTGGCCGAATGCGTGGCCCTGGCCGGCTGGGTCTGCGACATCCTCGACCACCTTGGCGATGCCGATGTCGAGGCCCAGGTGGCCGCGTCGGTGGCCAGGCTGTGCGCGGAATATCCGGTCTATCGCGCCTGAATCGACTACGGGGAATCGTTCATGTCCACAGAACAACTCAAACAAACACCACTGCATGACCTGCACCTGAAACTCGGCGCGCGCATGGTGCCCTTTGCCGGCTACGCCATGCCGGTGCAATACCCGCTGGGGGTGCTCAAGGAGCACCTGCATACCCGTGAGCAGGCCGGCCTGTTCGACGTTTCGCACATGGGGCAGATTCGCCTGCGCGGCGCCGGCGCTGCCAAGGCATTGGAGGCGCTGGTGCCGGTCGACATTCTCGACCTGCCGGTGGGCATGCAGCGTTATGCGCTGTTCACCAACGACGACGGCGGCATCCTCGACGACCTGATGGTGGCCAACCTGGGCGGTGACGAACTGTTGCTGGTGGTTAACGCTGGCTGCAAGGACCAGGACCTGCTGCACCTCAAGCAGCATCTGGAAGGGCAGTGCGAGGTGGAATCGCTGTTCGAAAGCCACGCCTTGCTGGCCCTGCAGGGGCCTGCTGCGGCCAAGGTGCTGGGGCGCCTGGCGTCCCAGGCCGGCGCCATGACCTTCATGCAGTTCGCCCGTGTGAAGCTGCTGGGTGTTGACTGCTACGTCAGCCGCTCGGGTTATACCGGTGAGGATGGCTTCGAGATCTCGGTGCCGGCCGAGGCGGCGGCAATGCTCGCCCGCACGCTGCTGGCCGAGCCCGAGGTCGAGGCCATCGGCCTGGGCGCCCGCGATTCGCTGCGCCTGGAGGCCGGGCTGTGCCTGTACGGCCATGACATGGACGCGCGCAGCACACCTATCGAGGCCAGCCTGACCTGGGCGATCTCCAAGGCTCGACGTGCCGAGGGCGTGCGGGCCGGCGGTTTTCCGGGGGCCGAACGCCTCTTTGCCCAGCAACGCGAGGGCGTGGCCAGTAAACGGGTGGGCCTGATGCCCAAAGCGCGTGTACCGGTGCGCGAAGGGGCGCTGATCGTCGATGCCAACGACCAGGAAGTCGGCCGCGTCACCAGCGGCGGTTTCGGCCCCAGCCTGGGCGGGCCGTTGGCGATGGGGTACGTGCACAGTGCGCACGCGGCATTGGAAACCGAAGTCTTCGCCTTGGTGCGAGGCAAGCGGGTGCCGATGCAGGTGGTACGCACACCCTTTGTGACGCAACGATATTACCGTGGCTGAAGCCTTCATTGCCGGAGCATGAACATGAACCAGACCCTGCCTGCCGCCACGCGCCCGCAGCCCCTGCAAGCCGGTGTGAAACTGCGCGGCGCCGACAAGGTGGCGCGCATCCCGGTGAAGATCCTGCCCACCGAGGAGGTGCCGCGCAAACCTGACTGGATTCGCGTGGGCATTGCCACGTCATCCGAGGTCGCACGGGTCAAGGCGCTGCTGCGCAAGCACAAGCTGCACAGTGTTTGCGAAGAAGCCTCATGCCCGAACCTGGGCGAGTGCTTCTCCGGTGGCACGGCGACCTTCATGATCATGGGTGACATCTGCACCCGCCGTTGCCCATTCTGCGACGTCGGCCACGGGCGGCCGAAACCGCTGGATGCCGATGAGCCGAAGAACCTGGCGATTGCCATTGCCGACCTGCGCCTGAAGTACGTGGTGATCACCTCGGTGGACCGCGATGACCTGCGCGACGGCGGCGCCCAGCACTTCGTCGACTGCCTGCGTGAAATCCGCACGCTGTCGCCGGGCGTCAAGCTGGAGACCCTGGTGCCGGACTACCGCGGGCGCATGGACGTGGCCCTGGCCATCACCGCGCAGGAGCCGCCGGACGTGTTCAACCACAACCTGGAAACCGTGCCGCGCCTGTACAAGGCGGCGCGGCCGGGCTCGGACTTCGAGTGGTCGCTGGACCTGCTGGAGAATTTCAAACGACGTGTGCCCAGCGTACCGACCAAATCCGGGCTGATGCTGGGCCTGGGTGAAACCGATGAAGAAGTGATCGAGGTGATGCAGCGCATGCGCGAGCACCAGGTCGACATGCTGACCCTGGGGCAATACCTGCAACCGTCGCGCAGCCACCTGCCGGTGCAGCGCTTCGTGCACCCGGACACCTTCGCCTGGTTTGCCGAACGGGCCTTGGCGATGGGCTTCAAGAACGTGGCGTCCGGGCCGCTGGTGCGGTCCTCCTACCATGCCGACCAGCAAGCGCTGCAGGCCCATATGCAATAGCGCTGCGCCCCCAATCTGTGTAGGAGCAGCCTTGCGCTGCGAAGAGGCGGGTACAGGCACAGTCAATCTTCGTTGCTATCACCGGCCTCTTCGCAGCACAAGGCTGCTCCTACCGGGCAATGCGTAAAACCCGGATGGCTTGCCGGACGCAGGCGGCTTGGTA